>NZ_JBSFDZ010000015.1:0-155273 GCF_053594175.1 Nocardia sp. NPDC001965
CATATCCCGCCCTCACTGCGCGAGCCCGATATGTCACCCGGAACCTGCACCCTCGCCCCTTTCCTCCGCACCGTCCGAATACCCCACGCACAGTGTGAACAGCTTCTTCGACCACAGGTACCCGCCGAGGGCGGTGACAGCACACCAGCCCAGTGCGATCCAGGGGTTGTTGCCCAGCGGTTCGTCCATCAGCAGACCGCGCAGTGTTTCGATGATCGGGGTGAACGGCTGGTATTCGGCGAACCAGCGCAGTCCGGACGGCATCGATTCGACCGGAGCGAACCCGAGGAAGGGCAGCAGGAGCAGCGGCATGCCCACATTGCTCGCGGATTCGACGGTTTTGCTCGCCTGGCCCAGCGCCACGGCCAGCCAGACCAGCGCGAAGGTCACCACCAGCAGGAACCCGGCCGTGGCCAGCCATTCCACCGGGCTCGCGGTCGGCCGGAACCCGACCAGTAACGCCACCCCGAGCACCAGCACCAGGCTGATCATCGTCTGGATGACACTGCCCAGTACATGCCCGGTGAGTACGGAGACCCGGGCGATGTGCATGGTGCGGAACCGGGCGATCACACCTTCGGTCATATCCATAGCGACCGAGATCGCGGTGCCCTGCACCGCGGCGGTCACGGTCATCAGCAGAATCGCCGGAACGATGAAAGCCACGTACTCGGCGCGCCCACCGCTGGGCCCGCCGAGACCGGCACCCATCGTGCCGCCGAACACGTAGACGAACAGCAGCAAGAAGATCACCGGCATACCGACGAGCATCACGGTCATGGACGGGTAGCGCAGCATGTGTTCGAGGTTGCGGCGCAGCATCGTGGCCGAATCGCGCAGCGGGTAGAAGCGCAGCGGCGCGGTGGGAGTGGTGGTACTCATCGCGTGGTCACTTTCGCGTCGGAGGGGTTGCCGGTGAGGGCGAGGAAGACATCGTCGAGATCAGGGGTGTGCACGGAGAGTTCGTCGACCTCGACGGCCCGGTCCTCGAGCAGGTCGATCACGGTTTTCAGCGAACGCATACTGCCGTCGCTGGGGACCCGCACGGCCAGCGCGTCGCCGTCGCGGGTGGCGCGGCCCAGTACGCGCAGGGCCAGATCCAGGGCCTGCTCGTCGGCGAACCGCAGGCGTACGTGTCCGCCGGGGATCCGGCGTTTGAGCTCGTCGGCGGTGCCTTCGGCGACGATCCGGCCGTGGTCGAGGACCGCGATCCGGTCGGCCAGCTGGTCGGCTTCCTCCAGGTACTGCGTGGTGAGGAAGATGGTGACACCGCCGGACACCAGATCGCGGACGATCTGCCACATATTGCGGCGGCTGCGCGGATCCAGACCGGTGGTCGGCTCGTCGAGGAAGATCACCTGCGGGCTGCCGACCAGTGTCATCGCCAGGTCGAGCCGGCGGCGCATACCGCCGGAGTAGGTCGATGCCGGTTTCCGGGCCGCCTCGATCAGATCGAACTGTTCGAGCAGTTCGGCGGTGCGGCGGCGGGCGTCATCGCGGGTGAGGTGATGCAGATCCGCCATCAGCAGCAGGTTCTTCTCGCCGGTGAGCAGATTGTCCACCGCGGAGAACTGGCCGGTGACACCGATCGCGGCGCGTACCGCGTCCGGATCCCGGGTGAGATCGTGCCCGGCGACCCGGATCTCCCCTGAGTCGGCATTGATGAGTGTGGACAGGATCTGCACCGTGGTGGTCTTGCCCGCACCGTTCGCGCCGAGCAGCGAGAAGATGGTCCCGCGTTGAACACTCAGGTCGATGCCGTCGAGGACGGTCTTGTCGCCGAACGATTTCCGCAGTCCGGTCACGGCGATGGCCGCCCGGGGCGCTTCGATGGTCATGCTGTTCCTTTTTCCGGTGGTTGATCAGGAGCGCTGGATGGTGATGTCGCCGAAGGAAGTGCGGCCGCGCACCTCGACGGTTTCGTCGGATTTCTCGGGGCCGGTGGCGTCGGTCAGCAAGTTGCGCACGGTCCCGAATTTCGTATCGACCGAAACCCAGGCGGCCGTGCCCGCGGCGATGCCGACCTCCAGATCACCCATGGCGCTCTGGATATCGATCGCGCCGCGGACCACTTCGTCGAGCCGGATACTGCCGTTCGACGATTTCGCGTGGACATCGGCGCCGGCCCGTTCGATCCGGATATCGCCGTTGGCCGCGCGGACCCGGGCGGCGCCACCGACGGATCCGATGGCGGTCCGGCCGTTGGAGTTCTTCACCTCCGCGGTGCCCGCCACCGAACCGAGCTGCACTTTGCCCGAGCCGGTGGAGATCTCGGCATTGCCGCCGACCGCCTCGACGGCGACATGACCGGCCGAGGTCTTCACTCGCAGTGGGCCGGTGCGGTCGAGCCGGATGCTCCCGGCGGACGTTTCCAGCCCGCATTCGCCCAGCTGTCCGGTGCCGTGGATATCGCCGGCGTCGATATCGGCGGAAATATCCGAACCACTGGGCAGTTCGATATCCACATCGACCGATCGGGTCTTCTTGGAGAAGTCGATCCGCCGTTTCGGGCCGGTGACCCGCAGGACCCCGTTCGCGTATTCGACGCGCACCTGGGACGCCGCTTTCCGGTCGGAGTCGTCGGATTCGTCGGTCGGGCGGACCTCGACCGCCGTGTCGGTCCGGTCGCTCGCGGCGATTCGCACGTAACCGAAGCCGAGTTCCACGACGGCCGAAATCGGTGCGGGAGTGTCGTATTTTGGCATGGGGGTCTCCACATCATGGGTTGGTGAGCCGTTCCCGCAGGTCGGGACGGAAGGGAAAGTTGGTGACGGAAAAGCGTGTGGGCTAGCGCACCCAGCCGGTGAAGCCCTGTTTGAAGATGTTTCCGGCGCTACGGGGTTCGGGTCGCCGCTCGCGCTCGGTGCGTTGCAGAGCGGTGGCGGCCGCGCGGACGAGCCACGCGTTGACCGAACGTCCTTCCTTGGCCGCGGCCTCCTCGATCGCGGCCTTGAGCTGTTCGGGCATCCGCACATTGATCCGCGCGGCGGGCCCGTCCTCGGTGATCAAGGGATCGTTGTCCGCGCCGTCACCGTCGGTCGCGGTGTCCGCGCCGCGTTCGGCGGGCGGTGTGGTCACGACGAAGTCCGGATCGCGACCCCGCAGCCGCAGTTCCACGGATCCGGGAGCCAGGTCCACGGTGATCTCGTCGGCCGCGGCCGCCAGCGTCTCCAGCAGGGTCATCCGGATCGCCGACTCGAGCGAGCCGGAGAGCCGTTCGACCAGCTCACGAGCCTCGTCGCCGTTGGTTTCGGCGAGGGTGGCGAACTCTCGGCCGAGGTTGCTCACGTATGCGCTCAAGTCCATGGCACCACTATGGCACACACATGGCACACACGCAAGAGAATCTGGCTCAGATAGGTGCCACTATGGCATCAGATAATCGCGCACGCCTCGGCGCAGATTGTGAAAAATGGCCCTGAACTGCGATCGAGCGTCAGCCTTCCCCGGCACCGAGTTCGGCACAACAGTCGGCGAACTCTCGCACCACCGGGTCCGTATCCGACTCGGGCTTCCACACCACACCGACGCGGCTCGGCGCCACCCCGGTCACCGGGCGGTAGGTGATCCCGGGTCTGGCATAGAACCGGGCCGCCGATTCGGGCGCCAACGCCACTCCGTAACCGTTGGCGATGGCATTGAGCCAATCGTCGGGCTGATCGGTGACCGCGCCGATACGCGGTATCCGGCCGCCCCGTTCCCCGGCCGCGAGCCAGTAGTCACGCCACGCGCCGGTTTCCGCGGGCGCGGCGACGAACGGTTCGTCCAGTAGCTCCGCCAGGGCGATCACCTCGCGGTCCGCCAGCGGATGCGCGGCGGCCAGCGCCACCCAGCGTGCCTCGGCGAACAACTCCCGCACCCGCCATCGCTCCTGCCCGGGAAACGGGAGGCGGAGCAGCGCGATATCCACCTCACCGGCGGCGAGACCTCCGGTCGGATCCCCCCAGGACCCCTGCCGCATATCCACCCTCCAGCCGGGCCGGCGGCGGCCGAACGCGGCGATGATCCTCGGAGTGGCCTCGTTGGCGGCACTGGCGAGGAAGCCGACCCGCAGCACCCGCGCCGCCCGGCCCGCGGCCCGGCGGGTCTCCTGCACCGCGAGGTCCCATTCGGCGAGCACCGAATGCGTCCGCCCGGCCAGCGCCTCGCCCGCCGGAGTGAGTGCCATCCCGGTCCGGGAACGAACGAAGAGCTCGACACCGAGCAGGTTCTCCAACTGCCGGATCTGCTTGGTCAACGCCGGTTGCGATACATAGAGCCGGGCGGCGGCCCGGGTCAGCGTGCCTTCCGCCGCCACTGCGGCGAAGTAGCGGAGCAGCCGGATGTCCACATCCATTCCCACAGGTTATGGATGCAGGTATTGGCGGCTTTCTCCAGGGCCGGGAAAGGTGGATTCCACAGTCGGCACAGCCTTTGGACGCGGTGCCGCACGCATCTCGTTCGCTGTCGACCCTTCGACGGCACCATCCTCCGAAAGGAAGTTCAGCGGTGGATACCACCTACCTCGTCGTCGCGATCGCCACCGTGGTGGCCAATTCCGGTATCGCTCTCGCCGATTTCGCCCGCGCTGAGTTCGTACTGGCCAACTCCGCCGAGGTCGGGGTACCGCCCGGTTGGCTACCGTGGCTGGCCACGCTCAAGCTCGCCGGGGCGGCCGGCGTCGTGCTCGGAATCCTCGGCACGAAGCCACTGGGGTTCGCGGCGGCGGTGGCGCTGGTGCTGTTCTACGCGGGCGCGCTCATCACCCACCTGCGCGCGCACGTCTACTACAACATGGCCTTCCCGGGGGTCTACTTCGTCCTCGCCGTCGCCACTGCGGTTCTCACTGTCACCACCGCATGATCCGATCGGGCGCGCGTTCGCCCGGCGAGCGCACAGATCGTGTGCGCTCCGAATACTGTTGTGTGGCAGTTGGGTCGGAGACTTACCGAGATCCCACCGGCGGGAAGACGAGCCCGGAAGCGACGCGGTCACGGCATCCGGAATCCGGATGTGATCAGGTCACCAGATACAGACCGGTCCATACCGTGTGCAAGTCCGCCGGCCGCCGGGGCAGCGACCGCACGGTGACCGGGCCGGCCCCCGGACCAGGCCCTGGCACCCGGCCGACGCGGGTGTCGAACTGCTCCGCCAGATATCTGTCCGTCGCCGGATGCGTCTCGATCGGCAGTCTTCCGGTGCGCGCCCGGTACCCGCCGCTCAGGTCACGCGAGGTGGCCTCGACCCGGTTCCCCAGATTGTTCTGGGTGAGCTCGGAGGATCCGGTGGTGGAGGGTGTGCGTCTCGCCTTCCCTTCAGCCGAGCCGGACTTCGCCGTAGCGAACATACGCGGGCCGAGCCGGTTCGGCACTCGGTTCGAGTCGGCGGCGCGGAGCAGAGCGGTCGAATCATTGCGCGTATCGGACCGTTCCGGCTACCCGAGCCCGGTCGAACGACCCGCCGCCCGACTGTTCAACGACAGAAGTCATTGACATTTTTTATTGACATTTTTCAGTGAGTACCTTCTGATGGAACGTGTGAACGCGCCGACGGAGAAGCCACGGGGCCGCGAGGCCCAACGCCTGGAGACTCGCAGACGAGTCTTCGACGCCGCCGTCGCGGAGTTCCGGCGCACCGGGACCGCCGGTGCCGACGTCGGCGCCATCATCGAGGCAGCCGGTGTCGCGCGCGGAACTTTCTACTTCCACTTCCCGAGCAAAGAGCACGTGCTGCTGGAACTGGAGCGGCGCGAGGAAACCCGGGTGGCCGCGGAGTTCGCTCGTTTCGTGGCGGCGCCGCACGATCTGCCGGGCGCGCTGGCGAAAGCGGTCCGGCTGGTGTTGTCGGTCGAACGCCGGGTCGGCGCGATCCTGTTCAAAGATGTACTCGGCCTGCATTTCACCCCGACCCGCCCGCCGGACGACGAATGGACCGACCATCCGCTGATCGTGCAGGTGGTCCAGGAGATCGAACGCGCCCGCGAAGCAGGCGAAGCGGCCACCGAAGTCGATCCCTTCCACAGCGCGGTCTTCTTCCTGCTCGGGCTCTACGCCCTGCTGACCACCACCAGCGATTCCAAGGCGGTACGCGCCGCCATGCTCGACAACTACGTCACCACCGCTCTTCGCGGTATGGAGCCCCGGTGAATCCGCGACCGCGGCTCGTCCCGGCACCCACGGGAACCGACCACAGGAGGTCACTATGTGGCAGGACATCGTTCGGCTGATCGTCGGCTGGGGCGCGATGGGGGCCGTGATCGGCTTCTGGTATTGGGTCATGCGCAATATCGGGACCTTCTGAGCGGCGGGGACCGTCATGGACATCGGCCGTTCCGGTTCCGCGGCGACGGTGGAGCGCAGTTGCGCGGTGACCGCCGTCGCGTTCTCGGACCGGCGGCGCCGGGGCGCCCGCCTGATCACCGGGGAGCGGCGGAGCTTCGGCTTGAACCCCGGGCGCACCGTGGTGCACGTTCCGTACCCGCCGCCGACGGACTGGACCAGGCGGACCCTCACTTGCGGAGTCGCCCTGCAGTGCGCACCGTCGAAGGACCGTATCGCCAAGTATCGGCTGGACGAGCTGTCGCCCCGCGAACTGGCGGGCCTGACGGTGGTGGAGGGCGCGGTGGCGCTGGGCTGGATCACGGGCAGATTCCCCGGACTGATCCCCGAACTACGACGCATCCTGCCGGAGCTCGAACCCGCCGACCCGGACCTCGACGGCGCCGAGATCCTCGCGCGCGCTGTCGATCTGGCCCGGTCCGTACGGCATCCGGATCCCCATCCGCTTCTGGGGCATCCGCCGCTGACGCAGGCCGGACGCGGTGCGCTGTCGACGGCGCTGCGGCGGATGTACGGGCGGATGCCCTGGACGACGCCGCGCGCCGATTCCTACCGGGCCATGTCGGTACCCGTCGGCGGTGCGGGCGGGGTACGCAACCCCAACCTGCCACCACCGAGCCGGCCCGAGGACGACGAGGTCGAGATCCGGCCGGATCAGCGCGCGGGCATCCCCTATCCCGAATGGAATCTGTGGACGAGACGTTTCCTCCCGGATCACGTCGCGGTCCTGGAACTCCGGCAGCCGCGACAGGCCCATACCGCGGCACCCGCGGCGGTGGACGTGACCCGCTGGTTCCGCCGGCGCACCCAGCGCGCACCGACCGGCGGACTGGAAGACGGATCCGATCTCGATATCGACCGCTACATCGGCCACTACGTGGATCTGCGCACCGGCACCGCGACCCAGCCGCGGGTGTTCCGGGAGCTGCTGCCCAGCACCCGCGATGTGGCGACCGCGGTACTGCTGGACGGTAGTTCGTCGCTCGGCGCGCACCAGGGCCGCACCTTCGCCCTGGAACTGGCCTGCGCGGACGCGTTGTCCCATGCCATGGCCGCGGCGGCGGAGCAGCACGGGATCTTCGTGTTCACCGGTAATACCCGGCACCGGGTCGAGGTGCGCTGCCTGAAGGATTTCGACGATCCGCGTTTCGTCGACCCCGGCGGCCTGGGCCTGCGGACCGCGGGTTACACCCGGCTCGGGGCGCCGCTGCGTCATCTCACCGCCCGCCTGCTCGACCGGCCCGCCGGGCGGCGGCTGCTGATCGTGATCGGCGACGGACTCATCTCCGACGAAGGCTATGAGGGCCGGTACGCCTGGGCCGATGTCGCGCACGCGGTCGAGGAGGCCGAGGAGGCCGGGGTCGCGGTCTACTACCTCGGCGTCGGCCCCGCCCGGGTGGATCCGCTGCCGGTGGTGTTCGGGGAGCGGCGGTCCCGGCGCATCCACCGGGTCGAGGAACTGCCCCGGGTCCTCGCTCATGTCCACCGTGAACTGGTCGCCGCCTGACGGGCGTCGCCGGGCGGGGACCGTCCGCAGTCCGCGCGCGGCCGGAACGGATGCGGAGATACGCAGGACGGCCGATATCGAGAGGTCAGCATGAGCAGCGAATACCAGCCCGCCACCGGTAACGAGATCGCCCTGTTCGAACGGGCGTTCCGGCGCCGGATCCCGGTGATGCTCACCGGCCCGACCGGGTGCGGGAAGACCCGTTTCGTCGAGCACATGGGCCGGCTGCTGGGCCGCCCGGTGGTCACGATCAGCTGTCATGACGATCTGACCAGCTCCGATCTGGTCGGCCGGTTCCTGGTGACGGGCGGCGATGTGGTCTGGAACGACGGCCCGCTCACCCGGGCCGTCAAGGACGGCGCGATCTGCTACCTCGACGAGGTGGTCGAGGCACGGCACGATTCGCTGGCGATCCTGCATTCGCTCACCGACCATCGCCGCGAGCTCTACCTGGATCGCGCGGACGAGGTGGTCCGGGCGCCGGAGACGTTCATGCTGGTCTGCTCCTACAACCCGGCCTACCGCAGTTCGCTCAAGGAACTGAAACCGTCTTTCCGGCAGCGCTTCGTGACCCTGACGATGGACTACCTCGACGCCGACAGCGAAGCCGGCGTGGTGGTCGCCGAGACCGGGGTCGACCCGGCGGTCGCCCGGCGGCTGGTCGGTTGTGCGCGCGTCATCCGCGAAGCCGACGAGGTGTTCCATTTCGAACCACCCTCCACCCGGGTCCTGGTGACCACCGCGCATCTCGTCGCCGCCGGAGCGGGCGAACGAGAGGCCGCCGAAGCATGCATCCTGGCGCCGCTGAGCAGTAACGGCGCGATCAACGAAGGTCTGCGCGAGATCGCGGCGGCCGCACTGGCCGCCGCGGACACCGCTTCCGCGCAGTAGGTCTAGAAGGAGGACCAACCCGTGAACGAACAGGATCGCCGGCGCCGCCGCGCACTGATCGCCGTCCAGATCTTCGCCTACGGATTCCTACTGGCGATGTTCCTCATCCAGTTGCACATGTACTCGGTCCGGGATTGGTAGGAACCGCCGTGAAACTCTCCGCTGTCTCGTTGCCGTGGCGCTCCGGCGCCCCGAAACCCGCCGACGCCTACGACGCCCATCACGACGAATCGCGCCGCGCCCAGCGGCGGGCCGACTGGTGGCTCACCGCCGGAACCCTGCTGATGGGGACGCTGGTCCTCGGTATCGTCGGCCTGCCGATCTTTCTGCGCGGTGTCTGGTTGCAGCGCAAAGCGCAGGAATCCGGGCTCTCGGTCCGGCCGATCATCGTCACCCTGATCGGCTACCTGGTGATCCTGGACGCCGCGCTGAACAGTCTGGGCTGGGCGCTGGACCTGATCGCCAACCACACCCTGATCAACCGGGTGATCCTCACCGCGTGGGGCAATTTCTTCGATGCCGGTTACTTCTGGCACTACAACGAACTGTGGATCGGCGGGGCCGGTGCGCCCGGTGAGAAGGGCTGGGAAGTGGCTCTCATGCTCACCGTGTTCCCGATGCGGATCGCCGCGGCGATCGCGTTCCTGCAGATGAAACGCTGGGGCCATCAGTGGATGATCGTCACCTGCTGGTTCGGGCTGGTGATCTGGATCGGTTACACGTTCAACATGACCATGTACGCCGATGTGCGCTACGACGGGGTCGTGCTGCCGGTGATCGGCTGGTGGCTCTACGACATCTTCTACATCACACCGTTCCTGGCGATTCCCTATCTGCACACCGTCAACCGCGAGATCTTCGCCGACTGAGAAGTGGCGGCATTCGAACAACTCTTCCGAAGGACCCCGCATGAGCAAGAACCCGACCCCCGCAGGAGATCCGGAGAACGATGAACTGCCGCTGGGCACCACCGCGCCGTACGCGCGGATGCACCGCTGGTTGCGCCGGGGTATTTTCGTCTGCTTGTTCGCGCTGGTGATCGAGGGCGCGTTCACGGTACCGGCGCTGGCGCTCTGGTACGGCTGGCCGACCCTGTCGTTCACCGAGATCTGCAGTGAACTGATGAAGGTCAGGTATTCCGACGACACGCTCGAATGCGAGCATCCGTATCCGCTGTCGGGTCCGCCCTTCGGCGGCCCGCCCGAGGCCGCCGGTCAGCGGACGGCGCAGGACGAATGGAGTATCCAGCCGAAACCCGGATGGGACCGGATCGGTTTCCGGGAACTGGTCCGGATCCACGACGACCGGGTGGCCCGGCAGTCCGCCCAGACGCCACCGCCTCGGTGACGCTCCCCCACCCACCCGGGGTGCCGGCGCCTCGGGTGGGTGGAGGCACGGCCGCGGTTGTCCGGTAGCGGCTTCCGGAATCGGTGAGCGGAACGTAATCCACTCGTGCCGTCGCGTCATCCACACGAAACCTGCACCTCGTAGCTTTTGGATACGAGCTTGGATCCGAACTCGGATACAAGCCGGAGGGCTTCACACGAGGAGAACGTATGGTTCCGCCTACCGCACCCGGTATCCATATCGCCGGTCTCAGCAAGAAATTCACGGCGGGACGACGCGAGATCACCGCACTCGACGGCGTCGATATCCGGTCCGGTGCGGGCGAGTTCGTCACCTTGCTCGGACCTTCGGGATGTGGGAAGAGCACGGTGCTGCGGATCCTGGCCGGGCTGGAACCGCAGACCGCGGGCGAGGTCCTGGTCCACGGCGAAACACCCCGGGAGATGCGCCGCCACGATCACCTGGGAATCGCGTTCCAGGAGGCCGCGCTCCTGCCGTGGCGCACGGTGCGCACCAATATCCGGCTGCCGCTGGAAGTTTCCGGTAAGCGGGTCGGTGACAACGCGATCCAGGAATTGATCGATCTCGTCGGGCTCACCGGCTTCGAGAACGCGCGGCCCGCGCAACTGTCCGGCGGAATGCGCCAGCGCGTCGCGATCGCCCGGGCCCTGGTGGTCGAACCGCGGGTCCTGCTGCTCGACGAACCGTTCGGCGCCCTCGACGATATGACCCGGCAGAACCTCAATATCGAGCTGTTGCGCATCTGGACCGAACGCCCCGCGACGACGCTGATGGTGACGCACGGGATCGCCGAGGCAGTGTTCCTGTCGGACACCGTGGTGGTGATGAGCCCGCGACCGGGACGCGTACAGAAGGTGGTCGATATTGATCTCCCCCGGCCGCGTACCCCGGAGATGATGCGGACCAGCGCCTTCCACGACTATGTCGACCTGCTCTCCTCGGTGCTGTTCGGCAACGCGCCGGTCGCCTCGGGGGTCGGGGCGTGAACGATCGCAGATATCTGGCGGCCGGCGGATCGCTGCTGGTCCTCCTACTCTGGCAACTCGTCGGCGCGACCGGTGTCCTCGGTCCGGCCATCGCGGCACCGGTGCAGATCGTCGAGGGCCTGCTGGCCGACGGCGCGGACTTCTACGCCCTGCACCTACCGGTCACCCTGGCTTCGGCGGCGGCAGGGTTCTGCTGGGGCAATCTGGCCGCGATCGGCTGCGCCGCACTGGTACTCACCGTGCCCGCGGTCGAGAAACTGGTCCTGCAGGTGGGCATAGCCTCGGCCTGTGTACCGCTGATCGCCATCGCGCCCATTCTGGCGGCCTGTTTCAACGGGCCGGTGACCTCGGCGATCATGGCCGCGGTGTCGGTCTTCTTCACCACCCTGGTCGGCACACTCAACGGGCTCCGACACGCCGACCCGGTCGGCGAGGACCTGGTCCGGGCCTACGGCGGCGGGCGCTATCTGGTGTTGCGCAAAGTGCAGTTGCTCTATGCGCTGCCCAGCATCATCACCGCGCTGAAGATCGCCGTCCCGGCCGCCCTGCTCGGCACCATCATCGGCGAGTTCATGGGCCAGGAGCGGGGATTGGGCGCCGCGCTGGTGGTCGCGCAGCAGTCCAGCGATGTCGTCCGCACCTGGGGAATCACCCTCGTGTGCTGTGTTCTCGCGGCCGGGTGTTTCCTGGTCGTCGCCACCGTCGAACGGTTCGCCACACCGTGGGCGGCGAGCACCACCGCGGAGGTGCGCGGATGAGTATCACGATCCCGGCCGGCAGTCCGCTGGTTCGCAGTGCGGCCCGGACGGTCGCCACCGTGCTCGGCGCGGTCGTCGCCATCGTCGGAGTCTGGACGCTCTTCCTGCGGATGGTGCCGGTGAGCCCGTTCGTCGCCAAATCACCCGGCGACGTGCTGGATTACCTGTTCACCGCCCCGGAGGCCGCGGCCAACCGGGCGGCGATCGGCGCCGACCTGCTGCGTACCCTGGCCGACGCGTCCTACGGCTACCTGCTCGGACTCGCCCTGGCCGGTGCAGTTTCGCTGCTCTTCTATTTCTCCCGCGCCGTCGAGACCATGTTCGGCCCGACCGTGACCGCCGTACACGCGATTCCGATGGTGACCGTCGCACCCATCCTGGTGCTGGTCTTCGGTCGCGGCGCCCTCGCCACCGCCGTCATCGGCGCGGCCGTGGTGGTGGTTCCGGCACTGCTGACCATGCTGCACGGTATCCGCTCGGCACCGCGCGCCGACCTCGATATGCTCACCGCCTTCGGCGGGACCCGGCTGGATGTGTTCCGCAAGATCGCGCTGCCGCACGCGGTACCGACCTGGTTCGCCGCGGCCAGAGTCGCCGTGACGACCTCCGTCGTCGGCGCGCTACTGGCCGAATGGCTGGCCACCGGCGAGGGCCTGGGTGGGCAGATGCTGCGCGCCGCCAACGAATTCCAGTTCGACCGCCTCTGGGCCTCGGTCGTCGTGCTCACCGTCGTCTGCGTCGCCGTGTACCAGGTCGTCGCATTCGCCGAAGACCTGGTGACGGCCCGGATGAGCGAACCCCGCTGACCTTCCGCACTCTTGCCCACCATCGATCGGAGTATCCCCATGCCCGCACCATTGGACCGCCGCAAGTTCCTGACCCGCAGCCTGGCGGTCGGCGGTATCGCGCTGGCCGGTTCGGCCGCGCTCACCGCCTGCGTCTCCGGTGCGGCGAGTACCGGATCCGGCGACGGATTCGGCGTCGCTTCCCAGCGGCTGGCCTGGATCAAGAACACGCAGTTCGCGGGGAGTTATCTCGCCGACCGCAACGGCTACTACACCGAGGCCGGATTCACCGGATCCGATCTGGTGTCGGGCGGTCCCACCGCGCCGCCCATCGAATCCGACGTACTCACCCGCACTTTCGCCGGTGTCTCCCAGGTTCCCATCACCGGTTCGGCTGTCGCGAAGGGCGCGCCGCTGAAGATCATCGGCGCGGTGTACCAGCGGTACGCGGGGTGCATCATGTCGATGGGTTCGAAACCGATCACCGGACCGCAGGACCTCTACGGCAAGACCATCGGTTGCGCCTCGTCGAGCGAACCCGTGTGGCGCAATTTCCTCGCCGCGCTGAAACTCGACGAGTCCCGGATCACCACCGTGCCCGTCCAGGGCGATCCGATCGGTATGACGGCCGGCGAGATCGACGGCTACCTGGGGTTCATCAACAGCCAGGTCGTGGATCTGCGGCACAAGGGTTTCGATATCCGCGCGACCCTGCTGGCCGATATGGGGTTTCCGCTGGTCGGACAGACCTACATCACCACCCAGGACAATCTCGACAACAATCGCGAGAAGGTGAAGGCATTCCTGAAGGCGGAGATCCGCGGCTGGAAGGACGTGCTCGCCGACCCCCGGCTCGCCACCGACATCACCGTCGACGACTACGGGCGCACCCTGGAACTCAACCGTGCCAGCACCCTCGACTGCTGTCTCGCGGGCAACGATCTCATCCGCAACGGAGATCCGCACCAGCAGATCATCGCCATCTCCGACGAGGCCGCCGAGGCGAATATCGCGGCCATCTCGGCAGGTGGGCTGAAGCTCGGCGTGAACCAGCTGTTCGATCTGGGCCCGATCCGCGAGGTGTTCGCAGAAAACCCCGACCTCGCCCTCGCCTGACCCCTACCAGCTTCCGAAAGGCCTCCTCATGCCCACTCCCCCCATCCCGGATTTCGTGGTCACCGGTGCCACTGTCGTCTCGCACGACGGACGCCGGCGCCACGATATCGCGGTCCGGGACGGCCGGATCCTCGCCGTGGGCGAGGGTCTCGCCGCCGACGGTGTACCCACGGTCGACGCCGGCGGCCTGCTGGTGCTGCCGGGCCTGGTGGATATGCACGTCCATCTGCGCGAACCCGGAATGACCGAGAAGGAGGACTTCGCCAGCGGTACCCGGGCCGCGGCTGCGGGCGGGGTGACCACCGTCGTCGATATGCCGAATACGAAACCGCCGGTCGCCACCGCCGAACGGTACCGGCAGAAGCTCGAGCTGGTGCGGAACAAGGCGTATGTCGATTTCGGCCTCTACGGCATGATCGACCACGACAACGACGGCGAGATCGCCGGAATGGCCGAGCTCGGCGCTATGGGGTTCAAACTCTTCATGGGCCAGACCACCGGCGACAACCGGTGCCCGAACGACGCCGCCATCTTCCGCGGGCTGGAAGCGGCCGCGGCAGCGGATCTGGTGGTCGGCGTCCATGCCGAGAACGACCATCTGCTGCGGATGTTCGGCGACCGGTTACAGGCCTCCGGACGCAAGGACCCCCGCGCTCACCTGGAAGGGCGTCCCGCGTTCGTCGAGGTGGAGGCGGTCACCCGGATCATCACCATGGCCACCGAGGCCGGTACGAAACTGCATATCCATCACCTGTCCACGGCGGTGGGTCTGCAGCGGGTGATGGATCTGCGGGCCCAGGGCCACCGGGTCACCGTCGAAACCCTGGTCGCGCATCTGTTCCTGGACGAGACCGCCTACGACACCCACGGCAATCTGGTGAAACTCAACCCGCCGATCCGGCCCGCCGCCGATGTGGCCGCGTTGTGGGCCGGGATAGTCAGGGGCGATGTGGACATCATCGCCACCGACCATGCCCCGCACACCGCCGCCGAACAGGCGGAAGCCGATGTCTGGCAGGCCTACGGCGGTTTCATCGGAGTCGAGACCATGCTGCCGCTGCTGCTCACCGCCGCCGCCCGGGGCGAACTGACGGTGGAGGACATCGTGCGCCTGTGCGCGTACCGGCCGGCGCAGCGCTGGTCGATTCCGGGTAAGGGGCAGATCGCCCCGGGCTTCGACGCGGATTTCGTCCTCGTCGATCCCACCACCGAGACAACTCTCGATTCCGCCACCCTGCATTCGAAGCACCCGGTGACGCCCTACCACGGCCGGCCGCTCACCGGATCGGTCCTGGCGACCTATCTGCGCGGCCGGCTCGTGTTCGAGAAGGGTGAAATCATCGGAGAACCGTCCGGTCGCCAGGTGCGCCCGGTACGCGAACCCCGCACCGCCGCAGTGTGATCGGCGGCATCATCAGCACAAGGGAGAAGTCGTGACCGACGCACAGATATCTCTGCTCGACGCCGGCGGCGACGGCACGGCCACACTGCGCAACGCGGTGCGGCACTGCCTCGACGAGGTGCGCCGGGACGGGACCGCAGCGAGTACATCCACTGGAACCTGTGGCGGTTCGCTGGCGGTGATCGCCGGTATCGGCACCACCGCCGCCGGGGCGCTCCGGGGTGCGCTGCTGCTCGACGCGCTCGCCGCCCGGGACGTGGAACTGGCCGATACCGTGCACCATCCCGACCCGGCGGCCCTGCTCGCCGACCGTTCCTGGGACCTCGCGCTGGTGCTCAGCCCGTGGAAGCAGGAGATCGCGAAGCAGCTCACGACCCGCACCGGATCCGCGGAGCGGACGGCGGTGGTCGACACCGTGGTACGCGGCGCCGGCGGCCCGATCGGGGTCAACACCAACAGTTGGGCCGCGCAGGCGGCGATGGAAACCGTACTGGGCGGCCGGGCACCCGCCGAGATCCTGATTCTGGGCGCAGGTGGATCGTCCAATTCCGTGGCGCTCGGCTGCCGGCGCGCCTGGCCCGGTGCCCGGCTACTCGGCAGCGCCCGGAACGCGGACGCGCTCGCCGCCTGGGCGGACCGGTTCGGCGCCGAGGCCGTGGCACCATCCGAGCTGAAGGCACTGTGCGCCGAACGGTCCCCGGCGCTGGTCGTCAACACCACGACCTGGGGGGAAACCGAGGATTCAGAGGGTAGGCCGTTCGCCTTCGATTTCGCCGAGCTCACCCGGCCGGGCAACTGCTACTTCGATCTGAACAACCGGGTCTCCACCCTGCAGATCACCGCACTGCGGGCCGGGATGAACGTGATGTCGGGAACGTTCATGCAGCGCGTCACCAACGCGTGCCGCGCCGCCCTGCTCGACGCGAGCGCGCGGTGACCGCGGCCGGTAGCGCGGGACTCGTACCCGCCGACGAGCAACTGAGCGTCCGGGAACGGGTGTACCGGTTCCTGCGCCAGCAGATCACCACCGGCGAGTACGCGGGTGGGATCCGGTTGACCGAGGAGCAGATCGCCGAGGAACTCGGCGTGAGCCGGACCCCGATCCGCGAGGCGCTCCAGCGGCTCACCAGCGAGGGACTGGTCGAGCGGGTCCGGCGCGGACAGCTGGTCGTGGTGGAATTCGACGCGGCCGCCCGCGCGGAACTGCACGAACTGCGGGTCGCGTTCGATCAGGTCGCGGCCAAGATGCTCACCGCCAAGGTGGCCGATGTCGACTGGCCGGCGCTCTACGCTCTGCTCGAACCGCTGGGCGCCGCACTGCACGAGTACGGCGTCGGCAGCGCCCAGTATTCGATGGCCCATCTCGAATTCCACATGGCCGTGAATCGCGCCGCGTTCACACCGATCACCTCGTCGTTCCTGCAACGTCAGGCGTTCCTCTACCCGACCGACGACTACGTCCAGCAACCCGGCCACGAACCGGTCTCCCAGCATCGGAGGTTGCTCGACGATCTCGCCAGCGGCGATCTCGAACGCGCCACCACCGCCGCGCGCGTCCACGCGCTACGCGGCCCCGGCAACACCACTCTCATCTAGACGCGTGGTCGCACGCGCGCTGCCGCACAAGGAGTTCCATCATGTCCGACGATAGCGTCCTCATGTTCGTCAATGGCCAGGCCATGCGCGGCGGATCGCTCAACGACGCCCTCGCCGCCGCGCGGTACCTCGGCCCGGTCCGCACCGCGCCCCGGTACCGCTTCTTCTCCTTCGGTGATGTGTTCCCCGGACTCGCACCGGTTCCCGCGGGTGGCTGGGCGGTACCGGGCGAGATCTATGCCGTCTCCTACATGGATCTGCGCGAGAATCTGCTGCCCCGCGAACCCGCCGAGCTGGAACTGTCGGTGATCGAACTGGAAGACGGACGGGGTTCGCTGAGCATGGTGTGCCGCCGGACACCGGGCCCCGGCGATCGGGCGCACGAGATCACCGCGCCGGGCGGCTGGCGCGAGCACCGGGCGATCCTCACCGACCACGCATGATGGATATCCTCACCGCCGGAACAGATCCGGGAACGGCCGATCACTATCTCTGGTGCACGCCCGAGACCGTCAGCTGGGGCACGCTGCCGACCCCGGCGACCCCGCCTGTCCTGGTCGTCGACAGCGGGAACACGGTCACCTTCGACACGGTGTCGCAGGAGGGCCTGATGGAGGATCAGGGTCGCGATCCGGTCGGCTATTTCGGGCAGTTCGGTGTCGAACCGGGCGCGGTGCTACCCGATGCCGTCGCCTTGGCCGAATCCGGATTGCACCGCGCGCCGGACCCGAAGGGGCCCCATATCGTGCTCGGGCCGGTACACATCCGTGGTGCCGAACCGGGCGACTGGCTGCGCGTGGACTTTCTCGGCTTGACGCCCCGGGTTCCGTACGGCGTCATCTCGAGCCGGCACGGGCGAGGTGCGCTGCCCGACGCGCTACCGCGCGACGCCGACGGCGGCACACCCGCGGTGTTCAGCAGATTCTGTGCGTTCGACGGGCCCGGCCGGGCCGAATTCCGGTACGACACCGGCCGGGCCTCGATCGCGCTCCGGCCCTTCATGGGGTTGTGCGGGGTGACCCCGCACCGGGACGACGCGTTGAGCACAATTGCGCCCGGACCGTTCGGCGGGAACATGGATATCCGGGAGATCGCCGCCGGATCCTCGCTCTACCTGCCGGTGCAGGTAGCGGGGGCCGGTTTCTATCTCGGTGACCCGCATTTCGCGCAGGGCAACGGGGAGATCGCGCTCACCGCGCTGGAAGGCTCGCTGCGGGTCACCGCACGGTTGTCGGTGCTGAGATCCGCACCCGGCCCGTGGCACAGCGGCCTGCCGTTCGCCGAGACCGCGGAGCACTGGATCCTGCTCGGGCTCGACGAGAGCCTGGACGAGGCCATGCGCCGGTGCGCCCGGATCTCCGTCGACTTCCTCGCCGACCGCACCGGTATGACTCCGAGCGAAGCGTATCTGTATCTCAGCGCCGCCGGCGACTTCTCGGTGACCCAGGTGGTCGACATCGTGAAAGGAGTGCACTGTGCCATCCGCAAACGCGATTTCGCCGCCTGACCGAGGCATGTCCGGTTTCCGCCGCGCCGACGGGCGTCCGGTCCCGGTCCTGCACAACGCGAGACTCGCCGACGGCCGGGTGGTGGACGTGCGGATCGCGGCCGGCCGAGTGGTGGAGGTGGTCCCCGCGACGAGCGGGCGGATCGGTGCGGCAGATCTGGATCTGGACGGTTTCGTCCTGCTGACGGCTCCCGCCGAACCGCACGCGCACCTGGACAAGGCCCTGTCCTACGACGAGATACAGCCTCCGATGGGCGATCTCGGGTCGGCCATCGCCGCGTGGGAGGCGTACACCCCGCGACTGACGGTCGACGGTATCGCCGACCGGGCCCGCCGGGCCGCGCTGCGCGCACTCGCCAACGGGACCACCGCCCTTCGCTCCCATGTCAATCTGCTGCGCGGCGACGATCCGCTGCGCGGTGTCCGCGCGCTGGTCCAGGTCCGGGCGGAACTCGCCGAGGTCATGGATATCCAGCTCGTCGCGCTGGCCCCGTTCACCGCCGACGACGAGACCGTGCACGCCGCACTGGATATGGGGGTCGATCTCGTCGGCGGGCATCCGCACCAGACCCCGGAGCCCCTCGCGAATCTGCACCGGTTACTGGCGATCGCGCGCGATCGCGGGGTCGGGGTGGATATGCACACCGACGAACGGCTCGACCCGGCGATGCTCACCCTCGAGCATCTCGCGCACGCCGTCGGTGACCGGCCGGATTCGATATCGGTCACCGCGAGCCACTGCGTGAGTCTGGGCACCGCGGCACCTGAGGTCGTCGCCCGGGTGACCGCAGCGGTCGCGGCGGCCGGGATCGGGGTGGTCACCCTCCCGATCACCAATCTGTACCTGCAGGGACGCGACCGGCCGGTGGCGACCCCGCGCGGTCTCACGGCCGTACGCGCTCTGCTGGACGCGGGGGTCCGGGTGGCCGGCGGCGCCGACAATGTCCGCGACCCCTACAACCCGATGGGCCGCAGCGATGCCCTCGAGACAGCCGTTCTGCTGGTCGCCGCCGCGCATCTGACACCGGCCGAGGCGTATCGGGCGGTCAGCGACAGTGCTCGCGCGGTGATGTCGCTACCGGCAGCCGGGCCGGAGACGGGCGCGCTGGCCGATCTCCTGGCTGTCCGGGCGAGCGGACTGGCGGATGCCGTCGCCACCGCCCCTGCGGATCGATACGTGCTGCGCCGCGGCCGACTGGTCGCCGCGGGCCGGTCGGAGCGCACGACGGCGGCGGGTCTCCCGAGCTGAGTACCTAGCCCGCGGCCCGGCGGCCGGTCAGGAGTACTTGTAGAACCCCTCACCGGTGGCCACGCCGAGCTTGCCCTTGTCGATGTAGTTCTCCTTCAACCAGGTGGCCAGCCCTTCGGTTTCGGAGTCGCTGCTCAGGATGTTGTAGGGCGTGGTGAGCCCGACGATATCGAGGATCTGGAACGGGCCCATGGGGGCACCGGTGGCGATCCGCCAGGTCTTGTCGACCGCGTCGGGTTCGGCGTAGTCGCCGGCGGCGAGTTCGATGGCCGAGTTCAGGAACGGCACCAGCAGCGAGTTCAGCACATACCCCGATTTCTCCTTGTGCACCTCGATCGGGACCATGCCGATGGCGGCGGCGAAATCGACGACCGCGCGGAACACCGCCGGATCGGTCCGGGTGGTGCCCATGATCTCGGCGGTGTTGAACTTCCACACCTGGTTGGCGAAATGCAGAGCCAGGAACTTGTCCGGCCGACCGGTGAAATCCGCCATATCACTGGGCAGCAGCGTCGAGGAGTTGGTCGCGAAGATCGTCCGCTCCGGTGCCAGCTCGCCCAGCTTCTCGTAGGTCTGCCGTTTGATGTCGAGCACCTCGGGCACCGCTTCGATCACCAGATCGGCATCGACGACCGCGGCGCCGAGATCGGTGGTCAGGCCGATCCCCGCCCGGGTCTGTTCGGTGAGCTCCTCGGTAGCGCCCATCACCTCGTCGCGATAGGTGGCAGCCAGACCGGCGAAGCGTTTGCGTGCGGTATCCAGCGCTTCGTCGCTGATGTCGTAGGCCTGTACGCGGTATCCGTGGAAGGCCGTCTGGTAGGCGATCTGGGAACCGAGCACCCCGGTGCCCAGCACTGTCACCGAGCGGATCTCGAGGGCCATCGTCTTCTCCTTGTCGGTCGATCGAGGACATATCGGACAACCGGAAGCGACTACCGGCAATCAGTAGAGCAGGACCGGGCCGTCGATGTGGGCGAGTGGCCCGCGACGGCGTTTGCGATCGGATAACGGCTGCTCCTCAGCGCTTCTACCTGGTATTTCAAACAGTATTTCAATCAATGATTGAAATACGATCCAGGTGGTGGTTCACTGGCCGCATGCCCGCGCGAGTTTCGGCCGCGACCCGCGAACGCCTGCTCACGGCCGCCGAACGACTGCTGCTCACCGAGCGCTACGACGACGTCTCGGTGCGCCGCATCTGCACCGAGGCCGGGGCGAACCCGGCCGCCGTCCATTACCACTTCGGATCGAAGGAAGCCCTGGTGGCGGCACTGCTGGAGGAGCGCCTGGGCGCACTCTGGGCCGAGCGCCTCACCACGATCACCGCCGCCGCGGGCCCCGTGTCCGAGATCGTCGACGCCGTTCTCACCCCTTTCACCGGTCTGGCCGCCGATCCGCTGGGACGTCTGCACCTGCGCCTGCTCGCACAGTGCGTGATCGACCGGCAGGTGGGCCCGGACCAGTGGCAGCAGCGGTGGTTCCGGATCGACTCATGGGCGGACCTGCTCCCGCAGGTCGGCGAACGGGAGAGCCTGCGCCGCTGGATGCTCGCGTTCGACCTCATCATCATGCGATTCGGCCGCGCCGCCGCCGAGGAGCGGGCGCTGAGCCCGGAAGCCGTGGCCACGCTGCGCACCTTCGTGGTGGCCGGCCTCACCGCACCGACAGGAGAACCCTCGTGATCGACGTATTCGCCCCCGCCCCACTGGGCCCGCTCACGCTGCGCAACCGGGTGATCAAAGCCGCCACCTTCGAGGGCCGCACCCCCGACGCACTGGTCACCGACGATCTCGTGGAATTCCATCGGGAGATCGCCGCGGGCGGAGTCGGAATGACGACAGTCGCCTACTGCGCGGTCGCCCCGGGCGGGCGCACCGACCGCCACCAGATCTATATGCGACCGGAGGCGGTCCCCGGCCTGCGCCGGCTCACCGATGCCGTGCATGCCGAGGGCGCGGCGGCCAGTGCGCAGATCGGCCATGCGGGGCCGGTGGCCAATTCGGCATCCAATCGCGCACCCGCGCTGGCGCCGAGCCGGATGTTCAGCCCGCTGGGGATGAGCCCGATGAAGGTGCCGGATCCGGCGGAGATCCACGAACTCGTCACCGCCCACGCCGATGCGGCCCTGCTGGCGATCGAAGCCGGATTCGACGCAGTGGAAATACATTTCGGGCACAACTATCTGGTCAGCTCGTTCCTGAGCCCACTGCTGAACCGCCGCAAGGACCGGTTCGGCGGCAGCCTGGAGAACCGGGCGCGACTGGCCCGCGATATCGCCCGGCGAGTGCGCGAGGCGGTGGGCGACCGGATCGCGGTCACCGCGAAATTGAATATGGAGGACGGGGTCCGCGGCGGACTCGGCCTGCCGGAGTCGCTACAGGTGGCCGCGTGGCTGGAGGCCGACGGCGCGCTCGACGCGCTGGAACTGACCGCGGGCAGTTCGCTGTTGAACCCCATGCTGCTGTTCCACGGTGCCGCACCGCGCCGCGAATTCGCCAAAACGCTGCCCGGCCCCGCCCGCTGGGGTTTCCGGCTCGTCGGGAAGGCATTCCTGCGCGAGTACCCATACGAAAAGGCCTATCTGCTCGAGCGAGCCCGCCAGTTCCGGCGGGAGCTTTCCATGCCGCTGGTGCTGCTGGGTGGTATCACCGATCGGGAGTCGATGGATCTGGCGATGACGGAGGGATTCGATTTCGTCGCCATGGGCCGGGCGCTGCTGCGCGAGCCGGATCTGTTGCGGCGTATCCGATCCGACGCGCGGACCGAATCAGCCTGTGTGCACTGCAACGAGTGCATGCCGACCATCTACAGCCGCACCCGGTGCGTTCTGCGGCTCGATCAAGTCGAATCCGCACCCCCGGACAGCCCCGCCGCCACCGGATAGGCGTCCGCCGGGGTCGGTGAATCCGCTGCTCACGAGATTTGTCAGCCCCAATTAACGAACACCTGTTGAATGCGCCGTTAAATAGCGGTACGGTTCAGGTCATCAAAGCCGCACTCCCCCAGTGCAAATGCTTCCGCAACCGCCTCCGGGCGGCGCTACGACCGAGGACCGAATCATGCATCGAACCGCACGCACCCGCCGACTCGCCGTCCGGATCGCCGCTACCGCCGCGATCGTCCTGGCCCCGCTGGCCGTCACCGCCGCACCCGCACTCGCCGATAACGGCGCACCCGTGGTCACCGAGGACACTGACCGGGTCCAGGACGTGAGCCGGCCCGGAAGGCATGGTCACGGCCACGGCGATCGGGGCTGGAACGGCCGGGGCGACCACAGCTGGAACGGCCGCCACGACAACCCGGTCGACTGGAACCGGGGTCGGCACGACCGCGGCTGGGACGGCGGCTGGGATCGCGGCCGCGACCGCGGCTGGGACCACGGCCGGCACAACAACTGGGACCGCGGCTGGGACAACGGCCCGCGCCACGGATACGGCCTGCCCTTCCCGCGGATCTTCCTGCCCGGTACCGGCAGCGCCTTCTGATACCTGAACAACGGCACATCGAACAGGTGCCGATAGACCTCGGGCGGCCCGGCCCGAGACCGCTGAACCGGCCGATCGCGGCGACTCGACGGCCGGTTCAGCTCTGTCACGGCGCGTATCGTCGTCAGGACTCGAGGCTCGGTCAGGACTCCGCGCGCCGCACACCCGAATGGTGCGGCCGGAAATCGGCGCCGTGCGAGAACGACGCGGCCTCGGGGCCCCGCTGCGGCGCCTGCTGAGCCCGCAACCTCGGCAGCGCCCGCTCCAATGCCTCGATCAGCAGATCGGCCAGATCGTGACTGAAACCGTTGCGCACCACCACGCGCAGCACGGCCAGATCCTCCCGGTCGGCCGGGAAAGTGTAGGCGGGGACCAGCCAGCCCTGTTCCCGTAGTGCCGCCGAGACATCGAAGACCGAATACCCGGTCTCGCCCTCGGCGAGGGTGAACGCGAACACCGGCAGCTGCCGGCCGTCGGTGATCAGCCGGAACGGACCCATACTCGCGATCCGGTCGGCCAGCGCGGACGCGACCTCCCGGCAGTAACCCTGTACCCGTGCGTAGCCGCGGTGGCCGAGCCGCAGAAACGTGTAGTACTGGGCCACCACCTGTGCGCCGGGCCGGGAGAAGTTGAGCGCGAAGGTCGGCATCTCGCCGCCGAGGTAATTCACCCGGAACACCAGATCGTCGGGGAGCGCGTCGGCATCGCGCCACAGCACCCACCCCACTCCCGGATAGATCAGCCCGTATTTGTGGCCCGAGGTGTTGATCGAGGCGACCCGGTCCTGCCGGAAATCCCATTCCAGTTCGGGATCGCAGAACGGCGCGATCATGGCGCCCGACGCGCCGTCCACGTGCACCGGGATATCCCAGCCGTGCTCGGCCTGCACCCGGTCCAGCGCGGCGCAGATCTCGGCGACCGGTTCGTAGCTGCCGTCGAAGGTGGAACCGAGGATCGCGACCACACCGATCGTGTTCTCGTCGCAGCGGGCCGCCGCCTCGTCGGCCGTGAGGTGGAACCGGTCCCCCGACATCGGAACCACCCGTGGTTCGACGTCCCAGTACTCGGCGAACTTCTCCCAGCACACCTGGACATTGATCCCCATCACCAGATTGGGGCGCTCGGCCGACTGTCCCGCCGCCCGCCGCCGCACCTGCCACCGGCGTTTCATCGCCAGCCCGGCCAGCATGCACGCCTCGCTGGACCCGGTGGTCGAGCAGCCGACGGCATGATCGGGGTCGGCCGCGTGCCACAGATCCGCCAGAATGCGCACACACCGCTGCTCCAGTTCGGCGGTGCGCGGATATTCGTCCTTGTCGATCATGTTCTTGTCGAAGCATTCGCTCATCAGGATCTGCGCCGCCGGCTCCATCCAGGTGGTGACGAAGGTGGCGAGATTGAGCCGGGCATTGCCGTCGAGCAGGAGTTCGTCGTGCACGATCTGATAGGCGGTATCACTGTCGAGTTCCCGGGCGGGCAACCGGTTACGGGGCACCTCGACCGGTTCCCGGGTGAAAACCGGATTCACCGAGATCTCGTCCCGGTCGGGGCCACCGGGCTGGGACGGATGGGTCAATGCCATGGAAACCTCCACAAGCATCAGGGCCGGATATGCGGTCGCCCGGGCCGGGCTGGACACCTCGAGTATCCACCGGCAGCCCGGCTGTTCCGGCGTACGAAGACCATCCGGCGGGTCGGCCCGGCGATCCTGTTCCGCCGCCGATCCGCGGCCGCCACCGCCACCGGACACCGGCCGGGCGCTCGGTCCGGCCACTCGGGCATCCGTATCTGGGCGGGATCTGCCCCGGCACGGATACACCCGGGATACGCTCGG
Organism: Nocardia sp. NPDC001965; assembly: GCF_053594175.1. Classification (NCBI taxonomy): domain Bacteria; kingdom Bacillati; phylum Actinomycetota; class Actinomycetes; order Mycobacteriales; family Nocardiaceae; genus Nocardia; species Nocardia sp. NPDC001965. Next base: position 24,802 of record NZ_JBSFDZ010000015.1, read on the forward strand.
CCGATCAGTCCGTAGGGCGCCGCGCAGCTGCCCGACGTCCCCGGATTGTGCTGATTCCCCCTGGTCACGACATCCGCACACGCGCACCACCAGAGGAGGAGACCCGTGAAATCCGTCAACACGTATCTCATGTTCAACGGTAATGCCGAAGAGGCGTTCACCTTCTACCAGTCGGTGTTCGGCGGTGAACTCCAGCTGATCCGGTTCGGCGATATGGGCGAGGGCGCGAATCTACCGGACGAGGCCAAGAGCCTGGTCGCGCATACCGCGCTACCGCTGGCCGGAACCGGCCAGATACTGATGGGCTCGGACTGCCCGCCCGGGCAGACCGTCGAGGTGCCGCAGCGGCCGAACTTCACCGTCTGCCTGGAAGTGAGCGACAAGGACGAGGCCGAGCGCGTCTTCGGCGCCTTGAGCGCGGGCGGATCGGTGGATATGCACCTCGCCGCCACCGAATGGACCGAACTGTTCGGAATGCTCACCGACAAGTTCTCGGTGCCCTGGATGATCGACTTCAACTCCGCCGAATAGCGGGCCGTCCGGGATCACCGCCGATGAGCACCCGGCAACCCGCGCGACCGAAGCCGGACTCCGGGTCCGGGCTGGTGCTGGGCGTACTGTGCGCCGGCCAGTTCCTGATGGCCCTGGACAGTTCGGTCATGAACGTCTCGATGGCCACGGTGGCGCAGGACCTCGGGACCAGTATCACCGGCATCCAGACCGCCATCACCTTCTACACCCTGGTGATGGCGTCGTTGATGATCACCGGCGGCAAGATCGGCGCCATCTTCGGCCGGCGGCGCGTCTTCGGTATCGGGCTGGTCGTCTACGGCGTGGGCTCGTTCGTGACCGGCCTGGCGCCGAACCTCGGCGTTCTGCTGGTGGGCTGGTCGCTGCTCGAAGGGATCGGCGCGGCATTGATCATGCCGGCGATCGTGGCGCTGGTAGCTGCCAACGTCCCGGCGCAACGACGTCCGGCGGCCTACGGCCTGGTCGCTGCGGCCGCTGCCGCCGCGATCGCGGTGGGTCCGCTGCTGGGTGGCGCGGTGACCACCTATGCCTCATGGCGGCTGGTCTTCTTCGGTGAGGTCGCCGTGGTGGTCCTGATCCTGCTGTTCCTGCGCGGGATCAACGACAGCTCCCCCGAGCGGGCGCGGCTGGATGTACTGGGTGCGGTGCTGTCGGTATGCGGACTCGCCATGATCGTGTACGCGGTCCTGCGTTCGAGCGAATGGGGCTGGATCCAGGAGCGGCCCGGTGCCCCCGCGGTGTTCGGGCTCTCACCGGTCATCTGGCTGCTCCTGGGCGGGCTGCTGGTCCTGTATCTGCTCCGCGAGCGGCTGGCGGCGTGTGTGCGCACGGGTCGCGAACCGCTCTTCGATCCGGGCCTACTGGACAATCGCCGGCTCACCGGCGGGCTGGGGATGTTCTTCGCCCAGTTCAGCGTGCAGGCCGGGGTCTTCTTCGCAGTACCGCTGTTCCTGTCGGTGGTATTGCAGCTCAGCGCGCTCGGCACCGGTGCGCGGTTGCTGCCGCTGTCGGTCGCGCTGATCGCGACCGCGGTGGGTATTCCGAAACTGGCACCCCGGGCGAGCCCGCGCCGGGTGGTCCGTCTGGGTCTGCTGTCGATGATCACCGGGATACTGATACTCGCCGCCGGAATGAATCCCGGCGCCGATGCGCGGGTGGTCGCGATTCCGATGCTGCTGATGGGTGCCGGCCTGGGTGCGCTGGCATCGCAGTTGGGTGCGGTGACGGTCTCGGCGGTGCCGGAATCCCGCAGCGCCGAAGTGGGTGGACTGCAGAACACGGCCTCCTATCTCGGCGCCTCGCTCGGCACCGCGTTGATCGGGTCGGTGCTCATCGCCACCTTGACCTCCTCGGTGCTCGACGGGATCGAGAACAATCCCGCGGTGCCGGATTCGGTGCAGCAGGAGGCCGGCACCCAATTGGCCGAGGGTGTCCCGTTCCTGTCCGATACCCAGCTCCGCACCGCCCTCACCGACGCGGGTGTCGACGGATCCACCGCCGACACCGTTGTCGCGGTCAACAGCTCGGCCCGCCTGGACGCCCTGCACACCGCGTTCACGGTTACCGCCCTGCTCGCGGTGGCAGCGCTGCTCGGCACCCGACGGCTACCGGAACATCCCGTGACAGGACCGGATACCGGCCCGGAGGACGAATGACGCCCTGCCCCGGCACACCCGCCGGTAGTCGGCGATCGGGTCTCAGCCCGTCACCCGGGAGGCGAAAGCGGCCAGATTCGTGGACACGATCTCCGGGGCACCACCGTTGCGCCGCGCGGCGGCGGTGAGCACATCGAGATGGTGGTACCCGGGCGCGACAACGGTTTCGCCCGGACTCACCACTCCACTCGCCACCACGATGCCGGAGCCACCGATCAGGTTCAGGATCGGACGGTCCCGGGTTCCGGTGCGGTGTACCCGGTGGCGGGCGATCTCCGGGGTATCGCCCTGGACGATATCGACGGTGAGTTTCGCCGGGAAATACCACTCGGTGAAATCCAGCGGGTGCTCGGCGAGCGCACGCGCCAGGTCGTGGATGCCGGTGACTTCCCGTTCCGGAGTGGTGAAGGGACGGCCGTACCGGTCGAGCGGGATGGGTGCGGCCCCGATTCCGTCGTAATCGATCCAGCTGTAGAGCGGACCGTGCGGTACACCCACGATCGCCATCGGATCGTCACCGCCGAGCATCCCGGCCAGCGCTCGCAAGCCGGGCACAGCGCCCAGGGCCGAAATATCCGGTGGGAAATCCTTGTCGACGACCGGACCGCCGCCGAAGAACCCCAGTCCGGTCTTCAGGATGGTCACGGGTTGGGAGTTCGCATCCAGGAACGCGCCCAGCGCCGCGGCATTGGTCATCCGGAAATCGCCGATCGAGGGCGTGCCGGTCAGAGCCGTAAGCAGATCCCGGGACAACAGGATCCGATAGGTGGCGTCCTGGTTGCTGTTCGGCGGAATGTACCGGGCGAGATCGGATTCCGCATCCGGCGCGATCGCCGCCGCCAGACCGACGATACCCAGGAGGTTCATCGTCTCGGGGTTGATCACCGCGGGCAGCGACAAGGTGCGGGGCAGGGCACCGGTCTCGAATCCCGCCCGGGTCACATCCGCACCGAGCCGGCCCAGCGAAACCACTTCCTCGGGGAGCCCGCTGAGCGCCGAAACCGAGGTGCCGACAGCGGAATCGAGCGCGAACCACGCCGCGCACTGGTCCTTTCCGGCCACCCCGCCGAAATCCCATTCGGCGAAATATCCGGTGATCAGGCCACCGAGCGAATGGCCGCCGCACAGCACCTTGTGTGCGCGGACCGCCGGATCGGGCAACTCGGCGACGAGGAGGCGGTACTGATCCTCGACGGTCTGCGCAATACCGACCCGGCCCAGCCAGCCCAGCTCGCTGTCGGGCACGTACCCCGCGAAGGTGCGCCCGTCGACCGCCGCGCCCCGGAAGTAGTAGTCGACCGCCCGGTGCGGATCGCGCGCCAGCAGACCCGCCCGCTGCCCGAGATGGTCCTCCAGGCAGTTGGACCGACGGTCGAGCGCCCAGAACTCGATATGGCGTCCGTCCAGCGCGGCGGCGGCCACGGTGTTGCGGGCCAGGGTGTCGAAGGCCGCCGCGCCTTCGAACACACCGGGCTGGGCGATCAGGATCGAATCCGCGTCGGCCGCGCGTTCGGGGCCGTCGGCGTGCCGCCAGCGCAGATACGACAGCCGGTCGCAGGCGGCCGGATGGGGACCGGCCGATCCGGGTAGCGGAACGGTCAGGCCGACAACGGTTTCCACCACCTCGGTCAGCGGGGAACCGGACTCCACCGGGAGCTCGGTGCGCGTGGGCGGGCCCGGCGCGGCGGCGGAGAGGGACGCGGCGGCCAACAGACCGGCCGCCGTGAACAGGGTGACGATGAGACTGCGCTCGCGACGGTGCATGATCCGACCCCGGCCCGTGGCCAATACTTCCGAGCCGGCCCGCGATCGCGCGCCGACCTGCTCATATCGTAAGGTCGGCGGACCGGCCCGGCGGCCGATTCGGGTAATGTCCGCGCACTCCGCATCGGGCGCCGATCACCGGCGAAGGCCCCGCGAACTCCGACGCCGGATCAGCGGAAGCGGAATACGTCCGGCAGCCAGGGAGCCCGGCGGTGATGCGGCCGGCTGCGGTTGACCCACAGCGGATTCGATTCGTCGCGTCGATACACCGTGAGCTGGCCGGCCACCGTGAAGCGCAGATGGGTGGCGTTGCCGAACACCTCACCGTCGGCCGCGAGCGCTTCGGCCCGGGGCAGGTACACGAACAGTTCCGGCAGTTGCCGTTCCCCGTAGACGCGGCTGTGCCCGATGGCGGCGAGCAGCAGCGCGACCACCGCACGGGTACGCGACCAGCGCAGATCGGCACGCAGCCAGCGAACGTCGAGCAGTCCGGAGTCGAGACGGTCACGGAAGGCCGGAACCGCACCGTGCGGATGGTAGGGACCGTTGCCGACGAACAGGAACCAGACCCGCTGCCAGTGGTCGTCCAGGTAGACCTCGATCGGTTCGGCCCGGCGCAGCGTCACCACGAGCGCGGCCGCGAACGCAGGCCATTTCCCCCATCTGGACTGCCATTTCTCGCGCAGCCGGACCAGATCCGGATAGGAGCCGAGGCTGAACGTGTTGATCAGATGCCGGGTGTGCATCTCGTTCGCATCGCCGTATTCGACACCGGCGATATCCACCGCGACCGCTTCGCCGACGCCGGTCGCGTCGACGACCTCGAGCAGATCGTAGACACCGAGGTCACGGGCGAAATGATTGAGCGTCCCGGTCGGGATCACGACGAGCGGCAGCTCGAAGCGCAACGCGACCGCGGCCACCGCCGCCACCGTCCCGTCACCACCGGCCACCCCCAAGGCCGCGACGGGTTCCGACTGCCCGGCGATGGCCCGCTCGAGCAATTCGGTGCAATCGACATCGGGTTCGGTGCGCAGGACGACGGCGGCGGGCAGGGCCGCGGCGATATCGTCGGTCGGGTCGTAGTTCGCGTCACCGGATACCGGGTTCACGATGACGACGAGCCCTTTGCCCTCGGCGAGTACCGGCGCCTCACGCACCAGCCGGGCCTGTGCCTCATCCGATTCCCGTACCGGCCACCACCGCCGGGTCGCCAGCGCGATTCCGGAGCCGACGGCGGCGCCGACCAGGACATCGGACCCCCAGTGCACACCCGTGTGGACCCGGGAGTAGGCGACGGCGGCCGCCAGCGGTGCCACGGCCAGCGCGGTACGCGGGCTCTCCATCGCGACAGCAGTCGCGAAGGCCGCGGCGCTGGCACTGTGGCCCGACGGGAACGACGAGGAGGTAGGCGCCGGGGAGAGCCGGCGGTACTCGGGCATCAGTTCGGCGGCCGGGCGGCGCCGCGCGAAAACTGTTTTGAGCACGACATTGGCGACGAAGCTGGCACCGGCCACGGAGACCACTGCGCGCAATGCGGCGCGACGGGTCGCGCCCTGGCGCACCGCGAGCAGACCCGCGACGGCCATCCACAGCACACTGTGATCCGCGCTTCCGGTGAGGCGCAGCAACCCGGCGTCCATCCGGGAGGCGGGGAATTCCGCTACGGCGCCGCCGACGGCGCGATCGAATCGTCCGATCTTGTGGAACCTACGGCGCGACCGACTACTCACCCGACCGACACTACTCATCACCGCGGCCGGGCCGCGAATCCGTACCGCGGCCGGGCCGCGAATCCGTACCGCGGCCGGACCGCGAATCCTCACCCGAGGCAAGGCCGCGAATCCGTACGGCGGTGGGACCGGGCGCCGGGTGGGCCGGGACATAATCCGGCCCGCCCCGTTCGCCGGCCTGAGTCGCCGGCTCCGACCGCTCCGGTCACGCGCAGTCGCCGGGCGGAGTGCGCCCGGCGGCGGTCAGGAGCTGGTCTGCCGACGCGGCAGCCTCCAGCCCGGTCGCGGGAAATGGCAGGTGTAGCCGTTCGGGAAATTCTGCAGATAGTCCTGGTGCTCCGGTTCGGCCTCCCAGAACTCCGGTGCCGGTGTCACCTCGGTGACGACCTTGCCCGGCCACAGTCCCGAATCCTCCACATCGACGATGGTGGCCAGCGCCTCGCGCTTCTGCTCGTCGTCGAGATAGAAGATCTCGGAGCGGTAGCTGCTACCGATATCGTTGCCCTGCCGGTCCTTGGTGGTCGGATCGTGGATCTGGAAGAAGAACTCCAGCAACGCCCGGTAGTCGGTCTGCGCGGGGTCGTAGACGATCTCGACCGCCTCCGCGTGGCCGGGATGGTTGCGGTAGGTGGGGTGGTCGTTGCGCCCGCCGGTATAACCGACGCGCGTCGACACGACTCCCGGCTGTTTGCGGATCAGCTCTTCCATACCCCAGAAGCACCCACCGGCCAGGATCGCCTTGCGCGTTTCGGTCACGCTTCCTCCTTCGCGTTGTCTGCCCTGTCTACAACCCGCGCCCGGGCCGGGAAAGTCCCGTCCGGCTCTCCACCGGCCGGGCTCAGGCGCGCTGCGCCGTGACCAGCAGGTATTCCCATTCCATCCGGCCACCGCCCAGATCGTGCGCCGCACCGAGCTCGGCCAGTTCCCGGTCCAGCCGGGCGGCCCGCTCCGGTTCGCCGGCGAGTGCCCGGTACACCGTGACCGTGGGGCCGTAATTGGCCTTGAAGAAGTCGCGGAACGCGGCTCCGTCCGCGAAGCAGTCCACGACAGCGCGTTCCCGGCGCAGTTCCAGACCCGTCACCCGGTCTCCCAGCAGTTCCGTCACGTGGGCTTCGTCCCCCCACAGCGGTGGTGGTTGCGCCCCGGGCGGCGGGGCGGGGGCGAAGGGTTTCAGCACGGCGAACATCCGGCCGACGAACCCTTCGGGCGTCCAGTTGATCAGGCCGATCGTCCCGCCGCCGGTGGTGACGCGGATCAGCTCATCGGCGGCCGTCCGGTGGAAGGGCGCGAACATCACCCCTACGCAGGACATGACGACGTCGAAAGCGCCCGTTTCGAAGGGCAAGTCCTCGGCGTCGGCCTGTTCCCAGGTGAGATCGACGCCCGCGGCGGCCGCATTGCGGCGGCCCACCTCGAACAATTCGGGTGTGAGGTCACTGGCCACCACCTCCGCGCCCGCCGCCGCGGCCGGAATCGCAGCGTTACCCGCACCGGCGGCGATATCCAGTACCCGCTGTCCGGGCCGGATACGGCAGGCGTCGACGAGTCTGCTGCCGAGTTCGGGAATCACATCGGCGGCCACCCGCGGGTAGTCGCCCGATGCCCACATCGCTCTGTGCTTGCCCTTGAGATCAACGGGCGCGGATTGCGTCATCTTCTGCTCCTCGGGTCGATCGAACCTCGGATCCGCTCACGGCAGGTCGCGTCCTCCGGATGACTGCTCTCGCGGCTGCCTTCTGTTGTCGTTCCACCAGCTCAGCCGGTCGCCGAGCCGGTCTCATTGTCTGCCCCGGCCGGCCCGCGCCGCAAACCCCCGTCCCCGATCCGCGCGCGCCGGACACTTCCGGCAAGGTACCCAGCCGGGGTGTCGGAACCGTGTCCGCGCACCGTCGGGCACCGAACCGGCCCGAGCCGTTCCCGGCCACGCCCGGAGGACAGCACGGCCGGGAGGACGACCGGAGAGACGCCCGCGATCGCCTCCTCTACATCGGCGGCGGGACCTCCGGTAGGCCGAGCGCATCGCCCGGGCGGGTAACGCTACGGATCGCCATTCCCGCGGCGGCACCTTCTGCACCGAATCCGCGAACCGGCAGCCGGCCCGCCTCGCGCACCCGGATCGGCACGGCGCGCCGGGACCGCACCGGAATCGGCAGTCGGTGAGAGCAGCGCGGTACTAGGCGGATTCCTCGTAGCGGATGTCGTATCGGGCCGCGATCGGATTGATCTTCACCGGATCCAGCGCTCCCTCGGTGAGAACCGACGGACCCGCCTCGAAGAGATCCTCCAGATAGCATTCCCATCCGCCCGGTGACGAGATCTGGAGCAGCCGGGGTGGCGGTGTCGATACCGCGCGCAGCGCGTGCGGTACTCCGTGCGGCAGCAGGACGAACATGCCCGGTGTCACGGTGAGCGACCGGTCGGCGAAATCCACACCGAGTTCCCCGTCCAGCACGTAGATGCATTCGTCGGCGACATGGTGCGTATGCCGGGGTATATCCCGGGCGAGAGTCACCTCCAACAGCGAGAACCTTCCTTCGGTGTCACCGGTCAGCGCTTTCACCGCGAAGGCCGGCGGTAAGGGGACTCGACCGTGCCGCACCTCCCCGGGCGCCAGCACACGAAAACGATCCTCGGCCATGGACTCCCACCTCTCGACAAGCTAAAATCGGAAGCGGATTCCGATTCCGTTTAAGCTAGCCACGAGAGGTTCCCGGTTGTCAAGACCAACCCCCCGACGCACCCCGCGCGCCGACGCGGCCCGCAACCGGGATCGCATACTCGCCACCGCGCGCACCCTGTTCGCCGAGCACGGCAGCGGTGTACAGCTTCCCGAGATCGCGCGCGCGGCCGGCGTCGGTATCGGTACCGTCTACCGGCATTTCCCCACCCACACCGATCTCGTCGAGGCGGCCGCCGGCCAGCGGTTCGCCGAAATCGAGGAATTCGCCCGCCGCGAATGCCGCGACGGCGCGGAACCCGGCACCGCGCTCGCCCGCTACCTGAACCGGGTCGGCGAGATCCTGGCAGCCGACCGCGGCCTCTCCGCCGCCGTCGAATCGGCCCGGCACTCGACCGGCAGCGAACCGCGCGGCGAAGCCCGCACCCGGCTCGAAGCCGTGATCGGCGAGATCGTCGAACTCGACCGCGCCGCGGGCACACTGCGCGCGGATTGCACGGTGGCCGATGTCTACCTGATCGTGGGCGCCCTGTCGGCGACTGTTCGCACCGGGGCCGGCGACTGGCGCAGACTGCTGGCGATAGTGCTCGACGGCCTGTACCGATAGCACATCACGGCGGCAGCCGATCCGCCCCGGACCCGGAAACCCGCACAACACATTCGATTCGGAGCAGGCGATCACCGGTGGGCCTATCATCGGAGATCTCGATCGCGGCTCCGGGACAGCGAGATCCGCGATCGCCGGAACGACCATGCAGGGGGACGGAATGTCGGCAACCGACCCGAGCCACGACACCGCGACCGGCCGGAAACCGCGCTGTAGTCGCGGCCTCCTACGCACAGGTTCCGGCACCACGCCCGGAACGGGTGCGAGATGACCTCCGGGCCCGAGGTCCGCGGTGCGACCGGCTGACTGCCTGGCACTCAACGGCGGCGTGCCGGTGCGGAGTACGCCGTACCGATGGCCGGTGCACGACGAGGCCGAGCGCCGGGAATTGCTCGAGGTCCTCGACAACGATCGCTGGTCCTTCGACGGGCCGAAGGAGACCGAGCTCGGCCACGCCATGGCCGGTCATCTCGGCGCACAACACGCACTACCGGTGGCGAACGGTACCGCCGCACTGGAGATCGCGGTGGCGGCTCTGGACCTGAGCCCGGGCGACGAGGTGATCGTGCCGGGGCTGTCCTGGACCGCGGCGGCGCGTGCGGTCGTCGTCAACGGTGGTGTGCCGGTGTTCGCCGATATCGATCCCCGCACCTGGTGTCTGGACCCGGCGGCGGTCGAGGCGGCCGTCACCGGACGTACCCGCGGGATACTCGTCGTCCACACCTATGCCCATATCGCCGATATGGACCGGCTGCTCGATATCGCGCAGCGCCACGAGCTGTTCGTGGTCGAGGACGGCGGGCATGTCTTCGGCGCCCGATGGAACGGCAGATCCGCCGGAACACTGGGCCGGATCGGTTGTTTCAGCTTCCAGCAGTCCAAGGCCCCGACCGCCGGCGAGGGCGGGCTGGTCGTCACCGCTGATCCGGAGCTGGCCGATCGCGTGTACGGTCTCGCGAACTGCGGGCGGCGGCGTCGGCCGGAAGCGGACTGGGGATTCGGCGGTAATCACCGGATCACCGAATTCCAGGCCGCGATCCTGCGCGCCCAGCTGCGCCGCGTCGACGACCAGATCACGGCGAAGACCCGGCAGGTCGCCGCGTTCCGCGCGGGCCTGGCCACCACCGCCGGCCTCACCCTGCACCCGCCCGACTCCCGTATCACCCGCCGGAACTTCGCGGCACTCCCGCTGACCGTCGATATCGGCGAATTCGGCAATGTGTGTACCGACCTGATCGTCACCGCCCTCGCGGCGGAGGGTATTCCGGCCTATCTACCCCATCAGGTGGTGTATCGAGCCCCGACCTGGACGGCCGGCCTGCGCAGCCATCCCCGGCGCCGGCTCGGACTCGACGCGTGGTGCCCGGTGAGCGAACAGGTCGCCGGCACTGCGGGCATCGTCATCGCGCAGGAGGCGTTTCTCGGCCGGTGGACCGAAACGGCCCATCTCCTGGACGCTCTCGACAAGGTCCGTCGCCTGGCCACCACAATCCCGGCGGGCGCCCGCGATACCCGGCGCATCTGAAGCTTCCGCGTTCGCCCGCCCGGTGCGGTGCGCGCGGGTGAGCGGCGTTCGCCCGGCAGGCCTGCGGCCACACCCGTAGAGTTCTGCGAAACTCCCGGCGGCCGACCCCCGGCCACCCGTTCCCCTCCCGCGACTCCAGGGCGGTACGAATGCCCGTCGGGCTCCACGTGTGCTGTGTAAGCCACAGCACCGCAATATATTTCGCGTTCCTATCCAGTAGGGTGCTACATCGTGCCGAGATGACGGGCCGACCGCTCGGTAATTGTCGGCAATGTCGCGACCAGTATGGAGTCACCCTTGAGCACGACGCCGCCCGCCGTCCACCCCGCGCCCAGGCCTGTACACGGCTCACCCCTCGCCGACGACAGTCCCCGGATCCCCCTCTACGCACCCGAATTCGCCGAGGACCCCCATCGGGTCTTCCGGCAGATGCGCCGCGAACACCGCGCCATGGTGCCGGTCGACCTGGCTCCCGACGTCCCCGCCACCCTCGTCATCGAACACCGGACCGCCGTCCGGATCCTCAACGACCACGAACACTTCCCCGCCGACCCACGCGCCTGGCAGCAGGAAATGCCCACCGACTGCCCGGTCCTGCCGATCATGGAATGGCGGCCGATCGCGGCCCGCAGCACCGGAATCGACCAGCAGCGCTACCGGGAGGCCAATGTCGCGGCACTGGCGGAGATCGACTTGCACGCCATACGCGCCGCGGTCGAGGAGATCGCCGTCCCGCTGATCAGTTCCTTCTGCCAGACCGGTCGAGCGGACCTGCTCGTGCAGTATGCCTTCCCGCTGGCTTTCCAGGTCTGCAATACCCTGCTCGGCTGCCCGCCCGAGATCGGAGAGCGCGTCGCCGCGGGCATGGCCGCCATGTTCGAAGGTGTGGACGCCGACGAGGGCAACCGGATGATCGGCGCGGCGCTGGCCGAACTGGTGGCGCTCAAACGCACCGAACCGGGCAACGATGTCACCTCGATCCTGCTCCGGCACTCCGCCGAATTGGACGAGGTGGAGATGATCCACCAGGTGACCAGCCATTACGGGGCGGGCATCGAGCTCCAGCAGAACCTTATCGCCAACACGCTGCTGCTCATCCTCACCGACGAACGTTTCGGCGGACATGTCCTCGGCGGCAGCCTCTCCACCCGCGACGCCCTCGACGAGGTCCTCTTCGACAACCCGCCCATGGCCAACTTCCTCATCACCTATCCACGCCAACCCATCCTCATCGACGACGTCTGGCTCCCCGCCCACCAACCCGTCGTCATCAGCATCGCCGCCTGCAACCACGACCCCTCCATCCGCGCCGACGACCATCACGGCAACCGCTCCCATCTCTCCTGGGGACTCGGACAACGCAACTGCCCGGCACAGACGCTGGCCTATCTGGTCGCCCAGGACGCCATCGACCAATTGCTCGACGCCATTCCGGAACTCGAAATCGCCCTGCCGCCGGAGGGGCCCGCTTGGCGGCCGGGCCCGTTCCACCGGTCGCTCACGACTCTGCCGGTGCAGTTCCCGCCGTCACCACCGTTCACATTCCGCTGATGGTCCGGCCGCCGGGGCCCACCCGGCGGCCCGGCGTTCCATCCGGCCCCGACCGCGCTGCCGGTGCAGTTCCCACCGTCGGCACCGATCATCCCGGGGCAGCGGACACCGGCGTCGCCCCGGCACTATCGGGCGCCGGGGTGAGGGTGCTCGATGGTTTTTCCCGCTCTCGCCCACACACTCTCGATATCGAAGCGGTCGGCGTGCCACGAGTCGGCGGCGACACGCACCCGCCCGCGCCAGGCCCGCATGATCCGGGCATGGACCGGCCAGCGTACGAACCGCCGCATCGCGTGCTCACTGTCCCATACCGAGATCGAACCGCCCCGTAATTGCGCGGGCCGGCCCCAGAGCCACACACCGACCGCGCCCTCCAGCACCGGCCAGGTCTCCCCCAGCTCGAGGCCGAGCTCGTAGATCTGCCGGACATCGGGCTCCGATGTCGCGAGAAAATCCGTCACGCTGACGAATACCGCTCCGGTCGAATCCGCGGCGGGGCCGGGTTTCCACGGCATGAGCACGGTGTCTTCGGAGAACGGCGGGGCGGCGGTCACGACACTGCTCGCAGGACCGTGCGGACGGAGAACACTTTATTGATAAACATGAGCATACAATAGGCATATGTTTACCAATTGGGCAACGGGCGATTCGGCCGCGCCGCCACCGGACGCGATACCCCCGTATCACCGACGGAATGCCGAAGCGGTCGGCTGGGTTCGGCTTGTTTTCACCTGCCCGGCACCACCGCGATCAGCCCGAGGAGCGAGATATCCACCACCCAGATCGCCGTCCGCGGGCCACGCCGGTACACCGACGCGGGCGCGGCGGTCCTGCGCGGCGGGGGTACCGCGTGATGGCGGCCGTAGCCGAAGGAGCCCTGGGCGGGCGGTCTCGTCATCGGCGTCCGCCCCGATACCGACCGGAGCACTATCTGCGACGGCCTCGTAGCGGTCGCGTTCACGGATATGGGCGAGGCCCGCAACAACATCCTCATCTGTTCCGCCGATGCTGTGACCGCGAGACCCCTGGGGGACCCTGTCCGAACTCGCGCCGGTCGATCGACGCGGCGAGGCCCCCCGTCGCCTCCCTTCACGGCTGGACGGTGCACGACCCGGTGGGCGAACCGGTTCGCGCGGGGCTCACGGCGGATTCCCCGGCAGCCGCGGTCGATTTCGCACTGTCCCACGCAATCGAATCCGGCCGCTACGGGGAGCGACCGCCCGATGTCCGATACACGGAGCCGCGACGAGTTCACCCGAGGTCGACAGCGCGAGCGCCGCCCGGCCGGGGATCCACGAGTACACCACCGACACCGATCCGGCCGTCGAGGGCACCGACGAACTCGACGGTCACCCCGGATCGGATCTCTTCGCCGTATGAAGAAAGCCTGCGTGATCGCGGCAATGTCCCTGGCAGTCACCGGTTTCCCGGCGGCCTCCGCCGCCGCGCTGCCCTCCGGTAGCGCCGACCTGCCCGGACTCCCGGGCGCGGAGCAGCCCGGTCCGCCCCCACCGCCCGACGGCAAGAAGGTCGGCGACCCCTGCACCGCCGGTGGCGGCGAGCCGGGCCACTACGAGTGGGAACGCCTGGAGGGCAGCGCCGCCGAACACTACGGCACCGAGTGGATGTTCGTCTGCCGGGCGAACTGATCGTGTGACCGCGGAGTCCGGGGCGGCACAGTCCCGGACCCTGCGGCACCACTGGTGGCGTCCCGCCCCGGGCCTTTCTCGCTCGCACCGGATCTCGCTCGCACCGGACTACGCGACGCGGAAACCGGGGACAGCCGAGCCGAGCGCCACCGACGGTGGGCATCCATCCATTTGACGACGCTCGCGGCGGCGGGCGACACTCGGCCGTCGGAAGGATGGCTCATGAGTTCAACGCTTTTCGCGGTCGCCCTGCCCGTGGCACTCGGAATCGTCATGTTCGGTCTGGGACTGACACTCACCGTCGCGGATTTCGCCCGGGTGGCGCGCTTCCCCAAGGCGGCGCTGATCGCGCTGGTCTGCCAGCTGGTCGTCCTGCCCGCGCTCTGCTTCGGGTTGGTGCGGTTGTTCGGGCTCGACGGCGCCCTCGCGGTGGGCATGATGCTGCTGGCCGCATCGCCCGGCGGGACCTCGGCGAATCTGTTCAGCCATATAGCCGGTGGCAATGTCGCGCTGAACATCACACTCACCGCCGTCAACTCGGTACTGGCGGTGTTCACCCTGCCCTTGGTGGTGGGTCTCTCGTATTCGGTGTTCCTCGACGACGGCGCGGGTATCGGCCTGCAACCCGCCAAATTCCTCCAGGTTTTCGCACTGGTACTGGTACCGGTGGTGGCCGGGATGACGGTGCGGCGAATGTTCGCCGATTGGGCACTGCGCATGCATACCGCGGTCAAGGTAGCCGCCGGTGTGGTGCTGGCGCTCGTCGTGGTCGCGGCGCTGGTCTCCGAGTTCGACGCGTTCACCGGCCATATCGGGCAGTTGGGGGCGATCGCGCTGTTGCTGTGCGTATGCAGCCTGACCATCGGTTACGCGGTGCCGCGCGCGTTCGGCGTCGAGCGCGCGGACGCTATCGCCGCGGGGATGGAGATCGGGGTCCACAACGCGGCGCTGGCCATCACCGTCGCGGTATCGGTGCTCGGTAACGAGACGATGGCGGTGCCCGGCGCGGTGTACGGGTTCCTGATGAACATCCCCGCCGCCGTCGCCACCTTCCTGTTCGCCCGTTCCCGGCACACCGAATCCGCTCCGGTCGCGGCCTGACCCACCCGGAGCTGCCGTCAGGTGCCGGGGGAATCCTGGTCGTCCACCGAGAGCGGCAGCGCACCGACGGCCTGATCCAGCGCATCGAGCAGTTCGGCGAATCGTGCCCGGCCGTCGGCGCCCAGCGCGTCCAGCACCGCCTGATTGATGATGCCGTAGGTCTGCTGGGCCCGGCCCACCGTCTCGACTCCGTGCGCGGTGAGGAAAAGGGCCACCGCCCGCGGATCGTGGTCGCTGACCTGCCGCTCGACCAGGTCGGCATCGAGCAGTCTCCCCACGGCGGCCACCACGGCAGGTTCACCGAGCCGCAGTCGCCGGGCGATACCCCGTTGTGAGCAGCCCGGATCATCCGCGACCACGGCCAGGATCCCGGCCTGGGCCGTGGTGACCCCGGCAGCGTCGATGAGCAGGCGGTCGGACTTCTTGCGCAACGAATGGGACACCTGCTGGATCCGGCCGATCAGCCGGTACGGGTCCCTTGCCATCCGGTCCACCTCTCAATACTTTGATAGTGAAGTATATCGGGAGAGGAGTCGCCCATGGGAACGATCGATGTGTGGGCCCAGCAGGTCGGCCCGCGAATGGCCCGCGAGCCCTGGCTGGCCACCCTGCTGCGCTGGACCGGCAAGGACTCCGCCCAGATGGCGCCCGGCCTCGACCACACCCTCGCGCGAATGGATGCCGCGGGAGTGGACCTGGCGCTGCTGTCGGCCTGGTACGGTCCCGGCGGACCGTTGATCACCAATGACGAGGTACACGCCGCGATCGATCACGCGCCCAACCGATTCCGCGGCCTGCTCGGAGTCGACCTCCGCGATCCGGTGCGTGCCGCGCGGACCGTACGCGACCTGGCCGGTGACATCTTCGTAGGCGTCCGGGTCGTGCCCTGGCTCTGGGAGCTACCGCCGGACCATCGGCTCTATTACCCCGTCTACACCGCATGCGTCGAAGCGGGCGTACCGCTGTGCACCCAGATCGGGCACACCGGGCCGCTGAAAACCTCGGAAACCGGCCGGCCGATCCCGTACCTCGAACGGGTTCTGCTCGATTTTCCGGATCTGGTGGTCGTCGGCGGTCATGTGGGATTTCCCTGGCTGGACGAAGTCATCACGCTCACCGTCAAATTCCCGAACTTCTACGTGGACTCCTCCGCATACGCGCTCGACCGCCTACCCCCGGCATTCCTCGATTTCGCCCGAACGCTCGGCCGCCACCGTGTCATGTTCGGCACGAATTGGCCGATGATCGATCCGGTCCGCGCGCTACGCGATCTGGACACACTGGAGTTCGACGACGATCTCCGCACCGGTTTCCTCGAGGGCACCGCACGACGGGTGTTCCGTCTTCCCGGGCCCGCCACCGCCGGGGTTCGCCCGTGACCGACCGACCCGAGCGTCCCCGCAAATCCTCCCTCTTCGAGGACCGACGATCGCAATAGTAGCCACGACAACGGCTGCGCGGCCGGGGACAGCTTCAGGATGCCGGAGCCGCTACGGGTAGGCACTCGGTGAGCAGGTCGACGACGTCGTGCCAGGCTCGCTGCGCGTGCCGTGGGTGGTAGCCGACACCGGGGACCGTGGGGTGGTCGACCGGCGGATGGTGGAAGGCGTGCAAGGCACCGCCGTAGACCACGACGCGCCAGTCGACGCCGGCAGCCTGCATCTCGGCGGTGAACGCGTCGCGTTGCGCGGGCGGCATGATCGGGTCTTCCGACCCGACCCCCGCCCACACCGGGCAGCGAATGCGCGCCGCCTCGCCCGGTCGACCCGTGGTCAGTGCGTTGACTGTCCCGATCGCGCGCAGATCGACGCCGTCGCGCCCGAGTTCGAGCGCGATCGCGCCGCCGGTGCCGTAACCGACGGCGGCGATCCTGTCGGGATCGGTGCGGGGTGCGGTGCGCAATACGTCGAGCGCCGCGTGGCCGATGGCCCGCATCCGGTCGGGGTCAGCGAGTAGCGGCATGCAACGGGCCAGCATCTCCTCGGGGGCGCCCAGATACCTCCCGCCGTGGATATCGAAGGCCAGCGCTACGTATCCCAGCTCGGCGAGAGCGTCGGCCCGGCGGCGTTCGACGTCGCTGAGCCCCATGCCTTCTGGTCCGATCAGGACCGCGGGCCGGCGGTCGTCGCCGGCCGGGAGCGCGAGGTGACCGATCATCGTCAGGCCGTCGGCCGGGTACTCGACCGTGCGCGTTGTGACTGTCGTCATACGATCGACTGTAGTGATCATCGAGCCCGGTCGGGTCGGTGTTCACTGCCGGCGCAACAGTGCGAGTGCTCCCCTGGAACAGGGCCCCGGTAGGGAGCGTGTCACCTTGTTGCCGCGAACTTCTCGGCTTGCTCGCCCTTCTATCGGAAGGGGAAGACGGGCATGCCCCGCTCGACAATTCGGGCCGCAACAAAACAGGGTTCACCGACACTGCAGTTCGACGAACACCTCGCCGCGTTCCGACGAACCGAAACGCGGAAATCGCATCCGGGATGGTGTCGCCAGTAGATGTAAGCGGCCGCTCGCGCTGTACCGTTCGGATGAGTAGCCAGGTATCGACGAAAGTCGGTCGACCGGTGACGTTTCCACGACACCGGACCTCGAGCCGAAGCCGCGGAAACAGCTCGGATCACTCACAATTCGAGACGTTGGCCTGCCCTGGTCGGCATAGAATCCGGCCGGTAGACGGAGGGGGAACCCCATGCTGGCATGGAGGAATCTGGACGAAGTCGTTCAGGTTGTCTGTCAGCGTCTGGGTGTGACGACAACCCGGATGGCCCGGGTAGCGGCGGACGACCTCGACACCGTCACGAGCAGAGGAGTCAGAGGAGGAGCTCGCGCATTCGACGACACCACCGCGCTCTCGCGGGACGAACTGGAGCGTCAGCTGCGGGACAGGGACTACCAGGGGGTGACCCCGCACGCGGTATCGGTGCACGGACAGGCGCTGCGCGACCTGACCGAAGAGATGATAACGCGTTCCCGGCTGCGCGAACTCGAACGCGAACGATGGTCGCTGGGCCGGCAGTTGGACGAGCATCCGACGCGCGAGCGGCTCGCCCGACGGCTGGACGACGCCGAAGCGGAGTACCGGAGTCTGACTGCAGAGCTGACCGGGCACATCGCGCGTCGCACGGAGGCCGGGCACCAGCCGTGGGAAGTCCGCAACAGCGATCAGACCATCGGAGAGCTCCGGAATTCGGAGAATCGACGGCACGAGGGTCGTCTGCGCCTCGACGCTCTGACGCGCCGGCGAGCGGAACTACGCGCGGAACTGCGCGGGCTTCGAGGCGAGACCACCGCGGCGGGCGGCCCCGGTACCAGTGCGGCACGGGAGTCGCGGTGGCGAGACCTGGAGATCCGATACGACGACCGGACCGCACGGGAATTGCGAGATCTGACCGAAGCCCGCGACAACATCGATTGGATGGTGAGCGAGCAAGCAAAGGAGCAGAGGCGGCTGGAGCGGGAGGTCCGGCGGCTGGAAAACGACATTCCGAAGGAACGGGAGCGCTTGGTGCGGGAGCACCAGCGACAGGTAGAAGCGGCACGGCGGGAACAGGAGCGACAGGTAGAAGCGGCACGGCGAGAACGGGAACAGCAGGCGACCGCAGCCCGGCGAGAACAGGAACGGCAGGAAGACGCGGCACGGCGAGAGCAGGCACGGCAGGAGCGCGAGGAGCGAAGGGAACAGGCAGCGCGGGACAGGGCGGTACGAAACTCGCAGCGTGAAGTATCTGCCCTGCGTTCGGCCCCCACCGGCCCGGGTCCGAACCGCAGAGCAGACGGCGCGGGCGAAGGAGATTCGCCGAGGAGTGTGGTCGACCCGGAAGCCCGCGGCACCCACTCCGACGAACAACCCAGCACCCCCGACACCCACACCGACGAACAACCCAACACCCCCGACACCCACACCCCCAACCAACCGAACGCTCGTAGCGCGAACACCGATGGTCGTTCGGACTCTCGTGGCACCGATTCCGAGGGTCGTCCGGACTCTCGTCGCGGGGATACGGGGTCCGGTCGCACAATGCGGAATGTCGGTGTCGGGGCCGGGATCGGTGTCGCCGCGGTCGCGGCCGGCGTAGGTATCAGCGCAGTCGCCGACACCGATCCCGATTCCGCCGACACCGAAGCCGGTGATTCCGACACGGCCGCGGACGAGCCCGGCGATTCAGGTTCTGCCGATACGCGGTCGGGCGAGCCCGATACACATGCGGCCGAGTCCGGGTCCGCCCACACCGGCGATGCCGAAGTCACTACTGGTGCTACCGAGCGAGCCGAGTCGGGTTCTGCTGGTACAGGTCCGACCGAAGCCGGCGGTACCGATGTCAGCGGTACCGGTACCGCTGGTGCCGCCGCCGGTACCGGTGTGGTCGGTGCGGCAGCCCCCGGTGGTGGCGATCCTTTCTACACAGGTGGGGCGGAGACCGGTCCGAGCTCCGGCAGTGCCCCGGTCACCGATACCGGCTCCGGCACCGATCTTGTTTCCGGCACCGGGTCCGGCGATTCCTCGTCGATCGACGCGCTCGACGCGATCGAGCCGGCTACCGTCGATTCGCCTTCTGTACCGAACGCCGTGCCGACCCCGCCGCCGTCGGCAGATCCGCTCGGTGGCGCCGCGGGATTCGATCCTTCCAGTCTGATGCTGCCGCTCTGGCTGTCGAATATGCAGGATCCCGGCCTCTCCGACACCGGTCCGGACGAGGATGTGAAACACGATTCCGACCGGTATCACGATTCCGGTCCGAACCCTGGAACACAGCAGGCCGCCGCGCCGCAGACACCGCAGCGGGCGGTGACCACGCCGTGGCCCCAGCAGGCTTCGGGAGAACAGACATCAGACGACGCACCGGCCGGCCGGGACGCCGAGGAGACCGCGCCCCGGCCGGTATCGTCGCCGGCTCGGGAACGAAACGGGGACGGGAGGGTCGAATACACCCATATCGTGGACGGTGTCGTCGAGTGGGTGTCCGCGAGTGTCGCCCGCGCCTTCGAAGTGGCCTACAGCAACAAGGGCGGTACCGACGCGAAGGCCGCGTACGCGGATACGGACGCGCGGTGGGCCGACGAGAACGAGCTGGCACGTGTCGGCCCGCTCGACCTCATGAGCGGTGACGTGATCACCTTCGACCACGGAGCGGCAGTCGTGCGGGTTCAGCGTAAGGAAGGCGATCCCGAAGGCGGTGTCGTGGATGTCGTCATCAAGGGGGAGTTGACACCGATCGCGCCGGTGATGGCCGACGGTGTGGGGGGGCTCGGCGGATTCGCCGGGTTCAGGCATCCGCCGGGTATCGAATCGCCTGGGTCGGCGGAGGAAGGCGCCGGCCCAGGCGTCCCGGCATCGGATGACGGGGCGACCATGCAGGTCTGAGCGGTGTCGTCGCACGGCGCTCGGTGGACCGCCGCACGGATCGGCCGGGACGCTCGTGCCGAGATCGACACAGGCCCGGGCGGGGTCGCCCGTGGCGGCGATGCCGACCGGGAGAACCGGGCGCCAGCGGGGCCGCATGCCGATGCATCAGGGCCGCGCCGGCCGGTATCACTGATCTCGCCGAAGCGCGGACCTCGGGCCTCTCACTCCGGCGCCGTAAAAGGTCCCGCCACGATCCGGCTTTCGGTGATCGACGGTTCTTCGTCGAAGTCGCATTCGATCACGGCGCTGGTGAATCCGGCCGATTGCTCGTAGAGCTCGGAGACGTTGTCGCTGAGCCAATGGGCGACGCCCAGCGATCCGATACTCGTCACACCTGCGATATGGACGATGACGCGACCGTCCGCCACCCGTCGGCCCAGGTATCCGATATCGATCCGGTTGGCGAGGTCGGCACGGAACGGAGAGTCGTACCGCCGGCCGGTGGACTTCTCTATCAGACACCATGTTCCGTCGATCTTCTCGAAGCTCAGGGCCTCGTCGGCGGCGAGGAGACTCTCGGCCACCGGCGCCGACTCCGGACCACAGATCACCACGGCGTCGCCGGCCGGAACCTGTTCGTCATCGGAGTCGATCTCGAATCGGGTGGACGCCAGCGACAGACGTGCGAGGTCGACTTCCACTCGCTCCTGGGTCGCCTGGAAACTCACGTCGAAGGACAACTCTTCGCGCGTGTCCTCGGCGTCGGTCTGCCGGGGAATCCCGACCGATACCGGGCCGACGCCGAAGAAGGCCCGTTCGGGCGGCGGAGCACTCGCTCTGATCTGAGTGATCCGGCCTTTCGTGATCCCGAGACGCTCGGCGATCTCGGTGTAACTGAGGCCGGTCCGGTGTGCTTCTTCGATCGCTTCTCGCCGCAATCTGGCCAGTTCGGTGCCCCGCTGCTGGTAGAGCGTGATCATCTCGGTGGCTCGCTGCCCGCGGCGGACCGGGTCCGGATCGCTTCGGACCTCGTCGAACTCGTTCGCGCCATCCACGTCTCCGAGTTTAGAACGCCTTGACGTCGGGCGGACGGCCGCCGTAAGGTTGTGTTTATACCCCCTCAACCACAGGGTCGTTCTCGCCCGCCGTGTTTAGCGGGGGTAAACCCTTGCGTTATGCGTGTCCCCGGCCCGCGCCGATTCTCCGGCGCGAGCCGGTGCCCCCTGTTCAGCACATCGAACCCATGAGGTCGGACCATGCCCGAACAACGCCCCACGCTGCCCACCCGAACCACCAACAGAGCTATCGCCGCGACACTGAGACTCTGGCAGGACACCTGGTGCACGGATACCGCGATCCTCGAACGGATAGCCGCGGGGCTGCGCGGCTCACCCGACAACGATCCGCGGACTTCGCTCTCGCCCAGCACTTTTCATTCCGAAATCGGTAACACCCCGAGCTCGGATCAGCAGATTTCCCGATACCCCGGCGCAGCCGGTTCCTGACAACCCAGCACGGAAAGAACGACATGCCACTGCCCAACGGCACGGAATGCCGGTGCCGAATCGCGCCCTGGATCCACACCGGAATGCTCGTACCCAAATCGTCCCCGGGGCTCTACTACTGCCCGGAAAAACAGTACTGTCTGCACGGCACCCGGCTGGCGGACGGCCGGATCGCCGACCACTGGCGCAACGTCCCCGGAGAATGCCCCTGGGTCGGCATGAAAGTGTCCGACAGCCCGGCATGTGAATGCGGCCGCGGTCCGTGGATCAACCTCCGGCAACTGCGAATCTTCATCCGTACGAATCTCATCGGGCCTGTCACCGCGATCAGTTGCCCGGGACTCTGCCCGGGAACGCTGGTCACGGTGGCGGATGAGCGCATAGCCGATCATTCCTACGACAGCCGCACACCGTGTCCCTGGTCCGGCATCCGGGTCATCCCCATCGGTACACCCCCACCACTGTTCCCACCGATACGCTGAGCTCCGGCTTTGCGCAACGATGCCGCGCCGCACCGGTATCGGTCTCCGGCCGCCGCTGCGATCCGGCGACGGCAACACCGGTACCGGCACCTTCCTGCGCTAACGGACCGCGACGAATCTCGCAGCGATCGCCGCCGCGGCGAGCAACGCCACAGCGGCGGTCAGCAGCGAGGTCTGCAGCCCACCGAGGAAGTTCCCGGCCACCAGCGCGCCGAACACCCGACGCCTACCGCTCCCCCCACCTGCCGGGCCGTATTCAGTTGCGCCGAAGCCACACCGGCGTAGCGGGCCGGAACGGCCTCCATGGCCGCGCTGGTCATGGCGGGGACGACGAGCCCGGCACCCAACCCGACCGGGACGGTCGCCGCCCAGATCATCCACAGCGGAATATCCGCGCCACCCAGGACCAGCAAGAGCAACCCGCCCGCGAAGGCGATCTGGCCGCCGACCATCGGCAGTCGAGGACCGAACGCGGCGGTGATCCGGCCGCCGAGCAGATTGGCGGTCAGCGCCCCCAGGCTCATCGGCAGGAACACCAGTCCGGTCACCAGTGCCGAGTCGCCCCGCTGCTCCTGCAGGAACAGCGACAGCAGGAAGACGATGCCGTAATACGCGAAGTTCTGCACGAAACCGACCACCGAGGCCACCGAGAAGGTGGACTGCGCGAACAGATCCAGCGGCAGCATCGGACCCTCGACCCGACGCTCCCACCAGATGAAGAAGGCCGCACCCACTACCGCCGCGCCCAGGGCGATCAGCACCGGCCCGGCGGTCCAGCCCTGATGGCCGCCCTCGATCAGACCGTAGGTCAGGCCGCACAGCGCCGACACCACGGTGAGCTGCCCGACCGGATCGATCCGCCGTCCGGATCCGGCGGGCGTAGGCGCCGCGCGGGTCACGGCCAGCAGGCCGAGCGCACCGATCACCAGGTTGACCAGGAACAGTGATCGCCAGCCCAGCGTCACCAGCAGCACGCCACCTATCACCGGCCCGGCCGCCACCGCCGCCCCCGCCCGCGGCCGCCCACAGACCCACGGCCCGCGTGCGCTTGCCGGGGTCGTCGTACGCGCGCCGGATCATGGCCAGCGACGCCGGCAACTGGATCGCCGCGCCGAGCCCCTGCCCGAACCGGGCGGCGATCAGCATTGCCGGGGACACCGCCAGCCCACAGATGAGCGATGCGACGGTGAACAGCGTGAGGCCCACGGTGAACGCGCGCCGCGCCCCGATCCGATCGGACAGCGTGCCGCCGATCAGCTGGAAGGCGGCGAACATCAGCGTGTAGCTGTCCACCACCCATTGCAGTTGCCCGAAGCCCGCGCCGAGCCGGTGCCCCAGCGTGGGCAGTGCCACGTTCACAATGGTGGCGTCCAGGCTGACCATCAGGAAGCCGAAGGACGCCGCGAAAAGTGTCCACCTTGCCTGCGTCGGTGCCTCGGTGGTCCCGGCGGCGGGTTCGGGAAGGATGACGGTTGTGCTCACGTCCTTCAGCTTCGATCGCGCACTCCCGGCCGGACAATAGCGGAGGGTGCACCTGCCAGGGCTACCCTGAACGAGGCGCGGTACCGGGCAGGAGGACGAGATGGCAGGTATTCAGGCGGCCGAATTGGGTTCGTTCCTGCGCTCCCGCCGGACCGCGTTCGATCCCGGGACCGCGGGCATCACCGTCGAGGGAGTCCGGCGCACCAAAGGCCTGCGCCGGGCCGAGATCGCCGGACTCGCGGGTGTCAGCCTCGGCTATTACACACGTCTGGAACAGGGTCGCGCCCCGCATCCGTCGCCGAGTGTGCTTTCCGCACTGGCGAATGCGTTGCGGCTGACCGCCGACGAACGTGAGCACCTGTTCGCTCTCGGCGGCGACGTACGACTGCTGCCCGCCGAACCGAACGAACTGGCCCCGGGCGCCCGCCGGATGCTGGAACTGCTGTCGGTGCCGACCGCCGCGTACGTGATCGACCGGTACAGCGACGTACTCGCCTGGAATACGAGCGCCGCCGCGATATTCGGCCACCTGACCGCGGGCCCCCGCCGACCGAACAACCTGCGCTACGTGTTCATCGAGCCGGAATCCCGGCGGCGGTTCTCCGACTGGGCCGATATCGCCGCCGATTCGGTGGCACATCTGCGCGCGGCCACCGGACAGCGCCCGGACGACCCGGTACTGCGCCGGCTGGTGGCCGAACTGAACGCGGGTAGCGCCGCGTTCGGCGAGCTGTGGGACGACCATGAGTTGCGGCACAAGGTGAGTGGCCACAAACATCTCCATCACCCGCTGGTCGGCGCGTTCACCCTCGACTACGCGGTACTGGCCGTGCCGAACGCAGCGGGTCAGCGACTCGTGGCCTACAGCGCCGAGCCCGGCACGGCCGCCTA
This sequence comes from Nocardia sp. NPDC001965, assembly GCF_053594175.1. Lineage (NCBI taxonomy): Bacteria > Bacillati > Actinomycetota > Actinomycetes > Mycobacteriales > Nocardiaceae > Nocardia > Nocardia sp. NPDC001965. Next base: position 49,299 of record NZ_JBSFDZ010000015.1, read on the forward strand.
CCACGCACTGGAACGCCTGGCGGACGCGACCGCTCCCCCCGAGGCCGCTTTCGCGGGCTGATACGAATCGACCGGGCCGGGGCGGACGGGACAATAACGATCCCACTACCTGCTGTTATCGGTAGCGGCGAGAAGTCGAGCAGCGCGACGACACGCGCGCCGGTCACGGCGACGCCGACCCGGACAGCTTGTGCTCTGCCAGGACTCGTAAACCGTCGATCTCGTCCACCAGTGGCATCCAGCGGGCAGGGTCCTGGTGCACCTTCGAGTCCACGAACTCACTCAACCCGGCGATCCGGTCCTCGAATGCCCGGCACTCTTCGCTGGTCCACTCCCGATTTCTTTCGGCTTCCAATATCACCCGAGCACGCGGCGGGTCGTGCCACTTTCCATCCGAGGTGCGATGGTTCTCGTAGAGGAGGTCGGTGCGGGTACGGATCCGCAATGAATTCACCGAAACCGGCATTTCCGATTCGACCAGTCGGACCAGCTCCGATGCGCCGAGATAAAGCCGGTCGTGAGTCCGACGGGTGACATAGCGGCCGAATCCAACGGTTTCCCGACCGTTCACAAAGCGTTCCAACCGAGCCAGATCACTCTGCTCCCTCGGCAGAGCTATTACTTCCATAATTGTTCGGCTGCGACTTTCTCCTATATGTGCGATTCGAGCGAGCGTACCCCGGGGATCGGAATTACCGCCTTCCATTATGAGATTGTGCGGACCCGGTACGAGGAAACCCTCGAGCATATCGCGAAATTTCCGAGCCGTCGGATACAGGTAATCGTGCGCGGTGAAATCGTTCTCCCGATACAGCGCCGAATATGCTGGATGAAATCTTTCCAGCTCGTCGGCTTGGATCAATGCCGCACCACCCTGTTCGGACAGTTCATCGCGAATCCTGTCCACCAGTGTCGATTTTCCGGCACCGGGCTGCCCGCCGATAACATACAGCACAGGCTCATCCACCTGTTCCAGGGAGCGCATCGGCCGGTCGGTAAGGAGCGCGGGTGCTATCTTCTCGTCGAAAATCGATTGGATTCGGCGATCACTCAGCTCGAAGTCTTCGACGGAGGGCAGCAGCTCGGGCTCCGTTATCGCATAGGGAGCGCGGCTGTGCGAGTGCGAAACAGCGGAAAGCGGAGCGGCTCGCGCCGGACTTTCCGGCGCCGGGATTCCGAACACGCCGAAAACCGCTTCATACAGATCTGCGACCGTACTGTCCGGTGCCCGGAAGACTGCCGCGTCCACCACTGACATTCCGACCATCTGCATTCCCCATACCGTTTCGTAGAGAGAATGATGTTGCGGTAGCAGGAGGGATAGAATTGCTCCGGCGAAATCGTGTTTCGAAACACCCGGCGGCATGATCCAGTCGAATCGCGCCGCTATTCTCGCCGCAGTTCCCGAAACCCCGGATCCAACGGGAACTCCACGCTCGACCGCGGTCCGCCGGAACCACTCACCGTCCTTCGCGAAGTCGAACCGGGCCGCGCCCGGCCGCCACGGCAGCGGAACAGCGAACTCGTGCGGGTCGAGTCGCAATGCGGTGGTGGCGTCCACTGTTCCGTGCTCATGGTATGCCAGAACGCCGTCCACTACAGCGTGGCCCGATTCATCTCGCATCCGGCGGCCGTGCTCGTCGTACCGGTAGAGCGGAAGAATGTGACGAAATGCGGGGTCCTCGGCGGCAAGCCGAGCTTCGAGTGATTTCACATCGACTCGGCCCCGCTTATCACGCGGTAACGGCAGGTGCGGATCCAGCCGGGTCTTACGGAGCGCGACCAGACCGCCGGGAATCGCCTCCAATTCCCGGGTCGACAAGGGCATACCGAGCACACTCCAGTCCTGGACGGTCAGGCTCCGGCGTACTTGATCCGGTATTTCACGTGGCATTCTGTTCGCGCCGCTGCGAACGATCTCCTCACGAATCGTGATATGCCCGGGATCGCTCATACCATGGCCCGACGAGCGGAGTTCTCGTGCGGCAATCGCCGCGCCCGGGTCGCCGCCGGTGATCGATTCGCGCACTCGGCCCAGTGCGTCGGCGTTCAGTCCCAGCCGCTTTGCTCGTTCCCCCCACTCCGGCTGGTTGAGCAACCCGGCCAGACCGTCGTCCAGAGTCGTGCCGGAAGGGTCGGCGATTTCCCGGCTTCGCCACATCGCATTCTGCACCGCGGACATCAGCTCCCGCAGGTTGCCGTCTCGCCGCAACTCGTCCAACGGCACCGAGCGTAAGACCATTCCTCCCGAAATCGTCTCCTCGGGCGTGTAGAAGGCATTGTCGATCTGCTCCCGAGTCGCGTGCGGATGGAGGGCGGAAAGAACCGCGCGTAATCGATCTATCACGGCGATTACGGCTCGCCTGGTCTCCGGCCGGTGATAGAGCGCTCGGGCCAATTCGGACTCGTCCTGGACCCGCCGCTGCCGCCACCCTCGCTCGTCCGCCGGTGCGGAAGAACCCGGCTCCCGTGGCGGATTGTGCGGGGATCGCCGAGGTGCGGGGTTGTGTTCCGGCGTGGGGAACTCTGGTGGAGTGAGGTGTTCGGTGGTGCGGGTCCACGGAATGTTCTCATGTGGTTCGGACCGGTTGTGGGCGTCAGCGGAAAACGGTGGGAACGCGGTTTCGACGGGTGGATCGGATGGGGTGGGAACAGTGAGACGGCCGGGGTCGGCGGCGGTCACCGCGATATCGGCCCCGACCGGGATGTGGATACCGGCGGCGTTTCCGGTGGTACGGGTTGCCGAGTCGGTGACAGCGGCCGGTGGGTCCGTGGCCGGGCCGGCGGATACCCGGACCCCCGTGGTGACGGAGGCATCGTCCGCGCCGGGGCCGGTCCGGTACCGGCTACCGGTGGCGGGGCGCTCCGCCGGGGCATCGTCGGTGGCGGGGCGGGGGTATGAGTCGATGCCGGTATCGGCGGTGGTGCCGGCTTCCGCGACGCCGGGGATCGCGGGGTCGGAGCTCGCAGCTGTTGCTGATCTGTCGTCGGGTGGCAGCGGATCGGTTGTGGCCGCCGGATCGGGCTCGGTCGCGGTTTTCGCTACCCCGACGAACGGTTCGGCGACAGGCTTCATCGAACGCGCCGGACCGGCCGACGACCTGTCGCCGAGCTGGAATGAAGAGTGCGCAGCAGTGGCCGTGGCAGTACCGGGCAGGTCGGCACCACCGGAGGGACCCGACGCGCGCGAGTTCACGACACGAGTGAACAGCGCTGCCAGGTCACTCGGTTTCGGCGACCGGGCAGGACTACCGAGCAATCCGGCCGCTGGACGCGGTGGGACAGCCGAGTGGCCGACAGTGTGCACACCCCCGGACAGCAAACCCTCCAAGGCACCGCTGACCGCACCCGGATAGAGCTCCGATCGATCGGGAATCGTGAATTTTCCGCTGTACACACCTGCGGCGACCGCGCCTCCCAGCGTGCCGGTCACCCCACCGGCTACCCCGGCCGCACCACCGGCCAACAGCGTCGCCACCGCCCCGGCGCCCCGGGTCCCGGTCGCCTGCAATCGCGCCAACACCCCCGCCACCGGTCGCATGTACAGAACTCCCGCACCCAGTCCGCCGGCCGCGCCCCCGGCCCCGGACACCGTCACCGTTTCCCAGTCGATCGTGTCCCGATCCCGACGGTGCTGCTGCCATATCTGCCCACCCCAGGTGACGCCACCGCCGACTACCCCACCCACCACGATCCCCTGGCCGATCAATGCCGCACGCGATGCCGACAACCGGGCACACAGCGCCACCACCGACTCGATCAACCGCACCCACGCCAGTTGCCACCCTTTCCGCGCGGCCGCCCGCACCCCGGCGGCCGCCACCATCCCGCCCGCGGGCATCACCAGCGACGCCAGCAACTCCACCACCAGCGCCGAACCCATGACAATCCAGGTGAACTGACCGAGTTCGATAGCGTTGGCCGTCTCGCGGCACTCCACCGCCTTGCTCTCGCAATACACAGCCAGATCCCGTCTCCGGGCCGCCGACCCGCCCAACACCCGCTGCGCCTCGACCGCTGTGTCACCGGTCGAACACCTCGACAGGGACGAGGCCACATCCTCGAGCCCCTCGGCCTCCGACAGACACCTTCGTGCCGCCCGCTCCCAGGCATCGCCCCCCGTTCGCAACGCCTCCGGATTACCGCGCGGAAACGGGCCCAGCACCGGCTCGCACACCCCCAACGGAAAGCCATCCGGCAGAGCGACCAAACCAACTCACCTCGACAAGAGCTCGGATAAATCGGGCATACCGCCGGCAAGGCCCGCCAGCGGTGCCACGACGACAGCAGCCTGCTCCTTCGCCAGCCGGGCGGCCTCACGCGCGGTCTCGGTGAGCAGCCCACTCAGCTGTCCGGCGGTACCGCGCATAGCGGCCGGAGTCACGCAGACCTCGAGTACCGCCCCGGTGGAATCCACGGTCACGTGCACCGAGCCGTCCGAGGTGGTGGCCCGAACACGCAGGTCGACCAACTGCTGCCGCACCTCGCCGATCTGCGTCCGCTGCTGCTCGTAGGCATCCAGCAATGCGTGCATCCGCGAGCGCATATCACGCGTGGCCCAACCGAAGTCTTCGAAATGGTTCCGGTTCATATCTACATCCATTCGAGCCGGATCGGCATCGGCGCGGCGTCCCGGAAGACATACGCGCCGGGGGTCGATTCCCGGGCCCATTTCTACGAGACGCGATCTACTTACACCTATAAGCGGTATCCGAGGTTAATGAAGGCCCGCGGAGGACGGAATGTCCCGGCAGGCCATAATTCGGACGGCCGTCGGTGCTTTGTGCACACCCGGTGTCCGAGCTGTGGCGATCGACGACCGTACGAATCGACTCTTCCACTCGGGCGATGTCGAATCGCATCGGTGACCCAGAGCTCATATGCGGCGCCCGACGAACCGCGGTAGCGGCCCCTGTCGGGTTCCCTGCCCTGCGGTATCCACCAGCAGCCGGTGCAGCGCTACAGCCGGCGCACTTGCCCGGTCCGCACACAACTCGACTTCCGTGAACGCTTCGACCAATGCGGCGGCCGGGTCGAAGCGTACGGCAGGGGAACACCCACTGAGCTGGTCGCGCCAGTGCCGGTAGCCACGCACTATCCGGCCGAGCGGATCGCGAGCATGCTCCGGGCCGGCGATTCGCCGATACTCGGCGATCAGCGTGCGCTGAGCCAGCCGGTGTGCCGCGTAGTGACCCTCGGCGGCCAACGCGCGGCCGAGTTCCCGGACCAGGTTCGCGTAGAGCGGGCGTTCCGTGGCGCCGGGCGCCGGCCGGCGGCCGTGGGTCGCCACCTCGACGGATGCGAGCCGGGTGTGGGGGTCGGTGGTCGAGGCCCGGTCGAGCACGATATGCGCCGCTCGGATTTCCGGTTGATCGGCTGCGGTGACGACCGTCCATTCGAGCCGGGCGGGCAGCGCATCGCCCGAATCGGCGATTTCCAACCCCCGCAGGTCGATGTTGCGATGCCGTTCCAGCACCGAATCGACGGCCGCGGCGATCTCACGTGCGGCCGGTTCGTCCAGTCCAGCGGTGTCGAATCCGATGATCCGGAGTCCGTACCGGGCCCCCAGCTCGTCGATTATGCGCAGTACGGCCGAATCTGTCACCGGTTCGGGCACCATCTGCGCCTGCGGGGGGCTCGACTTCCGCGGCTTCGGTGTGACGGCCACGAGCCGCTGATCGTGCTTGCGCCCGTCCCGGCGTCCCGGTGCGGCACCGCGAGGTGCGCTGCCCGGGTGGTTCGGTGGATCGGCCCGAGGTGTGCTGCCCGGCTGATTCGGTGCGGAAACATGCGGCGGGGAGGCCGGGGCACGGCCCCCTGCGACAGGCGCCTGCTCGACCGGTATGCGCCCGGACCACGGGGAGCGGGCAGAACTGCGGGCGCCGGGTACGGCCCGCTGGGCACCGCGAGGTGCCTGTCCCGTCAGGGTTTCCGTGCGGACGGGGCCGGTCGCGGATCGGGTGGACACCGCCGGTCCGGTTGGTGGGGGGCTCCCGTCGGGGCGATCGTCCACCGGTCCGGAGGGAGTATCGATCGCGGATTCGCGCGCGCCGGTCGCGGGTTGCGTCCCGAGGGCGGACGTGCTGGATTCCACCGCACCATCGACTCCGGGTGTCGCGGCGACAGCCGCTGTCGTCATCCCCCGGTTCGGGTCGAATCCGCTGGACCTGGCAGGAGTATGCGTTGGACGAAAATGTGCCGGCGGGCGGACCTGGCCGGTGAGCGGGCCCACATCGGTGTCCGAGAAGGAGAGCTCCGACGGTGCGGTCGCGTCGCGCACGAATCCGGCACCGGCGTGATCCAGGTCGTCGAAAGCCGTGAGAGCTGCGGTGAACAGGGCACCCATCTCACGGAGGGCGCCGGCACTGTTCTCCAGAGCGTCGACGCCCTCGTCGGCGCTCGGCAGGTAGCACTCCGCGAATGCCCGGCCCATCTCGTCATCGCCCCAACTCGCGGAGGTTTCGTTCATTCCGGCGGCGGCGAGCGCGTCCTGCAGGTCGCGAGCGGTGCGGGCCGCTCTCTCGGCGATACCACGCAGTTCTCCGGTCAAGGCGCGCACAGCCTCCGGATCGATAAGAAATGACTCGCTCACATTCGCCTCCGCCGCAATTCACGACTTGTCCGTCACATCTTGCCCCGCCGCACTCGGACAGCGAAACGGGCACCGTGACCGTGGCGGCGTGCTCGTGCGACAGCGAATTTCCCTGCGCCGCCTCGGATCCGGAAGGTCGCACCGATCAGCTCGACCCGGCCGTGGTGAGTCGCCTCTCCGTGTTCCCCGCCACGAAGAACGATCGCCCTATCGTTCGACCGAATAGAAGTTCGGCGCGGAAACGCCGGCGTATTTCGGGTAATCGGCCGAAAAGAAAAGCAGGTCATTCCCTGCTATCGGGCCTGACCTGCTGTTTATGCTCCCCCAACTGGACTCGAACCAGTAACCTGCCGATTAACAGTCGGCTGCTCTGCCAATTGAGCTATAGGGGATTGCTCGGCGGTCCCGCCCTTACCGGGCTGACCGAGAGGAAACTCTAGCGTATGGGTGGGTGCGCGCCCAAATCGCGGGGTCGAGCCGGTGCGGGAGGAGAAATCGGGACGCGAGCGGCAGGTGGGAGTCGGATCGACAGGTGTCGGTGCGGTCGGGCAGGATGGGTCGGCACGGACTACTGGGAGGAGCTCCACCCACATGCTGCGGTTGATCATCGGTATCGCTGCCGGTTATGTACTGGGCAGTAAAGCCGGGCGGGCGCGCTACGAGCAGATCAGTGCGAGTGCGCGCGCGGTCGCGGGAAGCCCGGTGACCCGCAAGCTGGTGCAGGTGAGCCGGCAACGTCTCTCGGACAAGTTGAGCACCCAGCCGAAACTGGAGCCGATGGAGCCGCTCGACGAACGCACCACTGTCATGGTGCCGCACGATCAGTTGCGGCGGCGCTAGAGCAGAGCCGCGGGCCGTCCGCCCACGACCGAACCGAATGCGGCCGTACACGCCGGGGTTCCACCGGTCAGGCAGCGCCGAATTCGCTGTTGCCCATGGCTTGTTCGAGCAGACTCTTGCGGTACTGCTCCAAAGCGACGAGATCGGCGAACAATGCCATATAGGTCTCCGGTTCGTCCACGGAGGAGACCCGATGCAGTCGTGATTTGAGTTCGGCGATCTGCCGGCCGACCAGAGCGGCCTGGGCATTGGCCAGGACACCGGTGATGAACCGGGGGATATCGCCGGTGGTCTTCACCGGCAGCGGTTCACTGGCCAGTTCGGAGACCAGGGCACGCAGCGTGAGATCGTCGGTGAGGTCGCTGATCGTGCTCACCCAGTCGGCACCGGACAGCCCCGCCGATACCCCTCCGGCCTCGGCCATGAGGCTGCGCACCGCGATATAGCCGGGGTGGGTGAAGGCGTCGGTTTCCAGGGCGTCGAACGCCGGACCGGCGATCTCCGGGTACTGCAGCCCCGCGGCGAGAGCTTGGCGCTGGGAGCGCAGCACCGGATCGCGCGGATCGGGGCGGGCCGCCGGCTGGGTGGGACCCACACCGGACTGCTCGGTGCGGGGCGTGCGGGCGGGCGCGGCGGCCGCGGCGCCCCGGAGTTTGCGGGCCTCCTCGTCCACCCGCCGGTACACCAGCTGCGGATCCTGCCAGCCGGTCCATTCGGCCAGCTGGGTGGCATAACGTTTGCGCAGGCCGTGGTCCTTGATCTGCGCGACGATGGGAACCGCCCAGCGCATCACCTCGACCTGGCTGTCGTAGGTGAGGGCACGGGTGCGGCTGTCCTCGCGTTTGGCGATCTCCTGCCGCAGCGCGAAATCGAACAGCGGTTCGCGGCGGGCGACCATATCGCGCAGAGCGGCGTCGCCGGAATGCTGGCGCATCTCGCACGGGTCCTGGCCGTCGGGTGACACCACGACATAGGTCTGCCCGGCCACCTTCTGGTCGCCGAGGAAGGCTTTGAGCGCGGCGGCCTGCCCGGCGGCGTCACCGTCGAACGTGAAGATGATCTCGCCACGCCAGAAGTTGTCGTCCATGAGCAGGCGGCGCAGGATCGCCAGATGGTCGTCACCGAAGGCGGTACCGCAGGCGGCGACGGCGGTTTTCACCCCGGCCAGGTGCATGGCCATCACATCGGTGTAGCCCTCGACGACCACGGCCTGATGACCTTTGGCTATCTCGCGTTTGGCGTGGTCGAGCCCGAACAGGACCTGAGACTTCTTGTACAGCAGGGTTTCCGGAGTATTGACGTACTTGCCCGGCATCGTGTCGTCTTCGAAGAGTTTGCGGGCGCCGAAACCGATCACATCCCCGCCGAGGTTGCGGATGGGCCACAGCAGCCGCCGGTGGAAACGGTCGATCGGACCACGGCGCCCCTGCCGGGACAGCCCCGCCGCCTCGAGCTCCTTGAAATCGAACCCCTTGTTCAGCAGATGCTTGGTGAGCACATCCCAGCCGTCGGGGGCGTAACCGCATCCGAACTGGGTCCACGCCGCCTCGTCGAAGTTGCGATCGGTGAGGTACTTGCGCGCGACGGTCGCGTCGGGTCCGCGCAACCGCTCGATATAGAACTCGTGCGCGGCGGCATTCGCGGCCACCAGGCGGGAACGAGTGCCGCGGTCACGCTGGACCGAGGTGCCGCCGCCCTCGTAGTTGATCCGGTAGCCGATCCGGTCGGCCATCTGCTCGACCGCTTCGACGAAACCGATGTGCTCGATCTTCTGCAGGAAGGCGTACACGTCTCCGCCCTCGCTGCACCCGAAACAGTGGAACAGGCCGTGGTTGGGCCGGACATGGAAGGAAGGAGACTTCTCGTCGTGGAACGGGCACAGGCCCTTCATCGAATCCGGGCCACCCCGTTTGAGCGCCACATACTCGCCCACCACATCCTCGATCCGGACGCGCTCCCGAATGGCGGTGATATCGCGAGCAGGTATTCGTCCGGTCACGGAGTCGAGTCTAGGCCAGCGGGCTCACGGCAGAATCCGAGCACCCTCGCCGTGGTGAACACACCCGGAGCCACCCCGGCCGGGGGCGTGTGCGTCCACTCCGGCTGGCGACCCCTCAGCGCGCCGGCCCCGCCGCGGTTCCGGAGCGACAGAGCTAAAAAGCGCAGCGACCCGAGCGCAAGACCGAAAGCCCGGGTCGCGGGGCCCCGACCGGCCCACCGGAGGTGGAGCCCACGACTACGACGGGCCGCCCGGTTCTGGAGCGACAGAGCGCGGGCATGAAGGGACCGGTCACCGGAGTGCAGACCCGGGATCGCGAGCGGTCCCGACCGACGACGCCGAAGGCGGAGCCCAGCACCGAGGCGGGGCCCGCCCCGGTTCTGGAGCGACAGAGCGAAGGAGCGCAGCGACTGAGCGCCGGAGTGAAGAACCGGGGTCAATAGGGCCCCGCCCGCCCCGCCGAAGGCGGGGCAATCAGATACAGCCCGCGATCCGTTCCAGGCGGCTTTCGGTGTAGGAGGCGATCTGGTCGACGATCACCCGGACGCGGGCGCTGTCGTCGGTCGCGGCATCCCACCAGGGCAGCAGTAGCGGGTCGAGGAGCGTGGGGCCGGTGGTCAGCAGGTGTCCGGCGACCGCGGTGATCGTGTCGCGTTGTTCGGCTTGTCGCAGTTTGTGGTGGGGGTCGGACATGACGTAGCGCAGTGCCACGGTTTTCAGCACAGCGACCTCGGCCGCCGCCACCGGCGGTATCACCAGGTCGGCGGAGTAGCGGGCCAGTGGGCCGGGGCAGGCTTCGCGCGTCGCCACGACCGCGGCGTTCGCGAACCGGCCGACGAGTTCGCTGGTGAGCCGTTTCAATGCGACCGAACTGGTCAGGGTGCCGTCGTAGACGAAGACATCGGCTACGACCGGGAGTTCGGAGAGACGCTGTGCGGCGGACACCAGGTCGTCGACCGAGAGGCCGCGATGCTGTACGTGTCCGAGTTCGGCCAGCGCCACCCGCTCCACCGGGTCGGCCAGGGCCCGGAGGTCGATCCGGCCGGCGATGATGCCGTCCTCCACATCGTGCACGGAGTAGGCCACATCATCGGACCAGTCCATCACCTGGCATTCCAGGGCCGGTCGCCGATCCGGGGCGCCTTTGCGGACCCAGGACAACCGGTCGGCGTCGGCCTCGTAGGCACCGAATTTGCCGCCGGCCTCGGTGCGGTGCCACGGGTATTTGATCGCGGCGTCGAGCGCGGCGCGGGTGAGGTTGAGGCCGACGCTGCCACCGTAGGAGTCGAGCACCTTCGGTTCGAGGCGGGTGAGGATCCGCAGGTTCTGGGCGTTGCCTTCGAAACCGCCGAAATCGGCGGCGAAGATATCGAGGGCTTTCTCCCCGTTGTGGCCGTAGGGCGGGTGACCGATATCGTGCGCGAGCCCGGCGAGTTCGGCCAGGTCGGGATCGCAACCGAGTCCGTCGGCGATACCGCGGCCGATCTGCGCGACCTCCAGCGAATGGGTGAGTCTGGTGCGCGGGGTGTCACCGTCGCGCGGTCCCATCACCTGGGTTTTGTCGGCGAGACGGCGGAGGGCCGCGGAATGCAGCACCCGGGCACGGTCGCGCGCGAATTCGGTGCGGTGCCCGTTTCCGTGGGCGCCGGCCCCGGCGAGACCTGCTGTTTTGGGTGCCTCGACGACCAGGCGTTCGCGGTCGTGCTCGGTGTATGTCACCGCACCCAGTCTGCCACCGGGTGGTGACCGATCGGGGGTTCGGCGGCGGATGTGGGGTTCACTGCCCTGCGGTGTAGTTGAAATCCGCCGAGAAATGCGTGAGCTGATACCAGAGCAGCGCCGCGGTCTCCCGGGCGATTCCGTGGGCCTGCGATTCGCGCGTGTAGACCGCCGGCCCGGTGCGGGTGGGGGCGGTCCAGGCGTCGAGTCCGGCGTCGCGGGCCATGGTGCGGGTCCGCAGTGAATGCCACGGATCGCTGACCAGTACCGCCGAGCCGAGTTCGCGTTCGTGCATCGCGTCGGCCACGGCTTCGATACTGCGCAGTGTGTCGGAACCGGTCTCCACCGCGAGTACAGCGTCCTCGGGGACACCGGCTTCGGTCAGGTACATCTTTCCGGAGGCGGCCTCGGTGTACAGGTCGCCCTCCTGTTTCCCGCCGACCGTGATGACCAGATCGGAAACTCCCTGCTTGTACAGGTTCGCCGCCTGGTAGAGGCGCGCCTCGAACACCGAAGACGGGGTCCCGGAGTATTGCGCCGCGCCCAGGACCACGATGGCGTCGGCCCGGGTGTAGTCCTCGATCCGAGCCACCTGCCATACCCGTACGGCGGTACCGCCCACCAGGATCAACCCCACCAGGAGGGCGCCCCCGATCAGCCGTCCGCCCCAGCGCAGGATCCCCGCCCCGATCCCGCGCGCAGCACCGGAGTCCGCACGCGAGTGCGGTCGTGTACGCGCCGGCGTCCAAGTCACGACACAAGTCTGCCAGGCAGGTTCCGGGCCGCGGACACCGCGGCGGCCGGGTACCTCCGGTTCGCCACGGCCCGGGGGTAATCCGTTTCCGCTGGTCAGCGGATCGCTTATCGGCAGACTGCGCCGCAGACGAGGCGAACCGGACAGTGCGCGAACGGGCTCACGCGTTCGGCGGGCGCACCTTGTGGTCCGAATCGTTATCAGCGGGCTCGCCTCGAGTGGGAGGGACGGGCCGCCGCGGCCCGCGCGACCACTCCCCCACTATCCGGAAACCCGCAGTGGAACATCCACTGCCCAGTGACCGCACCCCGCCGCCCGCGCAGCGTTCCGCGATCCGACAGCAGCGCGACGCCGCAGTGCGCGAGGCGAACGCTGTCGCCCCACCGGATCCGTCGGGTGGCGGCCATCGCAGCAGACCACCGGCCCGGTTTCCCACTGCGGTAGCGGTTTCGCGGCGGCGCGGCGGGTCGTACTGTGCATTCCACCCGGATCGTCTGGCCGGACTACGAACCGAGAGCGCGGGACGCCGACCAGAGACCAGGTAGGCCCGCGCAGTGCCGACCTTCGGGCACGGCCGGACCGGCAGGCGTGTGCGGCGCACAGGGGTGGCACCGAAACCGCCACATCCGGGCGAATTTCGCGACAGGCCGCCGGCCCGAGAGTGAATATCCCGTTGATCAGGCCCGAACACCGGTAGATTCGACTTTCGGAACGAGCGCCGATGTGCTTGGCTATCCCTCGGCGAGATCTGCTGTCTCTCCGACCGATCCATCGGTGACCACGGACTCGCACCCCGGCGTCACGCCACAAAGGTGTGGCATGCCCGTCGACTGTTCGGGAACCCTGGGAACAGGTGAACGGCCGGTGGCCGTCTCGGTGAGCACATGGAGTACACGATGTTTTCTGGATGGAAGACCGCCACCGCCGGAGTAGCGGTAACCCTCGCGTCGGTCCTCGCCCCCGCCGTGGCCACGACCGCTCAAGCGGCACCCGAAGGCTGCCCGAGCCTGTACGTGGTCGCGATTCCCGGTACTTGGGAGACCTCGAAGGCCGACCCGGGCCGGGGAATGCTCGCCCTGGCAGCCGAGGATCTACCGGGCAACGCGCACACCGACTATGTCGCCTACACGGCGACCGCCTTTCCCTGGGAGGGCGAGGTCTACGGACGGTCCAAGAACGAGGCCGTCGCCGGCGCCCGCGGACTGATCGCCGATGTCGCCCGGCGCTGCGGCAACACCCGTTTCGCGCTGCTGGGCTACAGCCAGGGCGCGGACGCGGCCGGTGACCTGGCCTCCGAGATCGGCACCGGCCTCGGCGTGGTACCCGCCGACCGGGTGGGTCTGGTCGGTTTGATCGCCGACCCCCGTCGCTCTCCCCTCGACAACCTCGTCGGCCCGCCGGTCCTCGGCGCCGGAGCCGGCGGCCCCCGGCTCACCGGCTTCGGCTGGCTCAGCAACCGCACCTACACGTTCTGCGCGGTAGGCGACCTGTACTGCTCGACTCCCGACGGCGATTTCGCCGCCCGGATCGCCGGGTTCTTCGCCCAGGTCTCCAACGCCGACCCCACTCAGCTGGGCAACTACCAGACCCTCGGTATGCAGTTGCTCAACGACGCGTTGGCGGCGGGCGGGCTCGGTCTGCTGCACGACCAGCTCAACAACAACGCCTACGAGGAACGTAAGAAGCAGGTCGACGACTTCGTCAAATCCGGTATCCACCAGAGCTACCCGCGCTACCAGGTAGCCGGCGGAGCCACCGCCCTGAGCTGGCTGCGGCAGAAACTCGTCGAACTGTCCTGAACCCGGTTCGCCTCGCTCCAGGCGGCCGTGGTCTCCGGGTCACGGCCGCCGAGGGTCGAGCTCCTCACACCACACGGATCAAATTGCGTCGCCGGGCGCATCGAAGCGGACCATCCCGACGAGCGCGTCCTTCAACTCCAGACCGTCGACAGGTTTCTTTGCATACATGTAGGTATGTTTCCCATTGGGATCGGACCGCTCGGCATCTATTTCTTCCTTGGTCGGCGATCTGAGCTTGTTACCGTCGTAGACGAAAAGGACACCGGGGCCGGGATGGGACTCCATGTAGTCTTCTGCAACCCCGTACCCAATATGTGTCCAGGGGGCATCGGGTTCCGCTCCACCGTGCACGCGCGCCTCCTGGACGAGCTTCGGAACTGGCACCGCCCGATCTGCCGAGACCCATCGGTACTCGAGGTTCAGGTTCCTCAGTTCCGTACCTCGCTCTGGCTGGATGTTCTCGAAGAGACCGATAAGTCTTCTTTCGGATGCCGAGAACGACTTTCCCCGGGATTCCGCAAATCTCGACATGAGACCGGGATTACTGACGAGATGCATAAGTGGGAGCTTATGAAGTAGGCTCACGAAGGTATCTTGGTCTTCTCCGCCGAGTCTCACCACGAAATGCTCGGTCCGACCGGAGTCCGGCTCGACGCTGTGGGATCCGTTGGTCGGCGACGAAAATTCTGTTTCCAGGGTGGACGGATCTTGTCCGGCACGTGCCGTCGACGCCCGACAGGAGCCCTCCGGTGACGTATTCGCATCTCGTGAGTCGATCAACTGCCGGGCACGATCGGCAGCGTTCTCATGGGCGCTCGCCGCGCGGCCGGCACCACCCGAGATACCGTCCACACAATCGTGCAGACAACCTCCGGTTCGCCGGCCGAGGAGCTCCACCAAATCGTCTCGCAGCCGCCGGACCAAGTCACCGGCGGAGACGGCAGGAAGACCTTTCACCACAGAACCGCGCGACGCGCTGCCGGAGTTCGCTCATGAATCCCATGCTGTACCGGTAGCGGCCGGTCCAGGCGGACGGTAGTGGACAGCATCGCGACCGTTGCCGAACCGCGCGTTCCACCGATTTTCGACAGCTGCACCGCACCGCGGTCGAGTGGCATCCGGACTCGCCTCATCCGTGACCTCCCACTCAGACACCGTAGACAGCTCACGGAGTCGTCCACCGCGACAAGAAGATACCTCGTCAGTGTTTTCCGAGGCTACCGCGTTGACAATGTGGCGCATAGGACCGATCGGCTACAGCCTGCTCACCAGCCCCGGTTCTTCCATTCCGCCAGCTGCGGCCGCTCGGCGCCGAGGGTGGTGTCGTCGCCGTGTCCCGGGTACACGACCGTATCGTCGCCGTAGCGGTCGAACAGTTTGGTGGTCACCCCATCCAGCAGAGTGGTGAAATCCCCGGGGCGCCAGGTCTTCCCGACACCTCCTGGAAATACAGAGGGTTCTCAGCGGGTAATATAGCTATCATGGCAGGTAGAGCGGTTGTTTACTGTCGAATCTCCGAGGATCCGCGGAGCACAGAGAAGGGCATCGCGCGCCAACGCGAAGACTCGGTACGCCTCGCCGAATCGCGGGGATGGGAAGTGGTGCGGGTCTACACCGACAACGACATTTCGGCGTTGAAGGGGACCAAGCACCGGAAGGACTACGAGGCCATGCTCGAAGCGGCCACGCGCGGAGAGTTCGAGCACATCGTCTCGTATGGCCTTTCCCGCCTGTGGCGCAACCGGCGCGAGCGCGCACATGCGATCGACGTTCTCTCGAAGGCCCGTGTGGGCATCGCCCTTGTCAAGGGCTCGGATATCGACCTGACATCGGCGGCCGGCCGGATGTACGCCGGGGTGCTTGGCGAGTTCGACACAGCGGAATCCGAGATCAAAGGCGAGCGGATCGCCCGCGCGGCACAGCAGCGCGCCGAGGAGGGGCGGGCCAACGGCCATGTGGCTTACGGGTGGCAGCGCATCTATCGCCGAGACGCTGCGGGCACGGTACTGAGCTGGGAAGACGTCGAGGATCCAGTTGCAGCAGATGTAGTCCGTGGAATCGTCACTGATCTGCTGGCCGGCCTATCGCTGAACGCCATCGTCAAGCGACTCAATGAAGAAGCCGTGCCCACGCCGAAGGGAAAAGGGCACTGGCTGTCGTCGACCGTCCGGAAGCTGGCCCTGCGCAGGATGAACATCGCAGTCAGGACACACCGCGGCCAGGAATACCCGGCCGCGTGGCCTGCGATAGTGGATCGCGACGACCACGACCGTGTTACTGCCTTACTCACGGCTCCTGGCCGGTCGGTCACAAAAAGCGGAGCTCGGCGACACCTCCTGTCGTTCGGGATCGGACGATGCGGCGTGTGTGGCTCCACACTGCGAGTCGTCAACCGCGGAGGTCCCCACGTGCTGTATGCCTGCCCCACAGGTCGCGGATGCGTCGGAAGACGGGTGGAGTGGGTCGACGAGCTCGTTGCACAGGTCGTCTGCACGAGGTTGACACAACCTGACGCACGAGAGTTGTTCGCCCGAGATGATACTGCCGGGCAGGAAGCACGCTCCCGGGTAGATGCCATACGGTCCAGGCTGGACAGTGCGGCGGACGCCTTCGCCGACGGGGCCATTGACACACAGCAACTCTCGCGCATCACTGCGAAGCTCAAGCCGGAACTCGCCGCGGCGGAAGCTGACGCGACGCGGACCGCTGCTGGATTGGATGGCGCGCTGCTGTCACAAATCACTACCAGCGATGCCCACCAGGTCTGGATCGGCCTCGCGGTCACTCAGCAGATCGCAGTGCTGAACGCTCTAGGCATCCGAGTAACGATCCTCCCAGCCCGCGGAGGGCCTGGGTTTAAGCCCGAAGGAGTCCGCATCGACTGGAACGAGTACGACTCGGCGTTCGAATTCAAGGGCCCCCGCTAAGCAGCCATGGCCGCCGAGGAAGCCGACCTCGTGAGCAGGATCTTTAGTCTGGTTCGAGCGCTCCCGTTAACATATTCCACATAAGTTTCGCACGCCAGACTTCAGAGAAAGTCCACAGGTCAAGGATGCCACTTAGGTCAGCCATACTTCGGGCAGTGCGCCAGCGGAAGGTTGCCGTCGATGACGAACACACTCTAACGATAACAGGACGCGGTGCTCATTACTCATACGTTTTCGATCTGGGCCCCCGGTTAAACATTAACCGGCTTGCAAATAGGCTACTCACAAGCAATATGGCTACGATAGCCGCGAGCCCGGCCACCGACGAACTGAGGGTTAGCAATGGCATTATTAAAGCAGAACGAGACTTACGCCACGCCCAGAGGTTTCAAACTTTCATGGAGGAATTCAATTCAGAGAAACCCGAGGCTTGGATCCTACTAAAAACTCAGCCGTGGCTAACTGTCAAGTTGCTCATTCAATATTTTATAATTCTAATCCATCGCCCCAGGGCATACCATATACAAAATTCCCAGCCAGATGACAGGGATGATTCATACTCGCCAATCATCCGGAAGGTGCAGGACTCAGTTTCCCGCATGGATAAGGGCCTGCTGGATCACCATCTACATGGGGCTTTACGGGTTCGAATCGAGCAACGCACCCACTACCCGCGATATTTCAAGGGAGAACCCTACATTCGGCTTGCACTCAATAGGGTGTTCTTCAAAGACGTCTTGATGGCCGAGGAAGATGCCATAGAAGCATCCTTGATGATCCATCGATCAGGCATATGTATGCTGACATTCAGCACGGGAGTGAGTGAGCAGCTCCATCCGAAAGAAATCGCCGCTTGCCTGCAAAGCAGTGAGCGCCGACTTGAGTGGGCGAAGATCTCTCTTCCAATAATTACCAAATATTGGGCTAGCACCGGAAAGGTCAGGATCAGCTCTCGCGCGATTAAAAAACTGGACCTCGAAAAATCCGAGAACCAAAGATGGGTCAAAGTATCGAGCGGTGCAAATTCGGAAGGCGGCGACGATCCACTAACCATCAAGACTGTATTTTCAGCTTACCTCGGGGCCATTGAAATTCTTGCGAAAAGAACATCCATTCACGAGTGGCACTGCTTCACTACCATGTCTCTTGGCAAGCCCCTATGCTGCGAAGGCCGGTCAGCAAAGGTGACCCATGCGGATGCCCTTGCTTCTCTCATGATGCGGGCGAAGTATGACCTAACCATTGAAGGGCCCGCGAAAGAATCCTTGCTAGAAAATCACCTCAAGATAGCAGACAGAGAGCTATGGCTCTCTGCCGGTAATGCGATATACCTCGACTGGGACGGCCGCCACACTGATTTCGTGGACGACATGAATATTCTGATCCCAATTGAGTCTGCGCTTTTACAATCAAGGCAGCTCGAACAGATCGATAGCATCACTACCGATGCCGTTGTACGGGACCGCAAGTTGTTCGAGGCTCAAAGTATCCTGGCCATCGGGTTGCAAGAGTACCGCAGAAATCTTCTGTCCGGGCCGGACGATGGAGCGATCGTAAAGGCAATTTTGGACAAGCAAGATTCTCACAACCTATACTCGCGACTACTGGACCGAGTCAAGACACTTGAAAGCGTTGTGTCATCTCGGTATTCAAGAATGCAGAATCGAAGGTCCATCGCGATCTCGGTAGCGGGTTTCCTAGTGGTCCTCTTCGCGCTTCTCCCACGCATATCAGAAACTATGGAGGTGTTCAGCAAGCAAGGGAAATGGCCTGCCGAGTTCATCGCGTGGATTGATGACACTTTTGGAAGCAGGCCCGCAGCCAGCCTTACTATCTATTTTACGATAGTAATAGGATCGCTTGTGGTAATCCTTGCGCTGTCATTTCGATGGCGCCGAATAAGCCGCCGTCGAGGTAAATTTGGAAAAAGCAGCTCACGGAACTATGCAATTACCATCGAAGAGCGATCTCCTAGGAAGAAACGACCTTCGCACAGCGAACACCGCGCTAATCCGGACGAACAGGAAAAAATCCGGTAGAGCTGCGTGGCGTGAGAGTCCGTGCCCTGGCTCTCTGTGAGCGCCTGGCCTCGCCGAGAGCGGGGTTCCGGGGCAGAGCCCCGTGCGCAGCCGCCAGGTTGCGGAGTTCTACCGGAGTGGAGCGCTCGGTTTGTCGTGGCGGGGGTGTCTCTCCGTTCGGCCTGGGGCTGCCCGATCACACGGGCGCCGGGCGTCAAGGGTGGCCGTAGGCCATCGGCTTGCCGACGCCGTAGGCGCCCTTGATGTCCGGTGGTCGTGTGATAGCCCCAGATAGGCCGGACGGAGAGGCGCGCCCGCCACGGCCCTCGTGCGGAACACAGGCGAGAGCGGTAGCTCTCGGACGAGTGCGCCCCGCGCGCTCGCACCACCACCGCTACGTCACCGGCGCTCGCTTACGCCGCACACGCTCGCCGGGCCGATCAGTAGACCGCCGGATCCGTCCATGACGTCACCACTGGCCTCGTATGCCAACGCCACCACCATGCCAACGCACCGATACCCACCCAACGCAACCAGAGTCTTTTTCTTTTGTCTCCCCACCCCTCCTGAACTGAATTGATTTTTGAATCCTCCTCCCCCTCAGTCCCCAATCTCACTTTCGTTTCACGTAGTGGAAGTGAGATTGGGGACTGAGGGGGAGGAGGATTCACCGGCGCGCAGCGCCGGTCTAGGCAGGTCAGGAGGGGTGGGGAGACAGAAGCGCCGGTGATAAAAGTTGTGACAACTTGTGACCGCGTTTGGCGGGCCTTTGGCCCGGTTTTATCACGGTTTTCGCGCAGCAACCCGCTGGTCAAGATCAGGTTTTCGGCGCCCCGAGGGGCGCCGTGCGCGGCCTGCCGGCCGCGTGCTCCTGGTCGGGGCGCCTGCATTGTGTTCGCGCGCCCCTCCAGCGTCAAGGGCGCTGCGCGTCGCCTTCGGCGATGGCCTGCGGCCACCCTTGACCCCGGAGCCTCTACGCGCGAAGAGCAGGCGATATCGGGCAGGCCGGGGGCCTGCCCGAGAAGGGGCGCACGCGCCCCGACCAGGAGCAGAACAACCCGCGCCCGCGGCGGTCCCGGCGTGGGCGACAATGATCGTGTCCGGCCGGTCACTCCGGTCCCGGACATGCGGAAGGCCCCTGCCGATTGGGACTCGGCAGGGACCTTCTTTACTGGTCAGAACTCGATGTGAGGGTTACTCGTCGTCGTCCTGGCCCAGATAGGCGGCGACCTCGGCGAGGCTGTCATCGGTGGCCGGTTCGTACTTGGCTCGATACAGCTTCGGCGGGGCGTAGTCGGCGTTGAACGCCTGCCCGGTGCCGGTGAACTGCACCGTGACCCGGGCGCCGGTGCGCAGATCGTCATCGCCGGCCGCGAGGATCGCGGCCTTGATCGCCTTCTGCATATTGCCCCGCACGAACAGCTTCCGGGCGCCGTCGTCGTCGGCGTCGGTGCGCTGCTCGGTCAGGATCACCACCTCCAGCTGCGGAACCTCCCGGCCACCACGGACCTTCGGTTTACCGGTCTTCGGGTCCTTCTGGCTGGTCAACTCCTGCGAGATGACCAGGCCGATCACGGTGGCGCCGGGCCGGTCGTTCTTCCCGAACGCGCTCCGGATGACCTTGGGCTCATCGGACATGATCCACGACATAACAGTTACTCCTTGGTTATCGATGGGTGGTGGGTTTATCCGGCGATGTACCGGACGTTTTCGGGAGCCTCGGGCAGCGCCAGCGGCTCGATGGTTGTCGCGTCGTGCTCGGCCTTGAGGCGAGCGAGGATCTTGCCGATCGACCCGGAGTGAACGCCGACGAGCGGGCCGATTTCGCGATAGGACAAGCCCTCGCGGTGCAACCGCCAGATCTCGGCGTCGCGTGCCGCTGTCGCCTCCTCGACGGTGGGTGTCGCCTCCGCCGACTCCGGTGTCGCCTCGCTGTCGCCCGAGCCGGGGGTGGTGTCGCCTTCGACGACACTGCTGTCGCCGGGTGTCGCCTCGGGCGACGCGGCCCGGGGAACCTCCAGCAGGCCGGTCAGACCGTGGGTAGCGGCCAGACCGAACATCGGGGCAGCTCCAGCCACACAGGCCGCGATCGTGGCGGGCAGGACCCGGCCGGTTGATTCCGCAGCGTGCAGGGCATTTCCGGCCACCGAGATCAGTTCCGCGGCGAACAGTTCACCCCAGAAGAACCAGCGAGTAGCTTTCGGGATTTTCACCCCGAATCGCTCCCGTCGCTTGAGCGACACCAGGGCGACAATCGACTGGATGATCGCGCCATCGACGAACACCGGCCCGATCCAGGTGAGGCTGTCGGTGATGCCGGCCATCCGCGACAGATCACTCAACGCGGCGAAGCTCCACGCGAACGCACCAGCACCGATGACCACGGTCATGGCCAAAGCGACGATTTCGGCGAAGTCGAACCGGCTCGTCGCTTTGGGCGACACAGCGGCGACAGCCGGAGTCTCGGGCGACACAGGGGCGACAGTGGTAGTCATCGTTCCATCCCTTCTCGGATGCGATTGGAGACCAGCCCGGCGAACGGGTGGCCGTAGATGGGCTTGGGAACCATGCGTTCCCGACCCGCATCCAGTGCGTGCTCGGATGCGATATCGAGTGCGTCGTCAAGATCGCGGGCAAGCTCTCGGTTACGGTCTTCCAGCTCCGCGGCGCGGTGCTCGGCCGTGTCCCGCTCGCCGGTGACCTGCGCCAGTTGCTCTTCCAGGTCCGCGGCGCGCTGGTTCGCGGTGATCAGGCGGGCTTCCAGCTCGGCGTAGGACTCCGGGGCGTAGGGCCGCAGTGGGGTGAACCCGTCAGCTTGGGACTGCCGACGGATCTCCACGGCGGTCACCGCTCGATTCCTTCCCGCTCGTGCCCGGCGACCAGGCCCGCGAACGGATGCCCCGGGATCGGAGCGCGACCGCACCGGCGCAGTTCGGCGGTGCGGGCTGCGGCGAAGGCGGAGGACACCGGCGTCTCGGGAGTGCGCGGAGCGGCGGTCGACCGGTGCGGGCGAACGATTCCCGTCAGCTCACCGACCTGGGTCGCGCTGCGCGTGAACAGAGGATTGTCCTCTCGGCGGTACTGCTCGATCCGTTCGACCGCATCGGCGTATTCGCCACGGCTGCCGTAACTACCGGAGGAGAGCCAGCGCATATCACGCCAGGTTTCCCCGAGCTCATCGATGCGCGCCACCCACGGCTCAGCGATATCGTGCATCTGCTCGGTGAGCTGCACGTACTCGCTGTCGGTGTAGGTCTGGCCCCGCTCCCGGTCCAGCCGATACACCTGGGCGAAGTCCGCCCGCATCACCTGCTCTGCCCGGTCCGCCGCATCGGCGTAGTGGCTTGGGCAGGCTGGGTCCGCCGCGCTGGTCGGGCGTGTGCGGCCGGCATCGATGCTGAACGGGTCCCGGGCCTCCGGCCACGGTCCGTGACCGCCCATCTCGCGGGCCTGACGCTGTGACCACCATTCGTTCGGGCTCATGCCTCCGGTGACGCTGTCGACCCGGTCGATCAGAATCTCCTCGTAGAGCTGCTCCATCGCCCCCGGCGACCGTCGCCAGTCCTCGCGGGCATCGTCGAGGTACTCCCAGCTCGCACGCACCACATCCGATTCGTGGTTCGCCCACCGGGAGCGGATCTCGCCGGCGGGATCGGAAAATTTCACGTACTCGTCCCGAGTCCCGACCTTGCGGGCCTGCTCCAGCAACCGCGCAGCTCGTACCGCGTCCGCGCGCATCTGCTGCTCGACCTCGTCGGTCACGCCCCGGCGGGCGTAGTAACCCGGCTGGCCCGGGTCGCTGAACTTCTCGCCGGCGTAGCGACGCAGTCGGTCCGGGTCCACGATGAAGGCTTCTGTTTCGGTTCGGTCTGTCTCGGTCATGGGTGTTGTTCCTTCCTGATCGGATCGGTTGGTGGTCTCCGGATTGGTCATCGCTCCATGCCTTCCCGCTCACGGTCGTGGCCGTTGACCAGGCCCGAGAACGGGTGGCCCGGGATCGGTTCCCGCTGCGCCTGGGCGGCCTGCCGCTGCGGGCTGCCCAGCCGCTCGGCCGCCGGCGTACGCGCGACCACCTTCTGCACGGCCTCGTCGCGCTCGGTCTTGTACCGGTCGCGCTCCTCGGTCAGCTGATCGCGTTCGGCCCGCAGCGCGGTCAACTGCTGGGTCAATCCGGCGTTCTGCGCGGCCAAATCGGCGTTGTGCTCGATCGAGAGGTGATGGCGCTGCTTGAGCGACGCCAACTCCGCGGCCTCCGGAGACTGCTCGCGCTGCTGTGCTGGGCGTGCCCACTCCGCAGTGCGGGCGGTGACGTGCTCGACCCTGCCGTCGACGGACCGGACCGGGGCGCCGGTGCCGTGCTCGTGGATCGCCACGTTGAGCTGCACGCCCGGATTCCACTTCGCCGTCCCGATATCGCGGGCCACCCACTTGGCCGCTTCGGCTTCGCTCGGGTGGTAGGCCAGCCAGTTAGCGACGGCACCGTCGGCGCCCCGGGAGTGGATCCGGCTGGTGTAGCGCGAGTTCTGTTCGGCGTTGCGAAATTCCCAGTCGATACGCTGGGAGGTCAGCCCGGCCTGCTCCGCAGCCCGGCCTGCGTCGCGCCACTGCTCGGCCAGCTGCTCCCGCTCGCCATGGCTGGCCTGCGGCGCCACTGCGTTCCAGGACAACTGTGCATGGCGGATCTTCTGGATCGCATCGGCCTGCCCGATGGTCAGCTCACCGGTCGGCCGCGCCAGCGCAGCCTGCGGCGCCTCCTCGCGAACCGGCTGCTGCAAGGTGCTCGCGACGAACTCCTGCCGCACGGGCCCACGCTCGGCCCGGCGCTGCTCGATCCATGCGGCCTCGTGGGCCAGGCGCCCGGATTCACGCTCGTACCGACGCTCCCGCACCCACGCGGTTTCCCGGGCCAGCCGCGCCCGATACCGCAACGCGTCCACGCCACGGACCTTCGGTGCCCGGGCGAGCAGTTCCGGTGTCTTGACCTTCCCGTGCGGCCACATCCGCGCCGTTTCCAGGCAATCGAGCGCGATACCGCGCTCCACCTGCGTCAATCGGGTGTTACCGACGATCCGCTCCCGCAACTCGTCGAGATGACGAGCATCGGCGTCAGCGTCACGCCGCTGCTGCTCGATGCCGATCCGCGGATCGAGCGCACGATCGGTGCGGGCCTGGGCCGCGATCTGATATCGGTGGATCATCTGCGATGTGTAGGACAGGTGATGAGCCCGTTCGGCCTGCTCAGCGCGGCGCTGGGCCCGCATCGTCAGGCTGATCTCGCGGCGGACCTTGCGCTGCCCCAACCAGCCCCGGGCCTGGGCATGCTGGCGGGCCAGCACACCGAGCTTGGCCGCGAAACTCGTGGTCTCGGCAATGATCTGGTCTTCGACGGAACGATCGGACATAGCGGTGTTCTCCTTCTGTGTTTACTGATTTACGGAGTTACTGAGAGTTGGTGCGCCGGGCCTCATAGGCAGCGCGGCGAGCCGACAGCCGGGCCACCCATTCCCGGATCCGGGCGAGTGCGTCGGTGACGGTGTAGATGAGCATCAGCACCGCCTGGACCGGGCCGGGCCGTCCGGCGCAGTGCCAGAGACCGAACCCGACCAGGCCAGCGCTGTAGATCGCGAGCGGGCCGGTCAGCGGGAACACCAGCGCCGCACCGCCGACCACAGCCGTGGCGCCGATGGCCGGCGCCCACAACCGCACGGTGTCGCCGAGCTTCGCGGCCTTCTGCACGGTCGGGGTGATCGCCCGCCCGACCTGCCCGCCGTCCGGGACGACGGGCACCAGCTGAGCGGCGAGTTTCGCGGCGGTGCTGCCCTCCATATCGGCCTGCAGAGCAGCCAGGACACTGTCCTCATGCGCCCGGCCGGGGGCGTTGGTGCTGGGGATCTCTTCGCCGTGGTCTTCGGGATTGATGTTGGGCATAGCCATGACGTGTTCTCCTTCCTGATCAGGCCGGACGGCGCTTGGTCAGATCGATCACCGGGGCAACGTGCTCCGGTGTGGGTTTGGGATCGGGGTCGACGAGACGGCCCAAACCGGGCAGCGGGCGCAGGCTGGCGAGCTGACGCTCATCCAGCGGAGAGACGCGGCCGAATCGAGCGATGCCGTCGGAGACGTGGACGATGTCGCCCTTGCCCATCGAGCGCAGTTTGTTCGGGTCGACCAGGAACTTGTCGTGGCCCTGGATGTTGCCCTCGTCGCCGATCGTGGAGCCGCCGATGAGCTTCCGGGACAGGTCGAAGCCCTTGCGGGTGCCGTAGGTTTCGGCCAACTTCTCACCGCGCTGCTGACCACCCAGCAGCGATCCGCCGGACGCGGCGGTCACGAGTGCTTCGCGGGCGTCGTCGTCGTGGCCGAGACCGTTCCAGGACTGGGCGAACCACCAGGTCGAGATCCCGGCCTTACGCAGCCGCTCCACCCACGCCTTCGCGCGGGTCTTGCCATCGGATACGGCGGAGAACTCGTCGACGGCGAGGATGGCCTGGCGGCCGTGCTGCCGGTCGGCGAGCTGCTCCAACATGCAACCCAGCGCCGCGAACTGGGCTCGGGCCCGATCGGGGGCTTTGATGCCTTCCAGCACGATGTAGAGGACATCGAAGTCGGTGAACGACTTCTCGCCGTCGAACGCATCACCCAGAGCGCGATAGAGGTTCCCGAACTCCGCACGAGCGGAATCCATCACCGGCTGCTTCCCGGCCTTGGTGGAGGCGATCTCCGCGTCCACGCCCGGCACGCCGGACCACGGGATCGTGTCGTCGATGACCCCGCCCCACAGTTTCGCCAGCTCGTGCACGTCGAACCGGGCCAGGAACTCGAACCACGAGCGCGGCGGGTTCTCACCGACCGGTTCGCCGTCGACGACCTTCTCCGGCGCGTCCACGATGAGGTGGATCAGGGTTTCGCGGATCTCGTGGAAGTACTTCTCGGTGTCACTGGTCGGCACCGAGCCGCCGGAGACCATCGCCGACAGGATCGAGCGCAGGTCATCGACCTTCGGCGTCGACCACAAATCCAGGCCGGTGAGGTCGGGGAACAGCCCGATCCGCTCCTCCGGCACACCCAACGCCTTGAACCACGGCATCAGCCGGTTCGCGGCCTTACGGGAGTCCGGACCGCCGTTGCAGTCGATCACCAACACCAGCGGGCGACCGGGACGGTCGGTGCGCCACCACTGCCGGTGCCGCTGCCAACCGGTCACGAACCAGCTGATCAACGCCCGGTTCATCAGCGTCGACTTGCCCTTACCCGAGGACGCAACGCTGGTGCCGTGCTCGTTCATCTTGATCCACGGCACGATCAACCGGGTCTCGTTGCGACCCATCAACGCCCGCGCCCGCGACTTCGCCGGCGCCTGCGTGTGCTCGACAGCCAGCCGTCCGATCACCGGGTGCGGGTTCAGCCCACCGGTGGAGAACGGGAGCCGATACCGCGACAACCGGGCCGCGGCGCGCTGCTCCCGCTGCGCCTGCCGATGCAACGCCCGCTCGGTCGCGGCCGGGGACCGGAAACCGGTGGTAGCGGCCTTCACTCGGCGATCGGTGACCGCCACCGTCGCGGCCAGCCAGGACGCCGGGACCAGCAGCACCGACATCAACAGCAGCCCGTGCACGGGGTTCCCGGCCAGCAGTTCGGTCGCGCCCTCGTGGAACTGGGTCAGCGGCGCGGTGGCCTCCAGACCGTCGAACACGATCGCCGAACCGGGCAGCGCCAGAAGCGACGCCATCGTCCAGTTCCGCATCTTCGCCGGCGTCCACGCCAGCAGCGTCGACGGCACCAGCAGCAACAGGGTCAGGATCAGCACGAACACCAAACCGGCGCCGGTCACCACACCGCCGTCGACCACACCGTCCCACGTCCAGTCCGGCATGTTCAGCCAGTTGAACCACTCGCCATCGGGGTCGATACCGGGCAGCGACGGGCTGATCTCGGGCATCGGATCACCGTGCGGAGCTTGGGACGGCTCCGCCGGGCTCACCGGCACGGTCGGCATCGAGGTCACATGCGGTCCGCAGTCCTGCGGGGTCAGGACCGGCTGGCAGCCTGGGTCCTGGGCGTAAATCTCTTCGGTGCTCATCACGACACCGCCTTTCCGGCCTGGGGCCCGTGATCAGCTGCTCCGCCAGCGATCACCGTCAAGCCGGGCCGAACAGCGGAGTCCCGGTCAGGAAGAAGTTCGGACAAACCCGCCACCCGCACCGAAGGACCCTCCACAGAAGAGGTCTCCTTGGCCGCGGCCCGGATGAGGTTGCGGATCTCGTTGCTGCGCTCGCCGGTCGAATTGCCGTACCGGTCGGTGATCACGGGATCCGCGCAGTAGTAGGTGATAGCGGCGCACTGGCCGTGCGCGGCCTTCTTCGCCCGTGCAACCGCGGCTTTCGCGACGTGCGGGGTCTTCGGGGTCAGTTCGATCTCGACCGCCCGCCAGTCACCAGCCGAGTCCAGCCACCGGCCGTCATGGACGTGCGGGCGCGGTTCGCCCGGCTTCACCGGTCCCAGCTGGGCGCGCAGTTCGCGTTCGCTGATCCACCGGTCCAGGTCCAGGCCGACCAACGCCAACCGGGCTTCCAGCACCGTCATTACGTGCGCGGCCATCTTCGGGGTCGGGGTCCAATACCGCGCCCAGAACGGCAGCAGTGCCTCCACGGCCGACCGCGTCGGAAACACCCAGGTCGGACCAGGGACAGGGCGGATCTTCAACCCTGAGACCATGTGCGCGCCCCGCCATTTCCGCACGATCCGATACGCGCTCGGCAGCGACACACCCAGCATCCGGGCCACCACATCCAGCGGTGCACCGTAATGCTCGGCCAGCACCGTCAGCACGACCATGTCGCGCGGGCTCAGCAGGTGAACCGTCATCGTTCCATCTCCTCTCGCTCTCGATTGCCGGTCAGACCCGCGAACGGGTGACCCGGGATCGGGGCCCGCTTGCCCTGTTCGGCCTGCTCGATCTCTTCCTCGGTCACGTACTGCGGCCGGACCGGCCGCAACCGCTGCCCCGAACCCAGCCACTGGCCCGCCGTCCGGCCCGGAGTCCGGACCTGCTGCGGTGCTGGGAGATCCACCCGGATCTTTCGATCCACCCGGCCACTGCGAATCGCCGCAGCGGCCAGGTGCGGCACCTCGGTGACCGGGACCAGCTGCTGCCCGTGAACTTGGGACTGCTCACGGACCTGCGATGGCACCGGACGACGGCGGGTCACCGCTCCAGCCCTTCCCGATCCCGACCCTCGACCAGATCGGCGAAGGCGTGACCCGCGATCCGTTGGCCTGGTGTGGAATCGGCCCACCCCGAACCGGGATCACCGGCGGTATCCATCTCCTCGCGGTTGATGCCACGGCGTTCCGCCGCCCGCAACTGCCGCTCCCGCGTCGCCCGCTCCAGCGCCGCCAGCTGCGCCGGGGTCGCTTCGCGTTTCGCCGCCGCCAACCGGATGTCGTAGAGGTAGGCCGTCAAAGGCTCACCCCGACGACGAGGACGCTCGACCCGGCCCGCGATGTCCTGACCGTTCGGGCGCAAACCCTGCGCCGCCAGCTGCCGTCGTGTCCGAAGATGGCCCGGGGCGCACCGCCACTCGTAGACCGGGATCTGGTCCCGATACTGCTGCTCGGCCGCCATCACGGCCGCCCTGCCGGGGACTGCACCTGTGGTGCCGGACGAACACAGCCCAGCTGCTCCGCATGCGGGATCTGATCGGCACGGCACACCTTCGGTGACGGCTGATACGACTGCTGATCGATCCACGCCGCCGTGCAACCGCACATCCCGACAAGGATCAGCACCGCCCACACAATCAGCTGCGCGCCGATCGGAAGCGCCCGGACCGGGGCGAATACCGCGCTCGTGCTGGTGAACTCCGGGGCCGCCATGCTCTGGAACGCGTGATTACCGCGAACTCGGTCGTAATGCGTCGGGCCGTACCCGTTCGGCTCCCGGCCGATCACCGCGACCGCCCAACCTGCAACCCGTCGACGACCAGCTGGCGACGTGGGTATTCCTGCACCTTCGCCGCGACCGTGGCTGTCATCTGAAGCCACTTCTGCGACCAGGCCATTTCTCGGACCACAGCGTCGAGCCGGTTTACTGCGGACTCGATATTCACCGACCCGAACGTCTCCGGCGTAGACCATTCATTCAGCCCCGGCTTGTCGAATCGCTCCGCGTAGGGCTCCAACTCCCGATATCGGGCCTGTAACGCCTCCACCCGCAACCGCAGTAACTGCTGCTCTCGGATGATCGAGTCCAGCTCATCCAGCAGGTCCGCCGGATCGTTGAACGGCTCCCGTTCCTGCTCGATACTCATCGCCGCACCCCGTTCCGGGGCCGCATCCGCCAGAACGCAACCGCTCCCAGCAGCATCACCGTGAGACCGACAATCTCCGGAGCCGTCAGAACCAGGAAGCCCACCGAAACCACGGCGAGGACCACCGCGAACGTTCGCGCCCGCATCACGCAGCCCTCCGATCCGCGCTACCGAGAACGGCGGACAACCGGGCTCGCGCTATGGCCGAGATGGGCGGCGCCTGCTCGACCACCTTGGCGACGTACTCCGCCAAGCGACCGGCATCGACGCGGCTCGGCGCTTCGGATTTCTTCTGGCTGGTCATTCCGCCTCCCCCATCAGAGGCACGGTTACTGGCTGAACCAGCGCCAGCAGTTCGGCGTGGTTGACCCGCAGCAGATGACCGTTGACGCGGAAGCCGCGCAGCTGGCCGGCGTGGATCCAGTTGCGGATCGTCTTCGCGTCGACGTCGACCAATGAGGCCGCCGTCTTGAGGCTGATCAGTCGGCGGGCGTCGGTCCCGCTGGCCTGACCGAAGTGCTTGTGCGACACGGTTGCTCTCCTTCGAAAAGTAGGAAATGCCTTGCAATCCGTTACTTTTCGGGAAATCGGCTGTCGCAATGACCGCATAGCTGGACGGCTGAGGACGTCTCGCCTACACTTAAGAAGTCCCTAGTCGTCCCTTGGGAGTTGAGATGCCGAACGATCGGTTGCGAGAGGCGCTTCTGCGCAATGGCCTGGATATCTCCGACGTCGCAGCCGAGGTCGGAGTCGAAGAGAAGACAGTTGAGCGATGGATCACCAAGGGCCGAACGCCGTACCCACGCCATCGACACAAGCTCGCCTCGATGGTGCGCGAGACTGAGAACTACCTCTGGCCCGAAGCGCTCGCACCGGAACGCCGCACAGAGGTGGCGCAGTCAGAAGTCATCAACGTTTACCCTCATCGGAGCGCGATTCCGCATGATCTGTGGACGCGCCTGCTGTCGCAGGCAACCGAGCAGATCGACGTCCTGGTTCTCGCCGGGCTGTTCCTCACCGAAGAGCCGTTGTTCGCGCGGACCATCAAGCAGAAGACGCGTGAGGGCATGAAGGTCCGAATGTTGTTCGGGGATCCAGACGAAGACGAAGCGACGAAGAGAAGCGGGGAAGAGCGGCTGGCGGCGGCGACTGTGCCCGCGCGGATCCGGAACGCGCTCGCCCTGATCGAACCGCTGGCGGCGATCGACGGGGTCGACATCCGGTACCACAAGACGACGCTCTACAACTCCATCTTCAGGTTCGATGACGAGATGATCGTCAATATGCACGTGTACGGGCAGCCGGGGGCCTACGCGCCGGCACTCCATTTGCGGCAGCTCCCGGCGGCCGACCTTTTCGAGACCTACACGACCAGCTTCGAACAGGTCTGGACAGAGAGCTACGAAGCCGACTTCGGGAACCGAGCATGAGCAGAACGGACTACTTCTACGATCCGGCCGCACCGACACCCAACACCGTCAAGGTGGCGGTGAGCGCTCTCGTCCAGGATCGCGAGGGCCGAATTTTACTGATCCGGCGCTCTGACAACGGCAAATACTCCGTGCCCGGCGGCGGCCTCGAAGCTGGCGAGACGGTTGCTCAAGCTGTTGTTCGGGAAGTCCGCGAAGAGACCGGCATCGAGGTCGACGTGATCGAACTGGTGGGCGTCTTTTCGAATCCTGAGCATGTCATCGCCTATGACGACGGCGAGGTACGTCAGGAGTTCTCCATCTGCTTCCGCGCACAGCCGATCGGTGGCGACCTGCGGACGAGTGAGGAATCCACAGAGGTCGAATGGGTCCGGCCGACGGAGTTGTCCGAGCGGGATATCCACCCATCCATCCTGCTCAGGATTCAGAAAGGGCTCGAGGACTCGAACAGCCCGTACTTCACTTGAACGATACGGCTCCGAGCCTGGCTACCGTCCTATCGGACGCTCCGAGCAGGTACGGCACGGCCTCCGCCACCGACTGAGCGACAACGTGATCGGGTCCGTACCGGGCCTGGACCTCGGCAATCCGCTCACGGACCGCAGTAGTGCCACCCGTCGGCGTAGTGGTCATATCGGCCCACCACAAGGCATCCCGGAGCTCTGTTTCCTCGTCGGACCACTCGATCTGCAGTCCGCGGCGTCTAGCCTCGACACACGCGCAAGAGTGATTCGCAACCAGGGCACACAACCGATCGCTGACTCCGTGGTCACGCAGAAACTCGGCGCCGTCGACCGGATGAAACCCGAGTCGCTCGATATCCGGCGCATAGCCGATATCGTGCAGCCATGCCGCGACGACCAGCAGCGCCGGATCGTCCACCACTTCCTCAGCGCGAGCAGCCTGTCGGGCCACCCCTTCCACATGGGCCAGCCGTCGGGGCAGCGGCGCCAGGTGTTTACGGGCCAGCCCTTCGGCCCATTCCGGAGTCTCACCGCCGCTCATGATGCGACCGTATCGACCTGCGGCGACAGACGACACCATGAACGGGCGAGCCGAGTTGGCAGGCCCGCCGGAACCCGCTCTCCGCTCACCATCCGCGACTCTTCCACTCCGCCAGATGTGGCCGCTCGGCACCGAGTGTGGTGTCATCTCCGTGCCCGGGGTACACAACGGTGTCATCGCCGAACCGGTCGAAAACCTTGCTGGTCAATCCGGTGAAGAGCGAATTGAACTCCTCCGGACTTCTTGTCCGCCCAGGGCCCCCCGGAAACAGGCAGTCGCCGGTGAACAGATGGGTTCGTCCGGAGCCGTCGGTGAGTGCGAGGGTGACCGATCCCGGAGTGTGCCCGACCAGGTGGATCACCTCGAGAGTGAGGTCGCCGATGGTGACCGTATCCCCTTCGGCCAGGATGCGTTGCGGGACGACCGGAAGCGGTTCGGCGTCCAGGGCATGCGCCGCGGTGGGGGCACCGGTGGCGGCAGAGACGGCTTCGAGGGCCTGCCAGTGGTCGCCGTGCTGATGAGTGGTGACGATCAGGCCGACTCCGCCGGTGGTCTCCTGCTCGATCAACTCGATGATCCGGTCGGCCTCGTTGGCGGCATCGATCAGCAGGGCGGCGCCGGTGGTCGCGCATTGCACCAGGTAGGTGTTGTTGTCCATCGGGCCGACCGACATCTTGGTCACCCGGGCTCCCGGGACTTCGCGGCGCTGCGGCGCGGAACCCGGTGAGACATGTCCGGTGTAGGAGGTATCGATGGTGATCACACCCTGATGCTAGTGAGACCGGACGCAGAGATCCGGGCAGCACCCTCCGGCGGCGAGTGCTTGCGCCGGGCAGGGCCGATGGCCGGGAGTACGCCCCGCCGACCCGGCCGCGGACGAGGATCAGGATGTGACAGCGCCGAATCGGGCGCCGCCACCGATTCGGCACCTATCCGATCACATCTGCTCCCACTGCGCCGGCCGCATGCGGCCTGCCGCTCCCGTCCCGCTCCCGCCTACCAGCCGCCCTGATCGGCGGCGGTAGGGCAAGGAACGGACGGAGTACCGGTCAGCAGCCGATGAGGCGTTGCGCCAGATAACCCTCGACCTGGTCCAGGGCGATCCGCTCCTGGGTCATGGTGTCGCGTTCGCGCACTGTGACCGCCTGGTCTTCGAGGGTGTCGAAATCGACCGTGATGCAGAACGGGGTGCCGATCTCGTCCTGGCGGCGGTAGCGGCGGCCGATGGCGCCGGCGTCGTCGAATTCGACATTCCAGTTCCGGCGCAACCGGGCGGCGAGGTCCTTGGCCTTCGGGGTCAGGTCGGCGTTGCGGGACAGTGGCAGTACGGCGGCCTTGACCGGCGAGAGGCGACGGTCCAGGCGCAGTACGGTGCGGGTGTCCACACCGCCCTTGGCGTTCGGGGCCTCGTCTTCGGCGTACGCGTCGACCAGGAACGCCATCAGCGAACGGGTCAGGCCGGCGGCGGGCTCGATCACGTACGGAACGTAGCGTTCCTCGGTGGTCTGGTCGTAGTAGCTCAGCTCCGCGCCGGAATGCTTCGCGTGCGTGGACAGGTCGTAGTCGGTGCGGTTGGCGACACCTTCCAGCTCGCCCCATTCACCGCCCTGGAAACCGAAGCGGTATTCGATATCGGTGGTTCCGGCCGAGTAGTGCGAGAGCTTCTCTTTCGGATGCTCGTACAGGCGCAGGTTCTCCGGATCGATTCCCAGGTCGGTGTACCAGGAGAAGCGGGTGTCGATCCAGTACTTGTGCCATTCGGCGTCCTCGCCCGGTTTGACGAAGAACTCCATCTCCATCTGCTCGAATTCGCGCGTGCGGAAGATGAAGTTGCCGGGGGTGATCTCGTTGCGGAAGCTCTTACCGATCTGGGCGATACCGAACGGCGGCTTCTTGCGCGCGGTGGTCATGACGTTCGCGAAGTTCACGAAGATGCCCTGGGCGGTCTCGGGGCGCAGGTAGTGCAGACCCTCTTCGTCGTCGACCGGGCCGAGGTAGGTCTTCAGCAGGCCGGAGAAGTTGCGGGGTTCGGTCCAGCTGCCGGGCTGGCCGGTCTCCGGATCGTTGATATCGGCGAGGCCGTTGGCCGGCGGGCGGCCGTGTTTGGCTTCGTAGGCCTCGAGCAGATGATCGGCCCGGTAGCGCTTGTGGGTGTGCAGGGATTCGACGAGCGGATCGGAGAAGGTCTCGACGTGGCCGGAGGCCACCCAGACCTGGCGCGGCAGAATCACCGAGGAGTCGAGGCCGACGACGTCCTCGCGGCTGGTGACCATGGACCGCCACCACTGCTTCTTGATGTTCTCCTTGAGCTCGACGCCCAGCGGACCGTAGTCCCACGCCGATTTGGTACCGCCGTAGATCTCACCGCACGGGTACACGAGACCCCGACGCTTGGCGAGGTTGGCAACGGTGTCCACCTTCGACTTGGGTGCCACGCGAGAATTCTCCATCCACTACGAATCGCCAGTAGTTACGCCGCCCGGAAGGGGCTACGTGATCGCGGTTGCCCACGGTAGCTGCTCTGCCGTGCGCGGCTGATCGGGTACAGCCTAGTGGGTGCACGCGGGCGGACCCTATCCGCAGCCTGCGTGCGGCGGGGACGGAGGCGGCGGTACGCGGTGCGCGCCTGCCCGGAGCGAATGCGGAGCTGCGCGGCGCAGCCCGGTGGACACGATTCGGATCCGGACCGGCACGGATATTTGACATGCATACCCTTGCATATCAAAATGAGACCGGTTTCCAATAAGGAGTGGACCATGACAACGCACACCGCCACCGGGCAGCACAACCCCTACCGCTCTCCGGCACCGGTCCCGATACCCCCACGGACCGTACTGGAGAACGCC
Organism: Nocardia sp. NPDC001965; assembly: GCF_053594175.1. Classification (NCBI taxonomy): domain Bacteria; kingdom Bacillati; phylum Actinomycetota; class Actinomycetes; order Mycobacteriales; family Nocardiaceae; genus Nocardia; species Nocardia sp. NPDC001965. The sequence goes on from NZ_JBSFDZ010000015.1 coordinate 83,538, forward strand.
GGTGAACTGCTGCGCGCACTCGCGGCCCCCGTTCGTATCGCCATCGTGCTACAACTGCGGGAGTCGCCGCGCTGTGTGCACGAGCTGGTGGATTCTCTCGGCGTTACACAACCGCTGGTAAGCCAGCATCTGCGGATTCTCAAATCGGCCGGGGTGGTGCACGGCGAGCGTTCGGGCCGGGAGGTCCTCTACGAACTCGTCGACGACCATCTGGCGCATATCGTGGTCGACGCAGTAGCGCACGCCGAAGAAGAAGGGTAATTCGTGTCCGAGAACCTGGCCACCGCCAAAGGGACCGCCACACAGAAAGCAGTCGGTATTCGCACCACGCGGCAACGCAACGCGATCGCCGCGCTACTGGAGGATATCGACAGGTTCCGGTCGGCTCAGGAGCTACACGACGAGCTACGCCAGCGCGGCGAGGGGATCGGACTGACCACCGTCTACCGCACACTGCAATCACTGGCCGACGCCGGAATGGTCGACGTCCTGCGCACCGACAACGGCGAATCGGTCTATCGGCAGTGCTCCACCGGTCATCATCACCACCTGGTGTGCCGCCACTGCGGCCGCACGGTCGAGGTCGCCGGGCCGACCGTGGAGGCATGGGCGGCCAGCACCGCCTCCAGCCACGGATTCACCGAAGTCAGCCATACCCTGGAGATCTTCGGCACCTGCCACTCCTGCGCCGCGGTCGGGCGGGGCTAGCCGCTCCGGAATTCCACCGGACAACGGCGGAGGCCGCTACCACCGGGTGGTAGCGGCCTCCGCCGTTTCTCGATGCGCGGGGTCACGCGGTGACCGGCACCACCTCGGGAGCAGACGCGGCGGACGGCTCCGGCTCGACACGGTTGCGATCGCGGATCGCGCCGATGCCGAGCAGTACGAGGGCGAGCGCCGCCCAGGCCAGCAGCACCAGGAGCGGGCGTTGCGCTCCCGCTCCGTCGAAGAACGCGACCGAGCGGAGAAGCGAGGCGGCCGCACCCGGGGGCAGCAGCTGACCGATCGCCCCCCACGGCTGCGGCAGCAGTTCGGGGGCGGCGGTGGCGGCGGAGAACGGATTACCGATCAGCAGCATGGTCAGCGCGGCGATACCGATACCGGCGCGACCGATCACGGTGGCCAGACCGGTGACAGTGCCGGCGACCGCGAACGAGACCAGTCCGGCAACTACCGACAGAGCGAGGTATTCACCGGGGACGATGGACAACCACGTCTGGGTCACCAGCATGCTGAGCAGGCCGCCGGCGATACCGAAGACGAGTACGCCCAGGGCGCGTCCACCGGCCGAGGGCACCAGGAGGGTCAGTAGCACGCCACCCGCGATACCCGCCATGACCAGCGGGAGGGCCATCGCGCCGAATCCGGCGCCGCGCGGATCGTCGGGGTCGGCCGGGATCACGTCCTCCACCGGCGCGGCGGGTGCGCCCGATATCTGCTGACCGATCTGGGTGAGCTGCTGGGCCACCGCCGGGGCCGCGCCGGAGGCGACCAGCACCCGGGGTGCGCCGCCGCCGGTGACGATCGCGCCGTAGACCTCGCGATCACCGATCGCTTCGCGTGCCGCCGCCTCGTCCGGCACGACGGTCAGTTCGAAGGCGCCCGGACTCTGCCCCGTGAGGCGGGACTCGACCATTGCCGCCTGCGGGCCGGTCACAGCCAAAGGCAGGTCGCGGGGCGCGATATTGGTCGCCGGCCATGCGAAGGCGATCAACATCAGCGCTTGCAGCAGAGCCGCGCCCACCCCGAGTGCCACCGCGCGCTGGATGACGTTCATGAGGTTCTCCCCAGAAAATCGAAGGCTCGTTCTTTTTGTGCACTCACCGTCCCACCGGCCACGGCGCCTTGTCAAGAACGAACATTCGTTTTAGTTTGGAGGCATGCCCCGAGTCAGTGACGAACACCTGGAACGCCGCCGGCAGCAGATCCTCGACGCCGCCCGGATCTGCTTCGTCCGTAAAGGCTTCCACCAGACCTCGATGCAAGACGTTTTCACCGAATCGGGACTCTCCGCGGGCGCGGTCTACCGCTACTTCAAGAGCAAGGACCAACTGGTAATCGCACTGGCGTCCACTGCCGCCGGCGATATCCGTACGAAAATGACGGCGGTCATCGACAGCGATCCGCTGCCCACCCCCGCCGAACTGATCGGGCAGATGACGGACTGGATCATCGCCCAGAGCGGCCCCGAAGGCCGGATCCGTCTCGCCCCGCAAGCCTGGTCGCTGGCTCTGATCGACGAGGACGCGGCGGCACCGGTCCGGCAGACGCTGGCCGGTATCCGCGGAATGTGGCGCGCATACGCCGAGCGGATGCGCACAGCCGGATGGCTACCACCCGACGCCGACCTCGACGCGGTGGCCGCCGCATTGTTCGGGCTGCTCCCCGGATTCGTACTCCAGCACCTGATTCTGGGCGACCCGGTCCGCGAAGAGTACCTGCGCGGGGTCGAGACACTGTTCCCCTACGGCGCGCCCGGAACCCGGCCGCGGCACGAATCCACTACGGTCGCCGACCCGGCCTGACCGAGCAGATCAGGGCAACAAACCCTTACGCGCCTCACCGGCGCCACCGAGCACCAGCAGCATCATCGTCGTCAACGCCGGATCGTCCAGACCCGCCGCCGGGAAGGTGTACCGCAGGATCACATCGGCGAGCTTGCCGTGCGAGATCACCGCGATCGAACCGAACTGCAGCGAGGCGTTCCGTTCGGCCACCCGCTTGTGCAACTGCGGCTTGAGCGGACGATCCCAGGCCAGCACACACGTCAGCGACAACACATCCAGGCCGGGTGTCAAGGTGAACGCGCTCAGCGAGCACAACGCACCCTGGAAATCGAACCGCAGCGAACCGTCGTTGTCGACCCGGACATCGATATCGTAGAGCCCCAGCCCCGCCCCGGCCCGCGCCTGGAGCTCCAGATCCGGTGCCAGCGCGCCCGATTCGGCCTCACTACTCATTTGGTGCCTCCGAACCGGCGATCACGGCGCGCGTACTCGAGACAGGCATCCCACAGATTGCGCCGATCGAAATCCGGGAACAACGTCGCCTGATAGACGAACTCCGCGTACGCGGACTGCCAGATCAGGAAATTCGAACTACGGAACTCCCCCGACGGCCGCAGGAACAGATCCACATCCGGCATATCCGGCTCGTCCAGGAACCGGGCGATCGTATCCTCACCGACCTTGTCCGGATCGATCTCCCCCGCCGCCACCCGGCGCGCGATCTCCCTTGCCGCGTCGGCGATCTCGGCACGACCCCCGTAATTGACGCACATGGTCAACGTCATCACGGTGTTGTCCCTGGTCAACTCCTGCGCGGTCTCCAGCTCACGGATCACGCTGCGCCACAATCGCGGTCGCCGCCCGGCCCAGCGCACGCGCACACCCATTTCGTGCATCTCGTCCCGCCGCCGCCGGATCACATCCCGATTGAACCCCATGAGAAACCGCACCTCATCGGGGCTGCGCCGCCAGTTCTCAGTGGAAAACGCATACGCCGACAACCACTTCACACCGATTTCGATACAACCCTCGACGGTGTCCATGAGCACGGCCTCGCCCTTTTCATGGCCCGCGGTGCGCGGCAGCCCGCGCTCCTGCGCCCACCGCCCGTTACCGTCCATCACCAGCGCGACATGCCTGGGCACCAGCTCCGCCGGAATCTCCGGCGGCCGGGCCCCCGAGGGGTGCGGTGACGGCGGCCGGATGGTACGGACGGTATCGGACGCGGGTACGTCCGAACCGGTGGTGTCACGACGCAGGATCACGCTCCAAAGCCTAGCTCTGCCGACGGTCCGGCTCCCGACGGGGCAGCGGGGGGACAGCATCAACCCAGAAGCCCCTATCGCTCGCTCCGGAAACCGGCACGGGCCGTCGGCGGGACAAGAGCGGGTCGGCCGGTCTACCGGCTACTCGGCCCCGCCGCACCGGCGACCTGATCTTCCGCGCGTAGTTCTTCGACGGTGTTCGCGGCTCCGGGGCGGGGGGCTCCGCCACTGCGCTCCACCAGCGGGAGGGTGCGCAGTTTGTGTTCCAGATGCCATTGCAGGTGGGCCGCGATCAGGCCGCTGGCCTGCCGGCGGGCCGATTCGGGGATCGTTTCGACGCGGTCCCAGCGACCGTGGCGCAGTGCCAGCAGATGGTCGAAGACCGCGGGAGCGGGGGTGACGGCGCCGGGTGGGCGACAGTGGACGCAGACCGCTCCCCCGGCGCCCACATGGAACGCGCGATGCGGGCCGGGGGTGGCGCAGCGGGCGCATTCGTCGACGGCGGGGGCCCAGCCCGCGTAGTCCATGGCGCGCAACAGGAAGGCGTCGAGGATCAATTCGTGGGGCCGCTGCCCCTCGGCGATCGCGCGCAACGCGCCCGCGGTGAGGGTGTGCAGCCGGGGGACGGGGGCACGTTCCTCACCGGCCAGGCGTTCGGCGGTCTCCAGTACGGCGCAGGCGGTGGTGTAGCGGCCGTAGTCGGCGATGATGGCGGACGCGTTCGCCTCGACGGTGTGGACCTGGGTCACGATATCGAGGCTGCGGCCAGGATGGAGTTGGACGTCGACATAGGCGAACGGCTCCAGCCGGGCCCCGAATTTCGATTTGGTGCGGCGCACCCCCTTGGCCACGGCGCGCACGAGACCGTACTGCCGGGTCAGGAGCGTGACGATACGGTCGGCCTCACCCAGCTTGTGCTGGCGCAGCACGACGGCATGGTCACGATACAAACGCACCCGACCAGTCTTGCATGGGTCCGGCCACCTCGCCTCGAGCCGTTCCGGCGCGGCCGCCGCACCTCCGCGGCGGGGTGCACCTGCCAGGCCCGCTCGTCGCGGTTACCCGGCCGGTCGGCGCCAAGGCGTCGCGGGCAGGAAGTGGACGTCGTACCGCTGTTGTTCGGTGAGCAGGCTGTCGAAGTCCGCGTGCCCGTGCTGGATCCGCCCGAGGTGACGGAAGTACTCGAACCGCTGGACACCGGGAGCGAGGACGATGAGCAGGTCCGCCGCCGACCCGGGCGCGGCGCCGAAGGCATGCGGCATACCCGGCGGGACCACGACGAGACTGCCCGCGGGCGCGGTCGCCGACGCGCCGTCGAGGAAGAACTCCGCGGTCCCGGCCAGAACATAGAACAACTCGGCGGACCGCGTGTGATAGTGCGGGCCGGCCCCGTCCGCGCCGACACCGAGGGTGAGCCGGTTCGCGCCCAGCTCGCCGCCGGTGTCTACGGCATCGGCGAGCAGATGGAAAGCCCCGCCGTGGGGTAACTCCACTCTTTCCGCGGTCCCGGCCGGTACGACGAGGGCGTCGGATCCAGAGGACGACATGATGTGCTCCTTCGTTCTGCTGTCGCTCTCAGTGCACACCGGGAAGAAAGCGCGAACCAGACGCAGTTACCACCGGCAGTGATCACGGATCCAGATGAATAGAGGCACGGTGGAACTACGGCAGCTCGAGTATTTCGTCGCCGTCGCCGAAGAGGGCGGATTCGGGCGGGCGGCGCAACGACTCACCATCGTCCAGTCGGCGGTGAGTCAGCAGATCGCCCGGCTGGAAAGAGAATTCGGTGTCCTGCTGCTCGACCGATCGACTCGCCACGTCCGGCTCACCGGCGCGGGCGAACGGCTGCTGGGCGAAGCCCGGCTCGTGCTCGCGGCCACCCGGCGGATGGCCGATACCGCCGCGGATATCGCGACGGGCAGCGACGGCGTATTGCGACTGGGGACCTTGCATGGCCCCGGTAACCGGATGTACCGCGCGCTGGACGAGCTGGCCGCTGTCGCGCCACGCCTGCAGGTCCGGCCCCGGCGGCTGGCACCGGCCGAACGGCTCGCCGCGGTTCGTTCCGGGGAACTGGACGCCGCCCTGGTGCGCGCCCTGCGATATTCGGCCGGCCTCGAAGTACTCGAGGTGTGGGCCGATCCGCTCTATGTGGCGCTACCGGCGGATCATCCGCTCGCGGGAGAGGCCGAACTGCGGCTCGAACAGTTGGGGCAGCTGCCGCTACGCCTGGCCGCCCGGGAATCCAACCCGCCTTTCCACGACCTGGTCACCGCGGCATGCCGGAGCGCGGGGATCGACCCACCTGCGGGCCCGCCGTTCACCACATTGCAGCAGAGCCTCACCGATATCGCCGCGGACCGGCCGTCATGGACGGTGTTCTACGAGGTAGCCGCCCTGCCGACCGTGCACCGGGTAGCGATCCGGCCTCTCGCCGGCCAATCGGTGACGACGTCGCTGGCCGTACCTCCCGGACCGGCGGCGCCCGCCGTGCGGCACCTGCTCGAAGCGCTGCACCGAACGGCGGACGCGGAGCGGAGCGGCCGCGCCTTTCCGGCGTAATGCTTCACCCGCGGCCGAGCGCAGACCTCCACTCGACGGGGAGAGGGCCTCACTCACTCCGGCCGCCGCGCTGTCAGGGCTGCCCAGTCGGCCGATCACCGAGCCGAACCGGGAACGCCGCCGGATCGTTCTGGGTGAGGACCGGCAGATTACCGATCTCGCTCAGCGGCATGGCGCACCGGAGGTCCGGGAAGCGGTCGAAGAGCGCCGGCAGAGCGATCGAGGCTTCGAGTCGGGCCAGGGCCGCGCCGGGGCAGATATGCGGGCCGAAGCCGAACGAGATATTGCGGTTCGCGGTGGGCCGGGTGATGTCGTAGGTGTCGGCATCCGCGCCGTGCAGGTCGCGGTCGCGCCCGATCGCCCGATAGGACATGACGACACCGTCGCCCTTTTCGACGGTGACATCGTCGACGGTGATGTCCTCGGTGGCGAACCGCATCAGCAGGTGGATGACCGGGCCGTCCCAGCGCAGCGTCTCCTCGATCGCGTCCGCCCAGGTGCGATCGCCGGACCGGATCGCCGCCAGCTGTTCCGGATGGGCGAGCAGAGCGCGGACGGTGGTGACGATCAGGCTGACGGTGGTCTCGTGCCCCGCGGCGACCAGCGCCTTCAGGTTGCCGTGCACTTCCGCCTCGGTCAGCGGGGTTTCGCCCGCGGCCACGTCGTGGATGAAATCGGAGGTCAGATCGTCGGCCGGGTGGACCGTCTTCTCCTTGATCAGACCGGTGTAGTAGTCGTCGAGTTCGGCGAAGACCCGCATCCGCTCCTCGTGCGGAGTCAGCAGCGAGAAGAACGCCTTGTACGACTCCAGCAGCATGGTGTGGTCGGAGCGCGGCACCCCCATCAGCTCGCTGACGACCCGCATCGGCAGCGGGTAGGCGAATATCTGCTTCAGATCCACCACCTCGTTCGCGGCACCGGCCGCGGCCAGATCGTCGAGCAGTTCGGCGGTGAACTGTTCGATCTTCGGTCGCAGCGTGCCGAGCCGGCGCGGCGCCAGTGCCCGGGTGGTCTTGATCCGCAGCCGGCGGTGTTCGGCACCGTCCACGGTGAACATGGACCGCCCGGCATCGATCATGCCGATCAACGGCCACGCCCGGGTCACCGCGCCGGACTGCCACAGATTCCACTGCGTGTGATCTTTCACCAGGCGGGTGTCGGTGAGGAGCTGCCTGGCCAGATTGTGCCGGGTCACCGTCCAGGCGGGCGCGCCGAGCAGTTCGATCCGGGCGAGTGCCGGACCTTCGGTGAGGGTGCGGGTCTCGCCCGCGAGATCGGCGACCATCGGGTCGATTGTCAGGGCCGCACTGTGCGGGCAATGCTGGCTCACGAGCCACCTCCAACGGCGGGAACGGGTGTGAAATCGACCGGTAGCGCGGTGAATCCGCGCAGGAAGGGTGACGGCCGCCGGACCAGGGACTCGGCCGCGACGGCGAGATCCAGATCGGGCAACCGGTCGAGCAGGACCTCGATCCCGGTGCGGGCGATGATCTCGGCTATCTGCTGGGCCGGATAGGGGCAGCGGTATTCGCCGTGGCCGAACGCGAAATGCGCGGCATTACCCGAATGGGCGGGTTCGGCGCCGTCGCCGGAGTACTGGCGGATATGCGGATCGGCGTTCGCGGCAGCCAGCCCCAGCAGCAGCATGTCACCGCGCCGCACCAGCGCCTCGCCGAGGCGGGTATCGCGGGAAACCCAGCGCCCGGCCAGGATCTGAGTGGGGGTGTCCTCCCACAGGACTTCGGTCATCGCCTGCCCGATACTGTGCCGGGCGGCACCGAACGCGGCCGCGAACCGGTCGTCGACCAGCATGAGGCGGATCGAATTACCGATCCAGTCGGCAGTCGGCAGATGGCCCGCCGCGGTCACCGACTGCATGTTCAGCACGTATTCCTCGTCGGCGAACGGTTCGGGATGTGCCAGCATCCGCGACACCAGATCCTGCCCCGGTACAGCCTTCTTCTGCGCCAGCAGCTGCTGCATGTACTCGGTGAACCGCTGATAGGCGGCCGGCGCCTCCGGGCCACCGTCGCACAGCGTCTGCATGGTGTGCGCGAGATAGGGGCCGTCCGATTCGGGGACACCCATGATCCAGGCCAGCGTCAGCACTGGTAGCAGTTCGGCGAATTCGGTGACGATATCGGCGTGACCGCGGCCGCAGAACCGGTCGATCAACCCGTCGGCGAGCTGTTCGCAGGCGGTGCGCAGCGCGAACGGGTCCACCGATTCCAGCGCCGGTTCGACCAGGCCCACATGCCGGGCGTGCGCGGCACCTGCGGTGAAATAGATACCCGGTTGCGGCCGGCCGACCATGGGCAGCAGCGGCCAGTCCGGCGGGATCAGCGGCCACTGGTTCCACAGACTCGAATCCCGCGGGAAGAGCAGACCGTCCGTGGTGACCTGGTGCAGTTCCCGGTACCCGATCACCAGCCAGGCCGGGATCCCGCCGATGAGTTCCACCGCGACGACCGGTCCGTGTTCGGACCGCATCCGGGTGTAGAGCAGAGCGGGATCGGTATGGAAACCGGGGCCGTCCAGGGTGACGGCACCGCTCGGGGACACCGGGCAGCCGCCCGGGGACATACCGGTGCTGTAGGCCGGACGGTTCACGACCGTACCTCCGCTACCGCCGGTGGCACCTGCCGTTCGATGAGGTGCTCGACCAGCCCGATCAGCACCTGTTTGCTGGAGGTCCGGGAACGCGCGTCACAGGAGAACAGCCGAACGTGCGGGTCGAGATCGAGGGCGTCGCGGACCTCGTCGAGTGCGGGCGGTATCGGTTCGAAGGAATTGCAGGCCACCACGAACGGGGTGCCCTGGTGTTCCAGCCGATCGATCGCGTACCAGGAATCGCTGATCCGGCGGGGATCGACGAGCACCACCGCCCCCAGTGTCCCGGTGAACAACCGGTCCCACAGGAACCAGAACCGTTCCTGGCCGGGCGCGCCGAACACATACAGCACATATTCCTCGGCGAGGCTGATCCGGCCGAAGTCGAAGGCCACGGTAGTGGTCGTCTTCCCGGTCACCCCGGACAGATCGTCCACGCCGACACCGGCGTTGGTCATCACCGCCTCGGTGTCCAACGGCTGGATCTCGCTCACCGCGCGGACCATGGTCGTCTTCCCGACCCCGAAACCGCCGACGACGACGATCTTCAGGGCGTGCCGCACCGAATTGCTCAGTGGCGCCCGGGCGCGTGTGGGGCGGTCGTCATAGGCTACGGAGTCCAACTAGCACCTTCTCGAGCATGTCGATATCGAACGTGTCACCGTAGGGACCCGTATCCAGGTCGGGATGGCGAACGGTGACTTTGCCTGCGTGCAACAGGTCCGCGACCAGGACCGTCGCGATGCCGATCGGTAGCCGCAGTTCGGCGGCGATCTCCACCACCGCGGTCGGCTGCAGGCACATGGACAGGATCGCCGCGTGTTCGTACTGCATCGCCGCCGCCGGCGCGCATTCGCTGACCACCAGGGTCACCGGATCGAACTCCTCGGTGGTGGGGGCGGCGCGACCACCGGTGAGCGTGTAGAAACGGTCGGGTTCGTCGTCGCGGCCGGGCCGGTTCACAGCAGCCTCGCTCGGCTCCCTCGCGGCGGTGCGGACAGATACTCCCCGACCTGTTCGATCAGCGCCGCCATCTGGGCACCGACCAGGCCGGCATCGGCGTCGTCGTCGGCCAGCACCGCGATCTGGGCGCCCGCGCCGGCGCCGACGATGAACAGGATCCCCCCGTAGAACTCGGTCATCGACTGGCGGACCCCACCGCGGCCGTTGCCGAACTCGGCCGAGGCACTACCCGCCAGCGCCTGCACGCCGGAGGCGATCGCGGCCAGCCGGTCGGCCTGGTCCATGGACAGTCCCGCGGTATGGCACATCTGGATACCGTCCGCCGCCAGCAGTACCGCGTGCCGCGCGCCCGCGGTCTCGCTCAGCAGTCGCTGCAACAGCCAATCCAATTGCGCTGGATCCGATGTCATCGTCATCGATCGTTCTCCCGGTCGGTTGTCATGGAGTGACGGGACAGCCGCCCGGCGTCGTTGCCGGGCGACTGGATCGGTCCGCCGAACGGCTGGGCCTCGTCTCCGGCACGTCCGGTGACCGCCCGCTGGAATGCGCCCAGCGACGACGCCGACGAGCGGTGTCTCGCGGGCGAATCGGGTGCGGCGGCACCGTCGAAGGAGTCGGGATCGGGCAGACCTTCGGGATGCGCGGCCGCCAGCGTGCTGCCCCGGCGCCGCTTGGGCAGAACGGTGGTGGTGGTCGCCTCGGTTTCCGCCGCCGCCACCGGGAACTCACCGAAACTGTGCTGCGGGATGCTGTGCCGACCCGAGACATGCCGGTCCGCTGCGGTGTTCCCGGATCCGAGACGGATGCGGGCCGAGTCGGCCGCGCCGGGATCCGCGGGAGCGGAACGGAAGCGTGCCCCGGTTTCGGAGACGACAGCGAAGGGGCCGGATTCGGGGGCGGCACCGGTGCCGGGGGGCAGGCCGGCCTGCCCGGCGGAATGCCCGGCGGGCAGGGCCGGAGTGACCGGCGGTTCGATCCGGGCGGTGAGTTCCCGGGGAATCATCACGACTGCCGCCGTGCCGCCGATCGCGGACGGGCGGTAACTGACGGTGAGACCGTGTTTGCGGGCCAGCCGGCCCACGACGGCGAGCCCGAAGCGGGTGCCGTTGAGCGAGGAGAGCCCCTCGGCGGCGTCGCCTTCGGTACCGGCGACGGTGAGCTGTGCCCGGTGCAGCGAGGATTCGCTCATCACCAGCCCGCTGTCCTCGATGGTCACCACCAGACCGGCCGGGATCTCCGCGGCGTAGATGTGCACCTCGGTGGTGGGCGGAGAGAACCGGCACGCGTTGTCGACGAGTTCGGACAGCGCGTGGATGACACCTTCGGCGGCGTGCCCGGCGATGGCGATATCGACGATCGCCCGCAACCGCACCCGCTGATATCCGCCGACCCGGCCGATGGCCGCGCGCAGGATACGTTCCATGACAATGGGTTTGGCCCAGCGCCGACCGGTGCGCGCACCGCTGAGAATGGCGATACTGTCGGCCAGCCGCCCGGCCTGCGCGGTGGCGTGATCCATCTTCAGCAGATCGGCCAGCACCGGCTGATCGGCGTATCGATGTTCCAGATCCTGCAGGCTCGCCAGCATGCTGGTGGTCATGGCCTGCATCCGGCCGGCCGCGTTCGCCAGTGCCGCGATGGCGGCGAGGCGGCGGCGTTCACTGGTCGCGCTGATCTCTTTCTCCGCCGCCACGGCCTGTTCGGCGGTCGCGGCGCGGCGCTCGATTCGCACCAGGTGGTCGAGTATTTCGCTGTTGCGGCGCTGTTCGGCGGTGAGGGCCGCGCGGAAGTACACGGCCGTCGCGACCGCCGTGCAGGCCGCGACCACCGCGACCGAAATCCAGACGGCCGTGATCATCCGGTCCGCGGGTGTCACCGAGAGAATGGCGGCGGCGAGAAGCCCGATACCCACGGTGACCGAGATCCCCAGGGCCAGCGCCGGAGCCAGCAGCTGCCGTCGGCTCATCCCCCCGGCCGAGGCCACCGGCACGGATTCGTACATAGGTCGGGTACCCCCCGCTCGTGCTTGGTCGTGCCGACCCAAACCCGAGCCCGCATCCGGCACCACATCGTGCCCGTTACCGAATCGTCGGACGAAAAATGGTTTCACTCCGACCGATTCGGGTACGGGCCGAAGCATATCGGTCTGGTCCAACCTCCGCCACTGGGAGAAAGCCGAACCTCGGCTAACTTCCAGTGTCGGGAAAGGGTCGGCCGATGCGCCGTCCGCAGGCCTCAGAAACCCAGTTTGCCCAGCTGCTTGGGGTCGCGCTGCCAGTCCTTGGCCACCTTCACGTGCAGATGCAGATAGATGCGACTGCCGAGAATGTGCTCGATCTGTTTGCGCGCGTTCGTCCCGACCTCTTTGAGCCGGGCGCCCCCCTTGCCGATGACGATCGCCTTCTGGCTCGGCCGCTCCACGTACAGCAGCGCGTGCACGTCCAGCATGTCCTCGTTCTCCTCGCGCGGAAGAACTTCCTCGATCACCACCGCCAGCGAATGCGGCAGTTCGTCGCGGACCCCCTCCAGCGCCGCCTCCCGGATGAGCTCGGCCATCAGGGTTTCCTCGGGCTCGTCGGTGAGCTCCCCGTCGGGATAGAACGCCGGACCCGGCGGCATCTGGGAAGCGATCACATCGACGAGGACCTCGATCTGCTCGCCCTTGGTGGCCGAAACCGGAACCACCTCGGTTTCGGGCCCGAGCAGCTCGGAGACCGCCATCAACTGGCGGGCGATCTGGTCCCGGCTCACCTTGTCGATCTTGGTGACCACACCCAGCAGCGTGGTCTTGGGTGCCATCTGCCGGACCTGCTGCACGATCCAGCGGTCCCCCGGACCGATCTTCTCGTCCGCCGGGATACACAGCGCGATCACATCCACCTCGGAATACGTATCGCGCACCAGATCGTTGAGCCGCTGACCGAGCAGCGTCCGGGGCCGGTGCAGGCCCGGGGTATCGACCAGGATCAACTGGGTGTGCTCGCGGTGCACGATGCCGCGGATGGTGTGCCGGGTGGTCTGCGGCCGCGAACTCGTGATCGCGATCTTCGCACCCACCAGTGCATTGGTCAGCGTCGATTTGCCGGTATTGGGCCGGCCGACGAAACAGACGAAACCGGAACGGAACTCCCCCTCGGCGGGATCAGGCATCGGTCGCCTCATAGCCCTCGGCGATATCGAACACCGCGCCGGACGCGTCGGCGAAGATGATCTTCGCGCCCGCGGCGACCTCCCGCACCGCGGCCACTCCGGCATCCGCGAACTTCCCGCCGATCACCACCGCGGCCTCGAAACCCTCCGCACCACTGGAGATCGCGGCCGCCACCGCCGACTGCAGAGCCGTCAGCCGCAGGGCCTGCAACGCGACCTCCCCGGCAGCATAGGTACGGCCGTCGGTATCGCGGATCGCCGCACCCGCCGACCCACCCGTGCGACCGAGCGCGCCCCGGGCGAGCACCAGCAACTTGTTGTCCTCGGCATCCAGCTCACTCATCGCCTGCTCCCTCGTCCTGCCGGGTGGACGGGTGTTCCCGCTCCGATCCCGGATCGGTATCCGTATTCTGCTCGGGCGCCCGCCCCACCACGACGGTGTGCACCCGTACGCGCCCGCGCGCGTCGGCCCCGCCCTCGCCGCGCAACTCCAGACCGTGCGCGACCACCTCGGCGCCCGGCAGCGGCACCCGCCCCAGCTCGTGTGCGAGCAGCCCGCCGACGGTGTCGACCTCCTCCTCGTCGATCGGCAGCCCGTACAGGTCTCCCAGATCGGCGATCGGCAAACGCGCCGACACCCGGTACCGGCCGGGTTCGATCTCCTCGATGGGTGGCGTCTCATCGGTGTCGTATTCGTCGGCGATCTCACCGACGATCTCCTCGAGCACATCTTCGATGGTCACCAGACCGGCGATCCCGCCGTACTCGTCCACCAGCAGCGCCATATGGTTGCGCCGCCGCTGCATCTCGTCGAGCAGATCGTCGAGCGGTTTGGAATCGGGCATGAACACCGCATCGCGCATGACCTCGCGCACCCGGACGCTGCGCCCGCGATCGGCGTAGGGCACCAGATCCTTCAGGTAGACGACGCCGAGAATATCGTCGACGTTCTCGCCGATCACCGGGATCCGGGAATGCCCACTGCGTACGGCCAGCGACATCGCCTGCGCCACCGATTTGTCGGTCTCGATCCACACCATCTCGGTGCGCGGCACCATCACCGCGCGGGCCGCAGTGTCCCCGAGCTCGAACACCGACTGGATCATCCGGCGCTCGTCGTCGGCGACCACCCCGCGTTCGCGCGCCATATCGACCACTTCGCGCAATTCGATCTCCGAGGCGAACGGGCCGTTACGGAAGCCCTTGCCCGGGGTGATCGCGTTACCGAGCAGGATCAGCAGCCTGCTCACCGGCCCCAGCAGGGCACCGATGAACTGCAGCGGCAACCCCGCGGCCAGCGCGATGGTGTAGGCGTGCTGCCGCCCCAGGGTGCGCGGCCCCACCCCGATCACCACATAGGAGACCAGCACCATCACCACCGCCGTCACCAGCAGCGCCCAGCCGCTGTCCATGAAACTGCTCAGCGCGGCGGCCAGCAGCACGGTCGCGGTGATCTCGCACAGGATGCGCAACAGCACCATGAGGTTGACGAACCGGGGCCGGTCGTCCACGATCCGGCTCAGCCGCACCGCACCGGGCCGGTCGCTGCGTGCCATATCGTCGAGCCGGGCCGGTGACAGGGTGTTCAACGCCGAATCCACCGCGGCGAAGACACCACCGACAGCAGCGAGCAAAACGGCGACCAACAGCAGGGTCATCTCGTTCACGCGTGTGCGTCACCCGGCCAGGAGCGATTGTCCTCCGGTGCCGCGAAACCTGTTTTGCCCAGCAGCCGGGCGTCCCGGGCGGCCAGTTCGGCCCGCCGCTGCTCCTCCCGCAGTTCCTCGTACCACTGTTCGAGCAATCGGCCCTGCAGGGCGAACATCTCCTTCTCCTCGGCCGGTTCCGCATGGTCGTATCCGAGCAGATGGAGCACTCCGTGCACCGTGAGCAGGGCGAGTTCGTGATCGAGCGAATGACCGGCCTTGGCGGCCTGGTCCAGCGCGAATTCCGGGCAGAGCACGATATCGCCCAGCATCGACGGACCCGGTTCGGGACTGTCCGGCCGGCCACCCGGTTCGAGCTCGTCCATCGGAAACGACATCACATCGGTCGGACCGGGCAGATCCATCCAGCGCATGTGCAGATCGCTCATGGTGTCGAGATCCACCAGCACCATGGACAGTTCGGCGGCCGGGTGCACGTCCATCCGGTCGATCACGAACCGGGCGACACCCACCAGGTCTTCTTCGGGCACTTCCATGCCCGACTCGTTGGCGATCTCGATACTCACCTGGTCAGCCTAATGGGTCCCCCCGGACACAGCCCATCCACACTCCGCGCCCGCCCGCGCCGAACGCGGAGCTACGCACACAGCGCACGCCCGGACCGAACCCACAGGTACGCACGACGCGCACGACCGCAGCGAACCCACAGGTACGCACGACGCGCACGGCCGCAGCGAACGCGAAGGTACGCCGAGGCCCACCACAACCGGCACTATGGACGACCGGTCACCACACGAACGCGCACGGCCGCAGCGAACGCGAAGGTACGCCGAGGCCCACCACAACCGGCACTATGGACGACCGGTCACCATACGAACGCGCACGGCCGGAGCGAATGCGGAGGTACGCCTATTGCCGCGCCGTCCGGCTCGCCGCCCGCCGTTGCGCCCGGTTCCCCGACATATGCGGCGGGCCCACCGGCGGCCTGGCCTCGGCCTCGAACTTCTCGTACGCGTCGACGATATCGGAGACCAACCGGTGCCGGACCACATCGCTGCTGGTGAGCTGGGCGAAATGGATATCCTCGATACCGGTGAGAATCTCCGAGGCCGCCCGTAAGCCGGACCGCGCACCGTGCGGCAGGTCCACCTGGGTGACATCACCGGTCACCACGATCTTCGAGCCGAACCCGAGCCTGGTCAGGAACATCTTCATCTGCTCGGCGGTCGTGTTCTGCGCCTCGTCCAGAATGATGAACGAATCGTTGAGCGTGTTGTGGGTGAGTAGGAAATCCTCGGTCACGTACAGCGAATCCTGCGCGGCGACCTGGATGCAGACTGCTTCTTCGGTTCCGGCGGGCTCGATACGATCGATGAAACGCATGGGCCGGCCGCCACCGGCCGAATACTTCGCCGCTTTACGTGCGAGGCGGAATGGTTCGATCCCGGCAGGTAGCCGGATGTCGACGGTGTGGGCATCGTGCCGGTGCAACACCGGGCGCCCGTTGGCCGGTCCCGGCTTGCGACCTGCGGCCGGTTTCGTCCCCGTGTAGGCGATACCGCCGAGGGAACGCACCAGGAACACGATATCGTCGCGGAGCCGATCCGAGACGGTGCAGAACTGGATACGGCAAGTCCGGCCCTCCGGCACAACCGGTCCTCCGCCGGAGTCCAACAGGCCCTGGAGTACGCCGAGACGCACCGAGGCGTCGTTGTTCAGGTACAGCTCGGGTACGAATTTCGTGCTCGAGCGCGTGCCTGCGAGCCCCAGCCGACGCGCAACACCGGTGATCGGGTTCTCCAGTGTTATGACTTCGCCTGGCTGCCGGTCTCGTTTCAATACGTAGTCGACCTGAGAGGTTCGCCGGACCACGATGCCGGGCACCGCCTGTACCAGCATCTCGACCAGTTCTGGATCCTCGGTCGAGAACTCGGGTGTCGTGCTACCGGTCAGGCATCCGTCGCCCAGGAGCAGACCCAGCGCGTAGGGGTCCATCGGGACCGGGCGAGCCGGGAGACAGACCGGTTCGCTGAGCAGCGGGAGCTCATAGCGGTGACAGTGCGCGGCACGCAGATTGCCGACCATCTCCTTCGTCTCCAGTACCCGCGCGGGCTTGTTCCGGCGACGATCATCTCGCGTGTACACCGACCACAGATGATCCGCGGACGCGAGGGTGGATGCGCCATCCTGGGTATGGACCCGATAGATCTCCTTCGAGCCCTGCGGGAAAACCCCCAGCACGTGGGTGGGACGGCCGTCCGAACCGATTACGAGGTCTCCGACCTCCAGATCGCCGATCGGTCGGAAGCCCTCCGGAGTCAGCACCTTGGTGAAAAGTGGTTGAGCACGGCCACGCATGTACGCCAGCGGCGCGACCTCTATGACCCCGGCGGCCATCAGCTTGGGAATGGCCTCCGGATCCATCATGTCGTGCAACGCGTCGTAGAGCGGCCGCAGATACGGGTCGATCTTCTCGTTGAGGGTGCCGGGCAGGAACCCCAGCCGCTCCCCCGCCTCGACCGCGGGACGCGTGAGAATGATCCGGTTGACCTGTTTGGTCTGCAGTGCCTGCACCGCCTTGGCCATGGCCAGATAGGTCTTACCGGTACCGGCCGGACCGATACCGAAAACGATCGTGCTCTCGTCGATCGCATCGACATAGCGCTTCTGATTGAGCGTTTTCGGGCGGATCGTCTTACCACGCCGCGAGAGGATGTCCAGGCTCAGCACCTCGGCGGGAGCTTCCGAACTTCCCTCGGTGAGCATCGAAACGGTATGCCGCACCGCCTCGGGGGTGATCACCCGATTGCGGCCGGTCAGCGCGACCAGTTGCTCCACGACCCGCTCCGCCAGCGCCACCTCCCCCGCCGCCCCGGTGAGGGTGACCAGGTTGCCACGTACATGGATATCCGCGGCGAGCAGACTCTCCAGTTCACGGAGGTTCTCGTCGGCGGAGCCCAGGAACGGGAAAACCGATTCGGGAGCGAGCTCGATGCTGGAACGAACGGTGCGTGCCGCGGGCCCCGCGGCCCCGACCCCGGCCGCGGAGGGGTTCTGATCGCCGATATCGCCTTGTGATCGCACGTAGTCGCTATGGCCTGCTTTCCGGTCTCGGAGCTGCGGTGACGCGCCGCTGGTGGAACTGGTTGCGAACGGGAGTCGCTGCCCAGAGTCTAACTCCCGGCCCCGACAGGTCCCAGTGGAATTTCGCCCGGCCACCGCGCCGAAGACCTGCACCACCGGATGTCCGGTCGCTCGTCACCACCGCGAAGTGAGCGCTCCGAGTGCCCCCAGCGCCACCGCGGCGGCGGTCGAGGTACGCAACACCGTCGGACCCAGCCGCACCACTTCGGCACCTGCCCCGGCCAACGCGGCCAGTTCTGCCTCATCGAGGCCGCCCTCGGGGCCGACGATCACAGTGACCGCCGACGCGGAACGCCAAGGGAGCCCCGTGAAGGTCGCGGTGCCCGATTCGTGCAAGGCCGCCACCACCGCGCCCCGCGCCGTCGCGGCCCGGACCGCGTCCACCACCTCCGACGTGCGCTGCAGGGCTGTGACCTCGGGAATGTAGGCGCGCCGCGACTGGCGGGCGGCGGCTCTGGCCGCCGATCGCCATTTGGTCACACCCTTGTCCGCTTTGGCCTCCCAGTTCGAGACACAGCGCGCAGCCTGCCACGGCACGATCACATCCGCGCCGGCCTCGGTCATCAACTCGACCGCCAGCTCCGAACGCTCCGATTTCGGCAGTGCCTGAACCACGGTGACCGCCGGCGACGCGGGAACCGCGCGCCGCCGGTCCCGGACCAGCAGATCGAGCTGATTCTTCTGCGCGGCAACGACTTCCGTCTCCGCCACCACGCCCCGGCCGTCGGAGAGCGTAATAGCCTCCCCGGCCCGGATCCGGCGCACGGTGGCCGCATGCCGCCCCTCCGCGCCGTCCAGTACCGCGACAGCCCCGGGCTCCGGGATCTCGTCGAGGTAGAAGACCGTCGCGGCCACCGGGTCAGCGTCCGCTGAAGGAGGCGCGCAGACGGGCGAACAAACCGCTGTTGTGCTCGGATTGGGCCGACATCACCTCGGCCTTGTCCTTGACCCGCAAGCCCTTGTACTTACGCAGCAGATCGGTCTGCTTACTGTCCAGCTTGCTCGGCACCACGATATCCAGATGCGCCATCAGATCGCCGCGCGCGCTCGACCGCAGGCGGGGCATCCCGTGCCCGCGCAGTACCGAGATCTCCCCCGGCTGCGTACCGGGACCGATACTCAGCTCGGTCGGGCCGTCCATGATCGTGTCGATCACCACGGTCGTACCGAGCGCCGCGTCCACCATCGGCACCCGGACGGTGCAGTGCAGATCGTCACCGTCGCGCACGAACACGTCGTGCGGCTGCTCCACGATCTCCACGTACAGGTCACCGGCATGCCCGCCACCGGGACCCACCTCGCCCTGAGCGGCCAGCCGCACCCGCATACCGTTGGCCACCCCGGCCGGAATCGGCGCCGCGATCTCCCGGCGCGCCCGCACCCGGCCGTCACCACCACATTTGTGGCAGGGATCCGGGATCGTCTCACCGGCACCCCGGCACGTCGGGCAGGGACGCGAGGTCAGCACCTGGCCGAGGAACGACCGCTGCACCGACTGCACCTCACCGGCGCCGCCACAGGTCTCGCAACGCACCGGGCTGGAATTACCGTTGGTACCCGCCCCCTGGCACAGATCGCACAGGATGGCGGTATCGACGGTCAGATGCTTGGTCACCCCCACCGCGCATTCGGCCAGACTCAGCCGAGTGCGCACCAGCGAATCCGCGCCCGGCTGCACCCGGCCGCGCGGCTTGCGCGCGTTACCACCGGCGCCTCCGCTCATCCCGCCGAAGAAAGCCTCGAACACATCACCGAGGCCACCGAAACCGGCGCCACTGAAACCGCCCGCGCCGCCACCGGCATCCAGCGGGTCACCGCCCATATCGACGATGCGCCGCTTCTCCGGATCCGAGAGCACCTCGTACGCCGCGGAGACCTCTTTGAACCGGGTCTGCGCCGCCTCGTCCGGGTTCACATCGGGATGCAGTTCGCGAGCCAGTTTGCGATACGCGCGTTTGAGCTCTTGGTCGGAGGCATCCCTGCCCACACCGAGCAATCCGTAGTAGTCCCGTGCCACTTGAGTTCTCTTAGTCCTTGGTCGCTGTCCACGGCTCCGGCTCGCAAGGCCGGCCGCGTGGCTCCTGATGGGTGAGCCGCCCGCCCGTGAGGTTAGTCTGGTCGACTCAACTTTATATCGGCGGAGAACACGAGCGTAACAGCGAGGCTGTGTTTGCCTGCCCCGCCTCCGGCGGGGCGGGGTCGGGCCCTCGTGACCCCGGTTCTTCACTCCGGCGCTCAGTCGCTGCGCTCCTTCGCTCTGTCGCTCCAGAACCGGGGCGGGCCCGACCACTGAGGTCGACCATCCGGAGCAGGACAATGCGTGCTGATGCACCGGTCGGGCTGCTGGGCAAACCTCCAGCGCGATGGGTGTTCGACGATCGGTGGTGCGGGAGTTCCATCGCACA
Organism: Nocardia sp. NPDC001965; assembly: GCF_053594175.1. NCBI lineage: Bacteria > Bacillati > Actinomycetota > Actinomycetes > Mycobacteriales > Nocardiaceae > Nocardia > Nocardia sp. NPDC001965. The sequence continues at coordinate 103,811 of NZ_JBSFDZ010000015.1, forward strand.
CGCGATCGGTTCCCACGACAGTTCTCGCGGGCGGGAAGCGGGTGGCGATTCAGCGTTCGGCGAGTACTTCGCCGATATAGCGGGCGACGGCCGCTACCGAGGCGATGGTGCCGGGGTAGTCCATGCGGGTGGGGCCGAGGACACCCATACCGCCGAGGACCGCGCCCGCGGAGCCGTAACCGGTGGTGACGACCGAGGTACCGCGTATTTCCTCGACCTGTGTCTCCTCGCCTATGCGCACCGTCACCATGCCGGGCTGCTGGGCGGCGGCGAGCAGTTTGAGGACCACGACCTGCTCCTCCAGCGCTTCGAGCACATTGCGCAGGGAGCCGTGGAGACCGAAATCCCCGGCATTGCGGGTCAGGTTGGCGGTACCGCCCAGTACGAGGCGTTCCTCGGGATGTTCGACAAGTGTCTCGACCATGACCGTCGACACCTTTATCAGTACATCGCGCAGTTTGGGTGGTGCCTGTTCGGGCAGTTCGGCGACCGCGGCGGAAGCGGCGGCGAGACGTTTACCGTCCATGGCGGCACCGAGCATGCCGCGCAGGGCGGCCAGATCCTCGTCGTCGACCACGGTGCCGAGTTCGACGATCCGCTGATCGACGCGGCCGGTGTCGGTGATCACCACCAGCAGCAGCCTGGCAGGGTTCAGTGCGACCACTTCCAGGTGGCGCACCGTGGACGCGGAGACCGTCGGGTACTGGACTACCGCGACCTGCCGGGTCAGCTGCGCCAGCAGCCGCACCCCGCGGCGCAGCACATCGTCGAGATCGACCCCCGACTCCAGGAACTGCATGATCGCCTTGCGTTCGGCCACCGAGAGCGGCTTCACCTCGGCGATCCGGTCCACGAACTGGCGGTAACCCTTGTCGGTGGGGATACGGCCGGAACTGGTGTGGGGCTGGGCGATGTAACCCTCGGCCTCCAGGACGGCCATATCGTTGCGTACGGTCGCACTGGAAACACCCAGGTTGTGCCGTTCCACCAGGGTTTTCGAACCGATCGGCTCCTTGGTGGAGACATAGTCGGCGACGATCGCCCGCAGGACCTCGAAGCGCCGATCCTCGGTGCTCGACATCGACCCCACCTCCTAGCCTTGCCGCGCGTCGATGTGGTCGTCCGGCGCACCGCGTCCTGTGGATCCGGCGCACGTACCACCGGGTCCGTTACCCAGTGTAATTGCGCCGGACGAATTCACCCGGTGCCGTCGTAGCGCGCATGTTAGCGTCGGAGCCGCATGATCAAAGATACACAGAGGGGGGAATTCCGCGTGATCGATGATCCGTCCCGGGGCGGCGCCGACCTGGCCCGGTGGGCCGAGGAGATGGAACGCAAGTCGCAGCGCTACCAGGTGGTGCAGACCCGGATGGCGCAATTGGCGGTGACGATCACCTCCAGCGACAAGAGTGTCGTCGTGGTCGTCGACGCGAACGGTGCACCGACAGATATCCGCTTCACCGACGGTATCCGCCGCAAAAGCCCGGCAGCGTTGTCGGCCGAGGTGATGGAGTGTCTGCGCCGGGCCCGCGAAACGCTGGTCGGCGAGGTGACCGCCACCATTCGCGAGGTGGTGGGCGACGACTCGATCGGCGCGAACATCATCAAACAGTACGAGGACCGGTACGCCGCCCCGGAAACCGCCGCGTCCGCTTCCCCGACCGCGCCCGCCGCGCCGGATCCCATCTGGTCACAGCAGCCGCCCCCGCCGCCGCATCCCGTCCCGCCCGGATCACCGGCCGCGCCGCAGCCACCGCGGACATCACCGTCACCGGTACCACCCCCGGCTCCCCGGCCCCCGGTCGCGCCGGAAGCCGCGCCCCCGCGGCCCTCGGCACCACCGGAACAACTACCGGTTGCTTCGTCGCTGATCCCCGATGTCGAAGACGAGGAAGGCGAATACTATCGCCGCACCTCGTGGCTGGTGTGAGGCGGCGATGTCGAATCCGATTCCCGTACAGGTGGATCCCGAAGCCCTGCGCAAGCACGCCACCTCGATCGGTCAGATCGCCGCGCGCCTCGGTACCGCGCTGGAAGCGGCGAATTACATCAGCGCGGCCGACGACGGCTTCGGGGCGATCCCCAAGCCCATCGTCGACTGGCTGCTCAGCGATAACCACACCGCCACCGTGCAGGCGATCAGCGATCTCACCGGCACAGTGAACGCTGTACCCGAGAAGCTCACCGCCGACGCGGATTCGTTCGAGGGCGCCGACGGCGCGATCTCGAAGGCGCTGGAGGGACTGCAGACGACCGTCGACGGCGCCACCGGGGGGCTGTGATGGCAAATCAAGTGGGCGATTGGCTCAACGAGTCGCTGCCGGGGTTCGGCGACGAAGCCGCCCCCGAGGGCAATCCGTTGATCGCCGAGGGCACGAACTTCCGCGAGCAGTACTTCCAGGAGACGCTGTTCACCTTCTCCAATATCGGCCTCGACGGCGAAGACGGGCCGTGGGGGGCGTTGGAGGGCACAGTCGCGTTCGACGCGTGGAAAGTTGTATCCGATTTACGGAAAGAGGACTATCTCAGCGCTGCTTTCGGTGCGGTCGACGTCGGACTCACAGCGTGGGGGGCATGGGCCGACCCGTTCGGATTCGCCGGCGGCCAGATCGCGGGATGGATGCTGGAGCATTGCGAGTACCTGCGGCGCAGTTTCGACGCGCTGGCAGGCAACCCGGATATGGTCGAGGCCTACGCGGCGACGTGGACCGAGATCGCGGGAGAGCTGACAGCAATCGGCGCGGACTGGAAGAAAGCCGTCGACCAGGACATCGCCGCGTGGTCCGGTGAAACTGCCACCGCCTACCGCAATTACGCCGCGACCGCCATCGACCGGATCGAAGCGGCCGGTGCCGCGGCCGCCGGACTCGCCACCATGATGGAGAAAGCCCAGAAAATCGTCGACGCGGTACGCACCATGGTCCAGGACATCCTGGTGGCGTTGGTCGGCGCGCTGATCGGATGGACCATCGAACTGGCTCTGTCGCTGGGTACTTCGGCGCCGATTGTGGCATTCGCAGCGGCCAACCGGATCACTGTGGAATCGGTCCGGGTCTCGGTACTGCTCACCAAACTCGGATTGGCGCTCAAGGATATGACGCCGATCCGGCATGCCCTGGCCGCGATCCTCAACGAGATCACCGGTTCCGAAGAAGCCCCCGCACCTGCCTGACGACAACGGTCCACACCGCACGCCGGCCGGTCCGCGAGATCGGCGGGCGCCCCGGCAGGCCATCCCTTCCCCGCTGAGCGAACGCAGGATCACCATGCAACCACATCCACAACAAGTGCCGCGGGCTGTCCCGCAGCCTCCCCCCGTCCGCCCGGTGACTCCCGGGCAGCCCTATCGCGGCACGATGCTCCCGCCCGATTTCATCCTGCCCTACGATGCGACTCCGGATTCGCCCGTGCCGCTGTACACCCCCGTACCCGGGCCTACCGGGATAGTTGTGGAAGCGCGGTATTTCGCCTGGACGGTGCCGCCGCATTGCTACCGGTGGCTCGCCGGACCACGCATTGTGGTGAACGGCCACCGGATCGCGGATGCCGCATGGGGGACGACGCATATCCCCGTTCCCCCGGGCGTCCACCATGTGCGGGTCGGAACCGTCGCGCACTGGATCGTCGGGTTCAAAATCCTGCTCGCCACCGTCCCCGCCGGCAAGTTCGGCTTCGCGGACGCGATGATCCCGGTGGTGTCCGGGCACAGCACGACCGTCCACTATCAGTCGCCGCTGAACAATGTGCCCGCGGGCGCGCTGGGCCCCGAACCGCGGGAAACGTTCCCGGGTTGGCGCTACTACCGCGTGGTGGCGGCGGTGGTCGGTGCACTGACGTTGGTCCTCGGTGGGTTGTGCTTGTACTACGCACTTTTCGAATGACCGGCGCAGCGCCGGCGATCAGCCGACCAGATCCCGGACGACCCCGTCGGCCAGCAACCGCCCGCGTGCGGTCAGGACCAGCCGATCATCGTCGACCCTGACCAGACCGTCCGCGGCCATACGGCGCGCGGCGGCGTTACCCGCCGTATCCAGATCGGCGAGCGGCAGACCGGTGCGCAGCCGCAGGGCGAGCATGACGCGCTCGAGGTAGCGGTCGGCGTCGGTCAGGTCTTCCCAATCCGCCGCGGGTAGGCCGCCACCGGCGACGCGGTCGGCATAGCGCGCGGGATGCTTCACATTCCACCAGCGCACACCACCGAGATGACTGTGCGCACCCGGCCCGGCGCCGAGCCAGTCGCCACCGTCCCAGTAACCGAGGTTGTGCCGGCATCGTGCGGCGTCACCGGCCGCCCAGTTGGACACTTCGTACCAGCTGAGCCCGGCGGCTTCGAGCCGTGCGTCGATCCGCTCGTACCGGGCGGCGAGGACGTCGTCGTCGGGGGCGGGGAGTTCGCCGCGGCGCACCCGGCGGGCCAGCGCGGTCCCGTCCTCGACGATGAGCGAATAGGCCGAGACATGGTCGACCCCGGCCTCGAGTACCGCGTCCAGGCTCGCGTCCAGATCGCTGTCGCGTTCACCCGGGGTTCCGTAGATCAGATCGAGGTTCACGTGGTCGAATCCGGCTGCCCGGGCCTCCCGGGCGGCGGCGACCGGACGGCCCGGGGTATGGGTGCGGTCCAGGACGGCCAGGACGTGCGGGGCGGCCGACTGCATTCCGAGCGAGATACGGGTGAAACCGGCCGCGCGGATCCGCTCGAAGAACTGTGGCGAGGTCGACTCCGGATTCGATTCCGTGGTGACCTCGGCGTCCGGCGCGAGGTCGAACTCCGCGCGGATCGCGTCGAGCACGCCCGCGAGACCGTCGCCGCCGAGCAGCGAGGGGGTGCCGCCACCCACGAAGACCGTCGTCACCGGCGGTGTCGCCGACGGCAGCGCCGCGAACTCCCGGGCCGCGGTCGCCAGCTCCACGCGCAGCGCCTCCGCCCACGATTGTGTCGAGGCCGAACTGCCGAGTTCACCGGCGGTGTAGGTGTTGAAGTCGCAGTAACCACAGCGGGTCGCGCAGAACGGTACATGGACGTAGATACCGAAGGGCCCGCCGCCGAAATCGCGCAGCACCGGAGCGGAGACGTCGGTGTGCGGCGTGGTGGTGGCGGCGGGACTCACCCCTCCAGTGTGACCGTGGGCGGATCAGCCCTCGACGATCGGGGTGTTCTGGTTCGCGGTGAGCACCCAGCGACCGTCCTCCTCGGTCATGACATACATCGGCGTTCCCTCGCCGGTGAGCGCGCCCGTGGTGTCGAAGTAGCGCTGCCGCACCTTCACCGCGGCCACATCGGGTCGCAGGAACAGAATGTGTTCGACCTCATAGGTCGCGTGCCCGTGAGCGCTCGCCCCGGGCAGCACCTGTGCGGTGAACTCGGCGATGGCACTCCTTCCGTACAGCCGCTTTCCGTGGCCGGTGGTCCAGACGGCGTCATCGCGGAAGAGAGCGGCGAATGCGTCGATGTCCTCGTCGGCCTGGGCGCGGGCCACTGCGGCGACCACGGCGTGGACAGCGGTGGTGGCGGCATCGGTGTCGGCCGGGCGGTGACCGGATTGCGTGGTTTCGATCGTCATGAGGCAGAGCTTGCAACCTCGACCGAACTTCAGGTCAACCCCGGGGTTCACCGCCGGCGCCGCCGATCGCGCGTCCGGATACCCCCGCCGGTGGAAATATGACAGCCGTCACAAATAGACCCGGTGAACCTGGGAATTTCCCGCTTGTTCGCGGGAAATACTGGTAGGGCGGTCAGAACGCGAGCATCGGCATGGCACAATGGGTCGCATGCGCGCATCCGGAGTACGACTTGTGGCACGTCGCCACGTCGACTACAAGCGCGTCTGCAGCGCCTGTTGTCTGCCCGGTTCCGCCCGGTAGCTCAGCTGCGCCCTTCCCGGATTCCCGGCATTTCCGATTCGAGGATTTCGGCCCGCTGACACCGCGGGCGCGAGTCAGCCCCTCGCGCCCTCAGCACGGACGTAAGCCCAACCCAGCAGGAGCGACTTCATGACGTCGAGCACCGACGCCACCACCCCCGCGAAGGCCGAGGCCCCCGCCGCCCGGCCCACGCGCGCCCGCACCGGCAAACCGGTCCGCCGTCGCGCCGAGGGCCAATGGGCGCTCGGCTACCGCGAACCGCTGAACCCGAACGAACAGTCCAAGAAGGACGACAACCCGCTCAACGTCCGGTCGCGGATCGAGAACATCTATTCCAAGAACGGCTTCGACAGTATCGACAAGGGCGATCTGCGTGGCCGTTTCCGCTGGTGGGGTCTGTACACCCAGCGCGAGCAGGGGTACGACGGCTCCTGGACCGGTGACGAGAACATCGATCTGCTCGAAGCGAAGTACTTCATGATGCGGATCCGGTGCGACGGCGGCGCCCTGAACGTCGCGCAGTTGCGCACACTGGGTGGCATCTCCACCGAATTCGCCCGCGATACCGCCGACCTCTCCGACCGCGAGAACGTCCAGTACCACTGGATCGAGATCGAGAACGTTCCCGAGATCTGGCGGCGGATCGAATCGGTCGGCCTGCAGACCACCGAGGCCTGCGGCGACTGCCCGCGCGTGGTGCTCGGTTCCCCACTGGCCGGCGAATCGCTCGACGAGATCCTCGACCCCACGCCCGCGATCGACGAGATCGTGCGTCGCTATATCGGCAAGAAGGAGTACTCCAACCTGCCGCGCAAGTTCAAGACCGCGATCTCGGGCCAGCAGGATGTAGTGCACGAGATCAACGATGTCGCGTTCATCGGCGTCGAGCATCCCGAACACGGACCCGGCCTGGACCTGTGGGTGGGCGGTGGACTGTCCACCAACCCGATGCTGGCCCAGCGGGTCGGCGCGTGGGTGCCGCTGGACGAGGTGCCCGAGGTCTGGGAGGCGGTGGTGAGCCTCTTCCGGGACTACGGCTACCGCCGCCTGCGCACCAAGGCGCGGCTGAAGTTCCTGATCAAGGACTGGGGTATCGAGAAGTTCCGCGAGGTCCTCGAGGAAAAGTATCTGAAGCGCAAGCTGATCGACGGCCCGGCGCCCGAGCAGCCGAGCCGCCCGATCGACCACGTGGGGGTGCAGAAGCTGCGCAACGGCCTGAACGCCGTCGGCTTCTCCCCCATCGCCGGCCGCGTCTCGGGCAGCATCCTGACGAAGGTTTCCGACGCGGTCGAGCGGGCCGGCTCGGACCGGATCCGGTTCACGCCCTATCAGAAACTGATCGTGCTCGATATCGCCGACGACAAGGTCGAGCAACTCATCGCCGAACTGGAGCCCCTGGGCCTGCACGCGCGCCCCTCGGTCTGGCGACGCAATCTGCTGGCCTGCAGCGGGATCGAATTCTGCAAACTGTCCTTCGTCGAGACCCGCAAACGCTCCCAGGTGCTGGCCCCGGAGCTGGAACAGCGGCTGGCCGATATAAACGCCGAGCTCGACGTACCGATCACCATCAATATCAACGGCTGCCCCAACTCCTGCGGCCGGTCGCAGATCGCCGATATCGGGTTCAAGGGCCAGCTCGTCGACGACGGCGACGGGAATCAGGTCGAGGGCTTCCAGGTTCATCTGGGTGGCAGCCTCGGCCTCGACAGCGCCTTCGGACGCAAACTGCGTCAGCACAAAGTGACCAGCGCCGAACTCGGTGACTACATCGAGCGCGTGGTCCGCAATTTCGTCAAACACCGCGAAGGCGGGGAACGGTTCGCACAGTGGGCCGTTCGCGCCGAGGAAGCCGATCTGCGATGAAACCCGCGAGCGTGGTGACGGGAGAACCCACTGTGACAACCGAGCAGAAACAGTTGCCGGCCAAACTGAGCACCGAGGAACTGAAGGCCCTGGCCGAACGCGGCGCCGCCGAACTCGGCCCGCACGCCTCGGCCGCCGAGCTGCTGCGCTGGACCGACGAGAACTTCGGCACCGGCTATATCGTCGCGTCGAATATGCAGGACGGGGTGCTGGTCCAGCTGGCCGCCGAGGTCCGGCCCGGCGTCGACGTGCTGTTCCTCGATACCGGCTACCACTTCGCCGAGACGATCGGCACCCGCGACGCCGTGGAAGCGGTGTACGGGGTGAATGTGGTGAACGCCCGCCCGGAGCAGACGGTGGATCAACAGGACGCGCTGCTGGGCAAGGATCTGTTCGCCCGGGACGCGAACGAATGCTGCCGCCTGCGCAAGGTCGTGCCGCTGCGCAATTCGCTGTCGCCCTACAACGCGTGGGTCACCGGTATCCGCCGCGTGGAGGCACCCACCCGCGCCAACGCGCCGCTCATCTCCTTCGACGAAGGCTTCGGGCTGGTGAAGATCAATCCGATCGCACCCTGGTCCGACGACGAGATGCAGGACTACATCGAGAAGCATTCGATTCTCGTCAATCCCCTGGTGGAGGAAGGGTATCCGTCCATCGGCTGCGCTCCGTGCACACGGAAGCCGGAGCCGGGTTCCGATCCGCGAAGCGGCCGCTGGGCCGGTCTCGCCAAGACCGAATGTGGGTTGCACACCGCATGACCGAGTCAGGGCCCGGAGGCGGCAGCTTGCGTAACCACGTAGGGCCCCTCGGGCATGCAGAAAAGGACACAGCATGACCGATGTATTCACCACCGAACGCTCCATCGGGCTCTCGGATTTCGATACCCTGGCCGCACTGGAATCGGAAGCCATCCATATCTTCCGCGAGGTCGCGGGCGAATTCGAACGCCCGGTGATCCTGTTCTCCGGCGGTAAGGACTCCACTGTCCTGCTGCACCTGGCACTCAAGGCCTTCTGGCCGGCACCGCTGCCGTTCGCACTGCTGCACGTGGACACCGGGCACAACCTGCCCGAGGTGCTCGAGTTCCGTGATCACGTGGTCGAGAAGTACGGTCTGCGGCTGCACGTGGCGAGCGTCGAGGACTACCTCGCCGACGGCCGCCTCACCGAACGCCCGGACGGTATCCGCAATCCGCTGCAGACCGTGCCACTGCTGGACGCCATCACCGACAACCGCTTCGACGCGGTCTTCGGTGGCGGCCGCCGCGACGAGGAACGCTCCCGCGCCAAGGAGCGGATCTTCTCGCTGCGCAACGCCTTCGGCCAGTGGGATCCGAAGCGGCAGCGACCCGAACTGTGGAACCTGTACAACGGCCGGCACGCTCCGGGCGAGCACGTCCGGGTGTTCCCGCTGTCCAACTGGACCGAGCTCGATATCTGGCGCTATATCGCGCGGGAGAACGTGGAACTGGCCACCATCTACTACGCACACCAGCGTCCGGTGTACCAGCGCGACGGCATGTGGATGACTCCCGGCAGCTGGGGTGGCCCGAACGACGGTGAGGTCCTCGAGACCCGTTCGGTGCGCTACCGCACCGTCGGCGACGGCTCCACCACCGGCGCCATCCTGTCCGACGCCGCCGACAACGCGGCCATCCTGGCCGAGGTCGCCGCTTCCCGGCTGACCGAACGCGGCGCGACCCGTGGTGACGACCGGGTCTCCGAAGCCGCCATGGAAGACCGCAAACGAGAGGGTTACTTCTGATATGTCCGACCTACTGAGGCTGGCCACCGCCGGTTCTGTCGACGACGGCAAGTCCACCCTGGTCGGACGTCTGCTCTACGACACCAAATCCGTGCTCGCCGACCAGATCGACGCGGTGACCCGGGCGTCGGTGGACAAGGGCCTGTCCACCCCCGACCTGTCGCTGCTGGTGGACGGTCTGCGAGCCGAACGGGAGCAGGGCATCACCATCGATGTCGCCTACCGCTACTTCGCGACCCCGCAGCGGTCGTTCGTCCTGGCCGACACCCCTGGACATGTGCAGTACACCCGCAACACCGTCTCCGGCGCTTCCACCGCCCAACTGGTGATCCTGCTGGTGGACGCGCGCAAGGGGGTTATCGAGCAGACGCGCCGCCATGCCGCGGTGCTGGCACTGCTGGGCGTGCCGAAGCTGGTGCTGGCAGTCAACAAGATCGACCTCATCGGCGGGGACGAGCCCAGCGAGCAGGCGCAGCAGGCCGCGGCCGCCAAGGTCTTCGCCGAGATCTCGGCGGAGTTCTCGCATCTCACCCGGACCCTCGGCTGGTCGGACGAGGACGTACTGGAGATTCCGGTCTCGGCACTGAACGGCGACAATATCGCCACCCGCTCCGACCGGACCCCGTATTACAGCGGCCCGTCCCTGATCGAGCATCTGGAATCGGTACCCGTGGATGCGGACAATTCCGGTGACCATGCGGTGGGCCTGCGCTTCCCGGTGCAGTACGTGATCCGGCCGCGGACACCGGAGCACCCGGACTACCGCGGATACGCGGGTCAGATCGCGGCGGGGTCGGTAGCACCCGGCGACGAGGTGGTGGTACTGCCCTCCGGTATCCGCACCACCGTCGAACGGATCGACACTCCCGACGGTGAACTGGCCGTCGCCCAGGCCGGTCGCAGTGTCACGCTGATACTGGCCGACGAGGTCGATATCTCGCGTGGTGACACCCTCGCTTCCCCGGCCGACGCACCGGAACCGGTGGACACCTTCGACGCCACCGTCTGCTGGCTCGGCGACAAACCGCTGCGTCCCGGCGCCCGGCTGCTGCTCAAGCACGGCACCCGCACCACCCAGGCGATCGTCGGCGCGCTCACCGAGCGTTTCGACGAACAGCGCCTGGCCGCCGAACCGGACCCGGAGACGCTGTCGCTCAACGATATCGGCCGGATCTCGGTGCGGGTCGCCGAACCGATCGCGGCCGACGATTACCGGACCAACCGGCACACCGGCAGTTTCCTGCTCATCGACCCGGCGGGTGGTAACACACTCGCGGCGGGCCTGGTCGGCGATGTGCTCACGGCGGTCGAGGTCGGAACCGAGGCCTGATGCCGGACAGTCCCACGCTGGTGGCGGTGGCACACGGCAGCCGGGACCCCCGGTCCGCCGCCACCGTCGCCGCACTCCTGGCGCAGGTTCGGGCCGCACGTCCCGGGACACCGGCGCGCCTGGCCTTCCTGGATCTGAATGCGCCCGCGGTCGGACAGGTACTGGACTCGATCGCCGCCGCCGGGGAGACCCACGCGGTGGTCGTCCCACTCCTGCTGGGCAGCGCGTTCCATGCCCGGGTGGACCTGCCCGCGCTGCTGGCGAGCGCGACCACCCGTCATCCCCGGCTGGAGCTCACCCAGGCCCAGGTGCTGGGCGCGGACCCACGCCTGCTCGGACTCCTCCACGCGCGCGTCCACGCGGAATGCGCGGCGCGCGGTTGGGATACCGAGCCCGAACGGCTCGGTATCGCACTGGCCGCGGTCGGATCGTCATCGGCCGCCGCGAACCGCAAGACGGCCGGGCTGGCCGGTGAATTCGCCGCCCGCACCGGTATTCGCACCGAAATATGCTTCGCCACCGCGGAACCCACTCTCGCGCGGGCATCGGCCCGGTTGCGGGCCCGCGGCGCCGACCGGCTCCTGCTCGCACCCTGGTTCCTCGCCCCCGGCCGGCTCATCGACCGGCTCCGCGGTCAGCAACCGCTGCTCCCGCATGCCGGAGTTCTCGGCCCGGACCCGGCCCTCGCCGAGATCGTCTGGGACCGCTACGACAACGCGCTCACCCGCGCCCTGCCGCTGTCGGCCTGATAACTTCTGTTCCCGCCCGGAGACCCGGGCACCCGATGCGCGGTCCGGAGATCAGAACCAGCGTTCCAGCACGGTGGCCACCCCGTCGGCCTCGACATCATCGGTGACCTCGTCGGCCAGACCGTGCAATTCCACCGGTGCGTTCGCCATTGCCACCGAATGTCCGGCCCAGGCGAACATCTCACGATCGTTGAATCCGTCGCCGATGGCCAGGGTGGCGGTCCGCGGAATGTCGAGCAGGCCGCGCAGGTGTTCCAGTGCCCAGCCCTTGGAGACTCCGTGCCGGGAAATGGTGAGCCAGGGCCCGAATTCGCCGTACACCCAGCTGATCTCCGGCAATGCCAGGCCCTCCAGCAACCGGTGCATCTCGTCCGGGGCGCCCTGGGGCCACCAGCAGTTCAGGCGCGGTGTGGGTTCGCTGCCCAGGGTGTGATCGTCGACGACGACGTATTCGCCGCCGGCGTAGTACTCCCCCGGACTCATACCGGTGGCCCAGAAGCCCTGACCGACCCGTTCGGCTGTGAAGATCATGTCCGGGAAGAGTTGTCGCAATGCGGTGACGGCGGGCGCGGGATCGAAATGGTGCACCGCCACCGGGACGGTCTGCTGGATATCGATGTGCACCGCGCCGTTGGAGCAGATGGCATGGCCCTGCACCAGACCGAGCTGGTCGAGGACAGGCCGGGTGGAGATCACGGTGCGGCCGGTGCTCACCACGACATGGACACCGGCGCCGACAGCCGCACGCACCGCGGCGGTCACCCGGGCGCTCACCCGAGCGCCGGTTCGCAGCAGTGTTCCGTCCACATCGAGCGCGATCAGCCGCGGTGGGCCCCCGTCAGTGTCCACCCGATCGATTGTGCCGCGCCCGGCCACCTGCTCGCACGCGGTTTTCCGGAACCGGCCACCCGGCCGGGCCTGCGCACGACCGCTCAGTGGTGCGATCCGCCCCGGGCGGCCCCGCCACGCGAGTTCCCGCCGCGTGACGATCCGCCGTCACCACCGGAGGATTTCGAGCCCCCGGATTTCGAGCCACCAGCTGTCGAGCCACCGTCGTGTGAATCTCCGGAGGAAACCGAGCCGCCGGACGGACCGGAATCCGAATCGCGACCGAACCCGCCGGGCCCCGTACGACCACCGAAACCGTTCGAACCGCCGAAACCGTTCGAACCACCGGCGCCGTCGGACCCGCCCGTGGAGTCGGCGGCTCCGGAATGTCCGGATGCGGGACCGCCCGAGCTGTCATCGGTTCCGGAATCTGCGCCGCCGGACCCCGCGGCGGGCCCGGAAGCGGACCCACCGCTCTCGCCACCGCCGCCGGCAGCGCCGGAACCGTCGCCGCCGGACGGACCGCCGGGGTCGCCACCGTCATCCGAATCGGCCCGGCCCGGCGGCGACCATCCGCCCGGCAGCCCGCCGGACCAGCCCCCGCCCGCCGAGTCTTCGCCGTGGTCCGGCGTCGAGCCCGGGATCCCGATATCGGGCGCACCGGGAGCGTCGGGCACACCCGGGATATCGGGCACACCGGGAGACCCGTTGCCCGGCACGCCGCCGCCGGACGGACCGCCGGTGCCCCCACCGGGCCCGGTGCCGCCCGGTGAATCGCCGGGACCGGGGTGGCCGGCCCCCTCGTCTCCGGGCAGGGGCTGCGCCGGGTCCGGGACCGTGCGCGGCGGAAGCAGCACGCCGGGACTCCCGAACGGCGAACCGCCGAATCGGGCGGGATCATCGTGATGCGGAGCGGATTCCGGGTGGTCGTCCTGCGGGGCGTGGTGTGTTCCGGCGCCGGAGCCACCCGCCCCGCCCGGCGCCACTCGGACCGGCCCGGGCGCGGAACCGGGCATGGGCGGGCCGTAGGGCCGGGTGGACGCGGCGGGGGCGATCTGCGCCGTCGGCCCCAGGGGCGCATAGGACACCGTCCATCCGGTACCCGACCGCTCCACCTTCGCCTCGCCGTGGATCTCGAAGAGCACCGGCCCCGGATCCTGCACCGGAATCCGGTCCTGGTCCGGCTGTTCGGTATCGGCCGGCCCGCTGCCCAGGATGGTCGCCGCGGACATGGCGACCGCCGAGAAGAGTGCGGCGCCCGAGAATATCGGTGGATGCTTCACCCGGCCGGGATCGGCCGGCGCCACGCTCTCCGCGGCCATCGCGGCGGCACCGAGCGCGATGCACTGCCCGGAATCTGCGGCCACGGTCACCGGCAGGCCGAGTTCGGCGAGGGTCTCGGCCACCTGTGGGGGTCGTGCGGCACCACCTACCACCAGCACCCGATCGATATCGGAGAGCACCACTCCGGCCGAACGTACTGCTGCCCGCACCACTTCCAGAGAATCGCGCACATGCTCGCGGCGCAGCCCCTCCGGGTCGACGAAGGACATGAGCGATACGGCGCCGGTGGCCGGCTCGGCCGGCCCGATGGCCCGGTCGCCGGCGCAGCGAGCGATCATCGCGCCCAGCGGCCGGGCGCCGAACTCGTAGGAGCGGACCGGACGCCCGACCACCGGATGGTGCGGCCAGTCCGGTCCGGTCCGGACCACCGCGACATCGAGACTGTTGCCGCCCAGGTCGTAGACCAGGACGAAACCCGAGTCCAGCGGTCCGTGTTCGGTATCGAGCCAGTGCGCGGCGGCCACCGGCTCCGGCACCAGCTGGACATGCCCCACGCCGGCGAGATCCAGGCTCTGCCGGAGTAGGTCGAGGTGTTTACGGCTGTACCCGGCGGGATGGGTCACCACCACCGCGGCGGCCGGTTCGGCGGTGACCAGGCCCTGTACCACCGAGGCGAAGATCGTGGCCGGTGCCCAGATCCGTCCGTCCACGTACACCGCTTCCGGATTCCGCCCAAGATCGGCGAATTCGCTGACGGCCGTGGAGAAGCGGGTGATCCCGCCGAGTCGCGCGGTGCCGCCGCTGTCGAATCCGACGGCTGTCCGCCGTGTCCGGGTCACCGGCCGCGTGTCGGGTGTCCCGACACGTGCGGAGACCACGTTCACCGTGCCGATACTGATACCCAGCCCAGAAGTCAATTTGCTATCCCGTCAACGCACCGAGACCACGTCCTTCCGAAAGAGCCATGGGCGCGGTCGTTTCCAAACAGCGTCCACAGATTAGCTGCAAAGCCGTCGACAGATCGAACAATCGGCAATGAAAAGTGCTGTTACGGAACAACTCCCCGTTCACTCCGATGAAAACAGACCGGAAGTTCATAATTGCTCATCACAGGTAAAGCATCATGAGCAGCGATTATTCAACCATTCACACAGGACGACTACGTGTCCTCGGCCCTGTCCGCACGTAAAGCCGGATGACATCTTTTCTCGGGAACGGCCGTGACTGCCTGCCGGTAACGGATCGATAGCTACTATCGAAGGATTCGACGACACAGCGCAGCGCGTGTCATTGCCGCATCGGGCCCGGAATGATGAAAACTGCCCGATAGCCGTGTGATTCACCGACTACGCGGCGCTGCCGGTCGCCATCCCGACCGCGACTCCATCGAATTCCGGCGCACGCAGGGTGGGTTCCCGGGCGGCGGACTGTGCTGTTCGTACCGCTACGGTTCTCGGCGGTCGCTGTGGTCGGCCGCCCACAGAGGCGTCACCGAGAGGACCGGCATGGTCGGGAAGCCGTACCAGCTCACAGAATTACTGCAGAAGTTGCAGGTCATCACCCGGAGCGCCGCACATGCGATCGGGGCCCGGATCCGTACAGTCGGCGAGATCGCGCATACGGCGAGCGGAAGACTTCCCGGGGTGGGCCGCGATGCCGTCTCGGTTCCGGACGTGGAACCCGGC
Source organism: Nocardia sp. NPDC001965 (assembly GCF_053594175.1). Classification (NCBI taxonomy): domain Bacteria; kingdom Bacillati; phylum Actinomycetota; class Actinomycetes; order Mycobacteriales; family Nocardiaceae; genus Nocardia; species Nocardia sp. NPDC001965. The sequence goes on from NZ_JBSFDZ010000015.1 coordinate 119,179, forward strand.
GGCCGCCGCGACCTCGCCCAGATCACCCGGCAGCCGCGACGAGGGCCCACGGCGCAGGAGCTGAAGGCGCGATCCTACGAGTTGTTCGATGAACTGGCTGCGCGCTTACACGAGAAGTGACGTACCGAGCGGCTCAGCGAGAAGGGTCGAGCCGATCTACCACCGAAGACGGTGATCCACGACCTCGAATGGATCAGCGAACACGACATCGATCAGGTGTACCTCGTCCGAACCGCCTATCGTGACCTGCCTTTCGACTTCCGCAGGGATAACTACGAATCAGCGAAGGTGGCGATCGATCTGGTGCTCGACGAATACCTCGCCGGGCGTGACCCGGGCACCACGGAGTTCCTCGAAGGCGCGAGCGAACGTGTTCATATCGCCTGGCTGGACCGGAACCACGAGCGGGCGCCCGCCGACCAGCGATTGCCCTATACCCTCCTCACCGAAGCGGAGAAGGAAAAGGATCGAGTCGTCGTACGCGCGGCGCTGGAACTGGTGAACGAGCGGCTCGCCGGCGAATGATCCCGACTGCGGGCACCCCGACGGGCACGCACCGACGTGTCCCGTAGACGGCCGCTCGCACACCGGATCGCAGTCCACACCGACGGAGCACGATGTCGGCGCGGTCATCCGGCGGTGGTGAAGAACAACCCTGTCCCGTAGGCGTCGCGCGCGGAGACGAAGAACCCGTTCCCGGTGGAGCGGGTCTCGACAGACCCGCTCTCGACCGCTCGGCGGGCCCGCCCGAGATCGTCGACGACGATCGTCATCGCGGCCGGATACGAGCCCCCGGGTACAGGTTCCCCGGGCAGCACACGCTCGGCGTCGGATGCGCGGACGATCACGAGCCGCGCGCCCCCCGATTCCAGCACGGCCCCGGGTCCTTCGCGACCGGGTTCGGCGCCGAGCAGCAGGGCATAACGGTCCAGGATCGCCTCGAAGTCGGAGTCGGCGGCCACCATCAGCACCGAGCCCAGTCCCCGGGCACCGTTGGCGTGCTCGAGATAGCGGGGCTGGTGCACATACTGCCGGGTGAGATGCTGGGCGATACCGACGAAACCCTCCGGTGTCGATCGCGGATCGAGATGCACCGCGCGGGCACGCACGGTCCGGGTACCGTCTTCGGTGTCCACCTCCCGTTCCAGGTCCAGTACCCCGGATCCGAGGGGCAGCGATCCGTTCAGGCGCTCGTACGCGGCCGCCGCGTCGTCGGTTTCGAAATTGATCAGCCGGAAGCCCTCCCCCATCCGCGCGGTGTGCCAGGGGTCCGGGGCCGAATCGTCCACGATGCCCAGTAGCTCGATATAGGAGTCGCCGAACAAGATGCACTGGTTGGCCGTGCAGCCGTATACCGGCGGCTCGCCGGGCCGCTCGCTGAGCAGATGCCTGGATCGCGGACTCGAGGTGAAACCGAACGATTCGAAGCGCCGGGTCAGGCCGTCGAGGTCGCGAGTGACGAGCCCGGTGTGGTGGATACCGTGAACAGTACTGGTCATGAAGCGATACTGCGGTGCCGTCCGCATCCGGTCACCCGGCTGCGCACATCACGCCGGATTCCGGCACGCATCTATCCTGTTGTGGTGGATCCGGTCATGCTCGACGTGGTAGACCAGCGTCTCCTGCACGCTCTCCAGGTCGATGCGCGCGCGCCGTTCAGCAGGATCGCCGCCGTCCTGGATATCTCGGACCGCACCGTGGCCCGACGGTTCGGGCGCCTCCGGGCCACCGGAGCGCTCCGTGTCAGCGCGGTGCCACATCGTCATCTCGCCGCGGAAGCGCGCTGGCTCGTACGCCTGCGGGTCCGGCCGGCCGGGGCCGCCGGGGTCGCCCGGGCCCTGGCCGCGCGGCAGGACACCGCCTGGGTGACCGAGCTGTCCGCCGGAACCGAGATCGTCTGTGTCTTCTGTGTTCCCGGTACCGGTACGCCGCCGCTGGCGGCCCTCTCCCGGCACCCCGATATCGTCGAGGTCACCGCTGCGCGGCTGTTACGTCAGCTGATGGCCAACCGCTGGCGCGGGCGCACTTCCGCGCTCACCGACCAGCAGCTCGCCGGGATCCCGGCGAGCGATCCGGCCACTCCGGTGCCGATCCGGCTCACCGATCTGGACCACCGGCTGTTCCACGCCCTCGCCGCCGACGGCCGGGCAGCCTGCGCGGACCTGGCGCGGCAGGTGGACTGGTCGGAATCCGCGGTACGTCGGCGCCTGACCGAACTGCGTGCCGCCGGAGCGCTGCGTTTCGATATCGAGGTGGAGCCCGCGGCATTCGGCTTCTCCGTACAGTGCGCGCTGTGGCTCTCGGTGCACCCCACCCGATCGGCGTCGGTCGCGGCGAACCTGGCCGCGGATCCCGGTACGGCCTATCTCGGCGCGACCACCGGTAGCCACAACCTGTTCGCCGTGACGATAAGTCGCGACGCCGAGTCGCTGTACACCTATCTCACCGAGCGGATCGCGGCACTGCCCGGTATCGAACGGGTCGAAACGGCGCAGGTCACTTCGTACGCCAAACGTTTCGCCTCAGCCCCGGCTCATCGGCCGGGCTGACCCACGGGCACCCGGGACGGATCGGGTCAGCGTTCCTGCCGGTCGTACCGACGCTGGGCGGCCACCACTTCGGCTGTGTGCCGACGGATCCAGTCCAGGAGCTGCTGTAACGATTCGGTGAGCCCCCGGCCGAGTGCGGTGATCTCGTAACGCACCCGTGGCGGCGTGCTGGGCTCCACCACGCGCTCGACCAGACCGTCGCGTACCAGTGTGCGCAGCGTCTGCGACAACATCTTCTCGCTGATCCCGCCGATCACCCCGTGCAGCTCGGAGAACCGTAAGGAGCGGGCACTCAGTGCGGTCAGGATCAGCACACCCCAGCGGCCGGTGATGTGGTCGAGTACTTCACGGGCGGGGCAGTCACTGTTGAATGCGTCACTCGTGAGTGGCCAGGTGACCCCGTCCAACTGCTTGCCTACCGCCATACCCGGAGCTTACCTCGAGGTATGTACTTACTCTTGGTAAGCCCCAGATCTAAGCTGCTGCCATGGTCACAGTTGTTTTCGGAGCCAGAGGTAATGTCGGCCGCCACGTCGCGGCGGGACTCGTCGACAGAGGCGAACAGGTCCGGGCGGCGAGCAGGGAGCCCGGCGCGGGCGGCTTCCCGCCGGGGACACAGATCGTGACAGCCGATCTGGAGCGCCCCGAAACCCTGCCCGCCGCGCTCGACGGCGCCGAACGCGTATTCCTCTACGCCGTCCCGGCGGGCGTCGCCGGTTTCGTGGCGGCGGCCCGCGACGCCGGCGTGCAGCAGGTGGTCCTCCTGTCCTCCGGCGCGATCACGCAGAGCAACGCCGCGGACAACCCGATCGCGCGAATGCACGCCGACGTCGAGTCCGCCCTGGAGAACTCCGGCGTCGGTTCGACGTTCATCCGCCCCGGCATGTTCGCGACCAACTCCCTGTGGTGGTGGCAGAAGTCCATCCGCAATGAGGGCGTCGTCCGGATGCCGTATCCCGAAGCGCAGACGGCACCGGTACACGAGCAAGACCTGGCGGCACTGGCGGTCACCGCCCTGACCGAGCCGGGGCATCAGGGCCGGGCCTATCCCGTGTGGGGCCCCGCGGCATCGACACTGCGGCAACAGGTCGCCGATATCGCGACAGCGACCGGCCGGGAGATCTCTGTCGAGGAGATATCCGTCGAACAGGCGCGGGCCGACCTCGGCACCACCATGCCCGCCATCGGAGTGGAGGCGGTCCTGGCCGGATGGCGGGCGGGAACCGTGGCACCGCCCGAAGTGTCGACGATCGTCGAGCAGATCACCGGCCGGCCGGGTCGCGCGTTCGCGCAATGGGCGCAGGACCATGCGGCCGACTTCCGCTGACATCGTCGCGGCGGAGCCCCGGCGCGCGGCCGGTCTACCGGGTCCGCCGGGGCCGCCGTCCGGCACGGGTCACAGCGGAAGGCGATCAGGCCCGGCTGAAGAAACCTCGCCCGGATTTCGCGGGCCGCAGCACCGCCCCCGCGGCCCGCGCCTGCGGGCGACGAGTACGCAACAGCCGGTCGAAAGCGTCCGCGCTTCCGGCGGGCGCGGGCAGGCGGCCGGCATTGAAATCGTCGGCCAATTGCCGCACGGTCTCCTGAGCGCAGGATTTGTTGGTGCCGATGAAACCGGTGGGCCCACGCTTGATCCAGCCCGTGACATACGTGGCCGGGAACACCGCGCCGTCCGTACCGTCGAGAACCCGGCCGGCCTGGTTCGGGATGACTCCGCGCTGCTCGTCGAAGGGCAGGCCGGGCGTCGGCACACCCCGGTAACCGACCGAGGTGAGTACCAGACCGGTCTCGAGCAGGTCGAGATCGCCGGTGGCCACCGCGCCGACGCGACCGTCGGCCCCGGTCACCGGTTCGGTGCGGTCGACCTCGATACCGGTGACGGTATCCGGGCCGAGGATCCGGCCGGGAGCGCTCCGGTAACGGAAGACGATCCGCCGCCGCTGCCCGATCGGCCGTTCGGCCACCCCGCGTAGCAGCTTCAGTTTCTGTTCGACCTGATAGGGCCGGTCCGCGGCGGCCGGCGGGATATCACCGTCGACGACGATATCCACATCGGTCCCGAGCAGCCCGACGAATTCGGGAACCGTGAACGCCGATTCGGCGGGGCCGCGCCGACCCAGCACCACGACCTCGCGGACGGCGCTGCGGCGCAGCGCGTCGAGGGCGACCGGTGAGATATCGGTACCCGCCAGTTCTTCCGGATCGGTCGTCAGGATGCGGGCGACATCGAGCGCGACATTGCCGTTGCCGACGATCACGACCCGGTGCTGCGACAGATCGAATTCGTGATGCTGGTGATCGGGATGCCCGTTGTACCAGGCCACGAAATCGGTCGCCGACACATTTCCGGCCAGACCCTCACCCGGGATACCCAGTTTGCGGTCGGTGGACGCGCCGACCGCGTAGACCACGGCGTGGTGGTAGGCGAGCAGTTCCTCGTGCGAAATATGTTTGCCCACTTCCACATCGAAGTAGGAGCCGAAACCGGGCTGCCGCGACATCACATCGAACAGCTCCGCGACCTGCCGGGTCTTCGTGTGGTCCGGTGCGACGCCGTAGCGGGCCAGGCCGTAGGGAGCGGGCAACCGGTCGAAAACCGTGACCCGCACATCGGGCCGGGTGAGCAGTTCGTCGGCCGCGTACATCGCGGACGGCCCGGAACCGACCACCGCGACCCGCAGCGGTCCACGCTCGGTGGTGTCGATCGCCGGTGCCGGAACCGGCGGCGCCAGCAGCGGACGCGGCCGTGACTGCCGGTAGAAATCGGCGTTGATCTCGATGAACGGCTGCTGCTCCGCAGTGAGTTTCTTCGAGGACGTGATGGCGTCCACCGGACAGGCCGAGGCACAGGCCCCGCAGTCCACGCACGCGGCCGGATCGACATAGAGCATGTCCGCGGTCCGGAAATCCGGTTCGTCCGGGGTGGGGTGGATGCAATTGACCGGGCAGGCGTACACGCAGGACGCGTCGCTACAGCACGACTGGGTGACGACGTAGGGCATGGAGGTACTACCGCCGCTCAGGCCGCTTTGCCGGAGACCGCGCGCAACGGCTCGGACCGGTACCGGGTGGTGTGCCCGTCGATACCGAGCGCCTTCCAGACCCGCCTGGCGACCGGATTCATGAGGCCGATCTCCTTCGCGAGAGCGCGAACGTCACCGAAGTAGTCGCTGAAGGTCTGCTTGGCGTCGTCGGAGCCGAAGAAGAGCTCCTTGCGCACGCTGTCCGGGATATCGAACTCGTCGAAGAACGCCTTGGGCGGGGTCACGATGGCGCGGCCCAGGATCCACATGACGATCGGCATGGCCAGCGACAGCACGAACTTGTTACGAGCCGAGGATTCCGGGACGTGCTTCTTCAGGAATTCGTGGGCGAAGGAGATGTGGCGAGCTTCCTCGGCCACGTGGATGGCCATCACGCCGCGCATGATGGGGTGCACTTCCTCACCGGACCGCAACACTTCCTTCTGGATGTGATCGATCGGTTCCTCGCCGCCGAGCACCGCCATGAAGAACAGGTTCGGGAAGGCGACCGCGACCGGTACCGCGATATGCCGGATCTGACGTACCAGTGGGCCCATCCCCGGAACGTCGACGCCGATCCGGTTGACCATCTCCTGGAACATCAGGGTGTGGTTGTGCTCCTCGATCATCTCGTGAGAGCAATAGCGGAACTCCGGGTCACCGTTGGGCAGGCCGAAGATGTGCTGCATCATGCCGCTGATCAGGATGGCTTCGAACTGCAGACCCACCTTGGCGACATTGGCCTGGCGGTACTTGCCCAGCGCGATCTTCTGCTCGTGCGACAGCGCCTCGTACCAGGGGTGGCGACCGACCGTATCCCCGGATTTCGGCAGAATCCACCGCTCCGGCCGGGTATCGGCGGCGAAGTCGGGATGATCCCAGTCGATATCGGTGAACGGATCGAAATTCCGGTTGACGGAGCCCTCCGACAGCAGCAACAGCTTCTCCGCGTATTCCTGAGCCTGCGCGACCAGTTGGTCGTCGGAGACCGTGGTGGCTGAAGACGTCATCGTCACTGCCTCTCGTCGATGAATCGGGCTTAACTGTTTCCCATAGTTACAGCTACGCGCGGGTACGTCAACAGGACTACCCGGCACGGCCGGGTCACACCACGGACGTGGCGAGCATCACCGCAGTTCGCGAGGTCGCAGAGCGTTCTCTGCGGGCTTGCTTGGGAAGGTGCTGTGTTTTTGGCGCGCTGGCGCGCGCGGGGTCGAGGCCCCCTTGGTCTCGCCGTTCAGGCCTCGAAGCGCATGCGCCGAAGGCGCGAGTCTCGAGGCCTGAACGGCGAGACTTCGGGGGCCTCAACCCCGCGCGCGCCAGCGCGCCAAAAACACAGCACCTCCACAAGCAGGTCTACATCCCCACCTTCACGCGCGAACTCACCTCCCCACCTCCACGCGCGAACCCACCTCCCACCTGACGCGCGAACTCACCTCACCTCCACGAGGCAAGCCCACCTCCCCACAAGGCTCACCTCCCCACAAGGCTCACTTCCCCACAAGCTCACTTCCCCACTCCACCATGAGCAACCTCACCGCCCCGACCCCACAAGCAGCAACCCACCTCCCACCTGACGAGAAGGCTCACCGCCCCACCTCCACAAACAGTCCGTCTTCCACGAGCCCCCTCCCCACGGACAGAGCGCATCCAGCTTCGGGAGCGCGCCTGACATGCGATGGAAACGCTCGAATACCAGCTCGCGCGCGCGTGAACCCATGACCGACAGCTCGCCGCGCGCTCGTCGTCGCCCGCCCGAACCACCACGCCCTACACCCGATTGTTGCTGCCCCAACCCGCCGTATCGATTTATATTCCGGCACGACCGCGAAATTCTGGCAATTATCCGGCCCAGCGAAATTATTCGCCGTCCACAGTTTCGGGGCGGTATTCGTCGGGGGGTGGGTTTTCGCCCGGCAATACGATGCGAATGAGAGCTCCGCCGCGTTCGGAGGTGTCGATCGCTATCGTGCCGCCGTGTTTGGTCACGACCTGTTTCACAATTGCCAGGCCCAGTCCGGATCCGGGCATGGAACGGGAGGCGGTGGTGCGATAGAAACGCTCGAATACCAGCTCGCGTTCGCCCGGTGGAATACCCGGCCCGGCGTCGTCGACCGATAATTCCAGGAGTCCGCGACCGGTTTCGGCCATCACCACCCGGACCTGTTCGCCGGGCGGATTCCATTTCGCCGCATTGTCGAGGACATTGAGAATCGCGCGTTCCAATGCGGCTTCGTGGCCGTAGACGAACCACGGCCGTAGTTCGGCGGCGAAGCCGACCGCACCGCGGCGGCGTACCCGTTCGAGTGCGCGTTCGGTCACCTCGCCGAGGTCCACGCGCTCGTACACCGTTTCGGGGGCATCCTCCCGGGCCAGGTCCACCAGGTCCCCGACCAGGTTGGAGAGTTCCTCGATCTGCGCGACCACGTCCGATCGCAGTTCGGCCATATCCTCTTCGGGGATGGCCGGAGCTTCGGGGCGACTGGATGCGATGAGTAATTCCATATTCGTGCGCAACGAGGTGAGCGGGGTGCGCAGTTCGTGCCCGGCGTCGGCGACCAGCCGCCGCTGCCGGTCCCGGGATTCGGTCAGGGCTCGCAGCATCGTATTGAAACTTTCGGTGAGCCGGGCGAGTTCGTCGTCACCGGTCACCGGAATGGGAGTCAGATCGTCGGTGCGGGCGATCCGTTCGGTGGCCGCGGTGAGCCGGGCGATCGGGCGCAGACCGGTCCGGCCGACCGTTGTCCCGGCACCGGCGGCGAGGACCACGCCGCAGGCACCGACCGCGAACAGCAGCCAGGCCAGCCGGTCGAGCACTTCGCGGGTCGGCTCCAGCCGCTGCGAGATGATCAGGGTGACGCCGGAGTCCATCCGCTCGGCCAGTACCCGCTGATTGTTGTAGGTGCGCAGCGATGAGTCGCGCGTGCCCTGCGCCACCGCGATCTCCTCGGTCCCGATCGGCGGCGTGGTCGGCTGTGGCGGAATATAGGCGGGCAGACTCGACCGCTGGGTGGCTTCCGCATCCGCGGGCGGATAGATCAGCGCGACGCCGATATCGTTGGAGAACAGTGTCGCCACACCCAGCGACTGGAAGGCCATATTGTCGATATCGCCGCTGATCATGGTGGCGGCACGGGCCCGTAGTTGCGCGTCCACCTGCCCGTAGAGGGCTCGGGCCACCATGGCGTAGGCGGCGATCGAGGTGATCGCCACGAAGATCGCCACCAGTGAGGCGGCCAGCAGGGTGACCCGCCACCGCAGCGAGACGGTGCGGGTCAGTGGGGTCGGTGGGCGCATCGGCGCGGGCTCGTCCGGCCAGGGCCCGCCGAGCGGTGCGACCGAATGCTTCTCGGCCGCCGAACGGGAATTACGTGCCATGGCCGGGCTTACGGAGGCGTTTCGCGCAGGACGTACCCGACCCCGCGCACGGTATGGATGAGCCGGGGTTCGCCGTCGGCTTCTGTTTTCCGGCGCAGGTAGCCGATGTAGACCTCCAATGCGTTACCGGAGGTGGGGAAGTCGTAACCCCACACCTCTTCCAGGATGCGGCCGCGGGTGAGCACTCGGCGCGGATTGGACATGAGCATTTCGAGCAGGGAGAACTCGGTGCGGGTCAGCGAGATGGATCGCGAGCCCCGGGCGACCTCGCGGGTGACCGGGTCCAGCGAGAGATCGCCGAAGAGCATGGCCTCGGAGATCTCGCCGGTATCCGGGGCACGCCGGCGCAGCAGGGCACGCAACCGGGCCAGCAGTTCTTCCAGCGCGAACGGTTTGGGCAGGTAGTCGTCGGCGCCGGCATCCAGACCGGCCACTCGTTCGGATACCGAATCGCGTGCGGTCAGCACGAGGATGGGCAGATCGTCACCGGTGCTGCGCAGTCGCCTGCACACCTCCAGCCCGTCCAGTCTGGGCATCATGACATCCAGTACCAGCGCATCCGGGCGATCCGCGGTGGCCTTTTCCAGTGCGTCGATACCGTCCACCGCCAGATCGACCGTGTAACCGTTGAAGGTCAGCGACCGGCGCAGTGACTCGCGCACGGCACGATCGTCGTCGACCACCAGAATCCGCATACCACCAGTTTGACGGCAGCGACTGAGAGGCTACTGAGAGGGCCCGCCGCATCGCGAGTCCGCTGACCACCGGTTTCGCCGCGTCGACTTTCCCGGCGCCGGATCGTGGACGCATCGAATTACGAGCGGAACTTCCCCACCCCGGGAAGGAACCGGACGGTCGACCGAATACGGACGCGATCCGCGCGTTCGCTCCGGCAAGTACCCCGACCAGCGGATTCATCCGATAAGAGGACGAACCATTACCGACTTGTGATATCCCACGAAACCTGTTCCCCATCCGCTTTATTCGCGGTATAACCGTCTGAACGCCCCGATTGCCCACCGCTAACATGCACGGTATGTTCCGATCGGTAAAAACTAGACCTCCGGTTGGTTCGGTGTGCAGTGAATCATAACTGAAACGGCCACGCACCAAAAAGAGGTCGATCGTGATGCGGAGGCGACAGAGGCGGATGGAAACACCGCGACCGTGGCAATTCAGCCTGTCCAACTGGTCGGTCACCCGCAAGGTCGGCATCGTCCTGGTCCTGCCGGTCGTCCTGGCCACCCTTTTCGCGGTGCTACGGATCAACAACGAGCTGCGCACCCTGGAACAGCTCGATGCCGCGACCGAACAGTCCCGCATCATCGGGCCCATCGTCGGCTACAACGCCGCCACCGAGCACTTGGCGGTCACCGCGACCGCCGGCTGGGCCGACAACCGGGCGCCGCAGGCCACCGCGGCCCTCGCCGGGTTCGATACGGCCCACGAGGCGCTGGAAAGGGCACTGGACTCCAACCGGATCCGGCCGGAGGTATCTCGCGAGCTCTCCTCGGCACTGACTCTCGGCAGCACCATGCGCAGCGGCCTCAGCAACGGTTCTCCGGCCATGGTCGGCGATCAGGCCGACGAGATCGCGGTCCGGATCGGTAACGCCCTGGCGCAATCGCCCACTGTCGAGGACCTCTCGATCCAGCGCTATTTTCTGCAGGTGAGTGCCATCCAGAACGCGCGCCGATCGCTGACCGCGCAGCGCCTGGTGATCAGTTCACCCACCGCCGAGGACAATCCGGCGATGCGGGCCCGGGTACTCACCTCCGGTGGCGCCGAACTCACCATGATCTACCAGTACGGGCAGATCATGCCGGATGTGGCCGGCAATATGCGGCCGCTCCTGGACGCGGTGCAGACCCGGCTGGCGATCTTCAGCCAGGGCACCCAGGGCGCGATGACCGATCCGGCCGCCCGCGAATCCCTGGATACCAGTTCCCAGGCGTACCAGGTCACCACCGACCAGCTGACGGCCACCATCAGCGGTGCGCTGCACCATGCGACGGTTTCCGCGCAGAACAGCGCGCTGCGGGAGACCGCGCTGCTCATCGCCGCGCTGCTGGGCGGTCTGACCCTCGCGCTCGCGGTCGCCCGGACCCTGGTGGTCCCGGTGCGCCGATTGCGCCGGGACGCACTCGAAGTGGCCCATGTGCGCCTTCCCGAGGAACTCGAACAGGTCCGCGGTGGCGCCGAGACCCCGGAGATCGAACCGGTCGGTGTCCAGGGCACCGAGGAGATCGGCCAGCTGGCGCGAGCCGTCGACGAAATGCACCAGCAGGCCCTGAATCTCGCTGCCGAACAGGCACGTCTGCGCGTGCAGATCGGCAACATGTTCGAAACGCTGTCCCGGCGCAGTCAATCGCTCGTCGAACAGCAACTCGGCATCATCGAGGAGCTCGAGCACGACGAGGACAACCCGCAAAGATTGCAGAACCTGTTCCGGCTCGACCATCTCGCCACCCGCATGCGGCGCAATGGTGACAATCTGCTGGTGATCGCCGGTACTCCGCTGCGCCGCGGGCAGCTCGACGCGGTCCCGCTCTCGGATATGCTGTGGAGTGCGGTTTCCCAGGTCGAGGACTATCAGCGGGTCGAGATCGGACATGTGCCCGACGGAGTGGTCGCCGGTGAACCCGCGGTCGATATCGAACACCTGCTCGCGGAGGTCATCGACAATGCGCTGCGGTACTCCCCGCCCAACACACCGGTGGCGGTGACCGTCTCCCGCGCGGTCGACGGTGGGTACCTCATCGAGATCACCGACCGCGGACTGGGTATGGCCACCGAGGATCTACAGGCCGCGAACGCGCGCCTGGCCTCCGGTGGTGAGATCAATATCGAAACCGCCCGCCGGATGGGCCTGTTCGTGGTGGGCCGGCTCGCCAAACGCCATCAGATCACCGTCGGGCTGCGGCGTACCTCGACCATGGCACAGCAGCCCGGTATCACCGCCAGCCTGCACCTGCCGGGTCTGCTGGTATCGCCCGACACCGGGCCCGACAACCCGAACATCCTCACCGCCGATCTGTCCATGGCACCACCCCCGCGACTGCAGCAGACCTCGCATCTCGAGCAGTTGCCGCAACTCCAGCCGCCGGCCACCCCGCGGCAACTGACGCCGGTACCCGATCTGCCCTCGCTGCCGCCGTCGGATTCGTGGACCTCGCGAACCGATCTGCCCGCGGTGCGCCCGCTCACCCCCGCCCCGTCGGCCTCCACCTTCGGCACCACGTCCACCGGCCTGCCGCAGCGCCGCCCGGCCACGCACGCACCGCAGGGTATGGGCGGGGATACGCCGAACGGGAACCGGGATACCTTCTCGGCATTCGATCCGGTCCCGGAGACCTCTCCGGCCGAGGATTCCCCGACCGGATTGTGGTCGGAAACCCATAAGACCCGATCCGGCTCGCCGCCGGTCGATTTCCCGCCACCGACCGAGCAGCGCTCTTTCGCCGACGTGGAACCGCCGTCGCATACGGCCCGGTCCGGGTTGCCGATCCGGCGCCCGGGCGCGGACCTGGACCACGACGATCCGTTCGGCCGCCCCGCGCCGCGCCGGGACGAGCCGGTGGCGACGACCACCTCCTCCCGGCTGCAGCCGGTCGGTGGCGAGATCCCGACCCCGATCTACCAGCGTATGGTTTCGGAATGGCTGGTCGAACCGGCAACCACCCAGGACCAGCCGCGCCAGGACTGGACCACTCCCGCCGATTCCGGCTGGCTGGCAGCGGAGGATGCCGCCAAGCCGAGTTCGGACTCGAGGACCGCGAACGGGCTCCCCATCCGCAGGCCGGGTGCGCAGCTCGTACCCGGCGGGCTGGCCCCCGTCGAAGACGAGGCCCCGCGGGATCCGGTGGAGATCCGGAGCAATCTGACCAGACACCTGAGCGGGGTCCGCAGTGGGCGGGCCGACGCGCAGAACAATGACGGAGGGCTTGCATGACCGACCCGAAGAGCAGCACGGACGAGAACCTCAACTGGCTGGTCGCCAGATTCACCCGGGACGTTCCGGGTGTCTCCCATGCCGTCCTGGTCTCCGCGGACGGTCTGCTGCAAGCTGTGAGTCCTCATCTGCCCGCCGATCGTGCGGAACAGCTCGCCGCGGTGACCGCCGGTCTGGCCAGCCTGTCCACGGGTGCGGCCCAATTGTTCGACGGTGGCAAGGTGATGCAGTCGATCGTGGAGATGCAGCGCGGCTACCTACTCGTGATGAGCGTCGGCAACGGCTCTCATATCGCGGTTCTGGCCAACAAGCAGCACGATATCGGCCGGATCGGCTACGAGATGGCCCTGCTGGTCGATCGTGTCGGTTCCGTCGTCAGCGCGACTGCCCGATCCACCGTCTGAACGCCATGTCCCAATTCGGCCAAGGTATGCCCGATTACAACACCGGTGGGTCCGGATTCGGCCCCGGCGCACAGAACTACGGCCCGGGCGCGCAGAACTTCGGACCCGGTTCGTCGCAGTACAACACCGGTACGTATCGGTTCGAGGCGCCGCCCCGGCCGAACAACCCACGCCGGGCCGGACGCGTCCGCCCGTATGCCCTCACCGCCGGCCGGACCGAGCCGGCAGTCGATCTCCCGATGGAGGCGGTTATCGAAACCATCTCCTATCATGCACAATTCGATTGGCCGTCCGGTGACATCCGAGCCGAGATACTCCGGCTCGGAACTCATCAGCTGTCGGTCGCCGAAATCGCCGCACATCTCGATCGCTCGCTCGGTATGGTCCGCGTCGTCATCGGTGATCTCGTCGTGGACGGCAACCTGCGAGTGCATTCGACTTTGACCGAGCAGGCGAGTTACGACGAACGCCGGTCGCTTATGGAGAGGACATTGCGTGGACTCCGAGCCCTTTAGCAGCACCCAGGGTGGTGGCGCGGCGGAGACCGATACCCGCGTCGCGTCGACCAAGATCGTCGTCGCCGGTGGATTCGGCGCGGGTAAGACCACTTTCGTGGGAGCCGTGTCGGAGATCGTGCCGCTGCGCACCGAAGCCATGGTCACCAGCTTCTCCGACGGCGTCGACAATCTCGACGACACCCCGGACAAGCAGACCACTACGGTCGCAATGGATTTCGGCCGGATCATCCTGCCCGGCAACCTGACCCTGTACCTCTTCGGAACGCCCGGCCAGCGCCGGTTCTGGTTCATGTGGGACGACCTCATCCGCGGTGCCATCGGCGCGGTGGTGCTCGTCGACGCCCGCCCGCTGGAGGACAGTTTCGCGGCCGTCGACTTCTTCGAGGCCCGGAAGCTGCCGTTCCTGATCGCGGTCAACAGGTTCCCGAACTCACCGCGTTTCGCGATGGCCGAACTCCGCGAGGCGTTGTCGGTCCGCGAGGGCGTTCCGATCGTCGATATCGACGCCCGCGACGCGAAAGAGGTGCGGCAGTCGCTGGCCGCCGTCACCGAATACGCGATCAACCGCCTGAAGGCCCAGGAATACGAGGGAGTCGCCCGGCATGGTTGAGGTGCTGGCCGCGGAGACGGTCGAGACCGTCGATCTGTTCACCATGGGCTACTGGCTGACCCTGCTCACCTTCGGGGTGTCGGCGGTCGGCATGTTCGTGGGCCTGGCCTGCGCGGTCAACGGCCGTCGTTCGGTGCGGTTCCGGCCGGTGTGGATCGCCGCTGCCGCCGTATCCATCGGTGGGATCGGGGTCTGGCTGGCCAGTACGGTCTCCCTGCTGGGCATCTCCATTCCCGGCCACATCCTGCGCTACGACGTCTCCGATCTCACACTGTCCCTGGTCTTCGCCGTCGCCGCCGTCTTCCTCGGACTGCTGCTGGCCGGACGCGAGTTCCAGGTGAAACGGATGGCGAACGCGGCCGCCGCGCTCGGCGTCGGTTTCGGGATCATGCTGTGGCTACAGCTCACCTCGGTCGATATCCAGGGTTCGGTATCGGTGACCCCGCTGCTCTTCGTGATAGCGATCGCGGTCGCCGTGACCGCTTCGTCGCTGTGCGTCTTCCTGTTCCAGCGGTTCCGGTTCCCGGCGGCCCGGATCGGATCGATCACGATGTTCGGTGCCGGGGTGGCCGTCTTCTATTTCACCGGTATCGCCGCCCTCGAGTTCCGGTTCGATCCCGAGGCCGAACCGGCGCAGGGAATGGAGCTCTTCGGTTACGCCTTCCCCATGTTCGTCATCGGCCTGCTCGCGCTGGCTGTTCCGATCACCGCTGTCCTGGTGGCCCCGGAGCGCCCCGACGAGACACCCCGGGCGAAGAATGCCGTCGACGCCGACGACAACCCCGTCGGCGGCACCTCGGCCCTGGGTGAACCGGGTCCGGCGGCCACCCGGCCCAATGCGGCTGCCGCGCTTGCCCAGCGAGCCCAGCCCCTGCCCGAACCGGCGCGCTGACGCGGGTGGACACCGAAATCGTGCTGTCCGACCAGGAGAAGCTGCTGCGCGAGCTGTGGTCCCAGATGCGCGGATTGCGCTCCGAGGTGGCCGAGCTGCGGGTGGAGATCAGCGAAATGGAAGCCACGGTCGCCGATCTCGCGGCCCGGGTGGAGGGATCGGAGCGGGTGGAACTGCCGTGGCCCGTATCGCTGCTCCTGCTTCCGGCCGCACTCGCGCTGGCGCTGCTGCGACAGGTGGGCGATATGGCGCAGGCGCTCTCGGCCGAATGCGATGCGCGCCACGGGGTGCAATCACCTGCGGAGACCGGGGCGAAAGCCCTCGAAAGTGGCGATGAGCGGGTCTCCCATCTCTGGGAGACCCGCCCTCACGCATGAGGATAATCGGTATGGACCGGTGAAGCAGTAGTCCGGCAAGTTTTTTCGGAGATCACCATCTACCGGTCCGGAACAGCGCTACCCCGCCTGTCATCCGACCGCAATCGACCAGCATGCGATAAACCCAGGTCAATGCCACCATATCGATTGCGAATAATTAGCCGAGGCTGTCCTTCTTGTCCGGATTCACAACCGGATAAGGGTGTCGGCGTGGTCTTTTCACATCTAGGGGGCCTGACATTTCACCGGCGTTTCAGGTCCACCAGACCACGCCGAACCGCCTCGACCAGGCGTCGCGGCACCCGATAGACCACACCGTCGATCGTGACCGGGACCAGATCCGCCGGTGTCGCCTTCCAGTTCGACCGGCGGCTGCGGGTATTGGATCGCGACATCCGCCGCTTCGGTACCGCCATCTCAGCTCTCCTTCCGGGGCCGCACCGCGCGTTTGCCGTACTTCCGTTCGAATTTCTCCACCCGGCCCTGGGTATCGAGCAGCCGGTGCGCGCCGGTCCAGAACGGGTGGGAGTCCGCGGTGACGTCGACGACCAGCAGCGGGTAGGTTCCGCCGTCGGTCCAGGTGACGGTCCGCTCGGCAGTCGCGGTGGAGCGCGTCAGGAATCGGGTCCCGGTACTCGCGTCCTCGAAGACCACCGGGTGGTAGTCGGGGTGGATCTCGGCTTTCATCATTTCTCCTTCCGGGCGCGTTCGCCCGTCTCGCCGCCCCGGCCCTCACCGGCGGCGGCCGGATGCGGTTCCTCCGGTTCACAGGGATCGGTATGCCATTCGCCGAAGGGGTCCGGCCAGCCGGCCACCTGCCGGGGCGCGCGATCCACCAGCCGCAATTCGTCGTCGTCGACCAGGGCCCGGTCGAGCACCGCCCGGATCTCGTCCGGATCGGCAGCGTGGACCAGAACGACCAGCGAGGTGTCGCGATCGCCGAAACGGTCGTCCCAGCGCAATCCGGCCAGGGCGCAACGTTCCGGATCCACCTCGGCGCGTTCGGCCGGTGTCATCGCCGCGAGCCAGTGACCCGCACCACCGATACGCAGCCCACCGCCCGCCGATTCCAGCCAGACGACCTCGTCCGGCTGGGTCGCCAGCCAGATCCGCCCGCGCGCCGTGACGACCCCTTCGAACAGGACGTCCAGCGCCTCGTGCAGACGTTCGGGATGAAACGGCCGGCGCGAAGCGAATTCGACCAGCTCCACACCGTGTTCCGGGCCCAGCGGCGGCTCACCGCGCAGCAGCGGGGCGTGTGCGTCGAAAATCCGCCCCCGGCGGGACGCGGCGGGTATCCGGATGAGCATGTCCTCGACCGCATCCGGTGTCACCGCGGCCGCCGCACCGGCCCACAGCGCCGGAGCGCGCGGAAGCAACCGGGACAGGACCGCGCCGAGGCGGGCTCGTTCGAGCGGGTCCACGGCATCGCCACCGGTGATCACCAGGGCATCGGCGAAATCGACCTGGCCGACCGCCAATTGGGCGACAGTACGGTCGTCGTCGGCCCACGCCCAACCGAGTTCGTCCAAGGCGTCGTCCCCGGTGGCGGCCGCGAGCCAGGTGCGGGCGTCGATTCCGGTAACCACGCCGGCGACCCGGACATCCCGGGCGGCGGTGCCGTCCACCCGGCCGACCACCCCGGCGACGACCACCTCTTCGATGCCGCGGCAGACAGATTCCGCTTCGACGGCCGGGTCCAGTGCGAGCACGATCCGGTGCACCGAATCGCGGGCCGCGAGGGTGCACAGCAAAGGCAGCAGGTCCGCCTTCAGCGTGCACGAGACGCAGCCGTGGGCGAGTTCGTGTACCGAGACCGTCGTCGTGCCGCCGTGCCGGACGGTGCGTCGCACGATTCCCTCACCGAGGTCGGCGAGGTCGTGGTGCACGACCACCGTGCCCGGGGCCGCGCCGAGCGCGCCCGCTACGAGATCGACGGACTCGGCAGGGTCACCGTGCAGGCCCGCGACCACCACGACCGGCGTGCGACGGTCTGCGGGACCGATGTTTTCTGGGAGTTGCGCGGAATGGGACACCACTACCCTTTCGGTAATGATTTTCAATTACGACGGCGCACACGCTACAGTCTGGATCGATCGTTGTCGAAAACGATTGTCATCATCGTTCAGCCGTCGGAGGGAACCGTATGTCGGCGCACTGTCAGGTCACCGGCCGCAAGCCCGGATTCGGCAAGGCCGTTTCGCATTCGCACAAACGCACCAGTCGGCGCTGGGATCCGAACATCCAGCGCAAGACCTACTACCTGCCCAGCGAGGGCCGTCGGATATCCCTCGACGTATCCGCCAAAGGCATCAAAACCATCGACCGGGACGGGATCGAGGCCGTGGTGGCCCGTCTCCGCGCCCGCGGAAGCCGGATCTGAGCCGACCGATGGCATCGAAATCGACCGAGATCCGCCCGGTGATAAAACTCCGCTCCACGGCGGGCACCGGATACACCTACGTCACCCGCAAGAACCGCCGTAACGACCCCGACCGCATGGTCCTGCGCAAATACGACCCCGTGGTCCGCCGTCACGTCGATTTCCGGGAGGAGCGCTGATGGCCAAGAAATCCAAGATCGCCCGGAACGAGCAGCGTCGCGCGGTCGTCGCCCGCTACGCGGAGCGACGAGCCGAACTGAAAGAGGCGATCCGGAAGCCGACCACACCGGAGGACGAGCGCACGGCCGCCCAGGCCGCCCTGCGCCGACTACCTCGGGACGCCAGTCCGGTACGATTGCGCAATCGGGACACTGCCGACGGGCGACCGCGCGGTTATCTCCGGAAGTTCGGCCTATCACGTGTGCGTGTACGTGAGATGGCACATCGAGGAGAGTTGCCCGGTGTGCACAAATCGAGCTGGTAACCCCACTGATCTCGTGAGTTAGGAACCGGTCATATGGCAGTCAAACGAGGCCCGTCGAAGAAGGCCCGCGCCGAACAGGCCCGCCGGCCCAAGAAGAACCCACTCATCGCCGCGGGTATCGAGACGGTCGACTACAAGGATGTCAACCTGCTGCGTACTTTCATCTCCGATCGCGGCAAGATCCGCAGCCGCCGGGTCACCGGACTGACCCCGCAGCAGCAACGGCAGGTCGCGGTCGCGGTGAAGAACGCGCGCGAAATGGCGCTGCTGCCCTTCACCAGCCGCTGAACCGGCTCCACCTTCCCGCAACGCCCGGCACCGCGTATCGCGGTCCGGGCGTTCGACTGCGCCGGGAACCCCGCGCACGGCCCGTCCGCCCCGTCCGGGCCCACTACAGTGGTGCCCATGGTCACACTGCGGGGATTCACGGCAATTCTGGCTTTCGGCGCCGTCCTCGCGGTCACCGCGTGCGGTAGCGACAGAACGGCCGCCCCGGAACCGGGCCCTTCGCCTGCTACGACTTCGGTACCCGCACCAGCCGAACCCGGCACTCCCACCGAGGACCCCGGCGCCGACCCGGGCAGGATCTTCACCGCCGACCCCACGATCGTGGGTGCCCACCCCGTACCGTTCACATCGTGGACCCGCGTGGCAGCCGACCGCATCGCCGTCCACTTCGAATCAGGTGTGCCGGAATGCTACGGCGTGAACGCAGAGGTCAGCGAGAACGCCAGCGCGGTCACCGTCGAACTCCGCAGCGGCACGCGCGCCGACTCCACCGACAAGATGTGCGTGATGATGGCGGTTTTCGGCACGCTGGAGATCCAGTTGGACGCACCGCTGGGCGACCGCCGAGTGCTCAGCGCCGCCTGACCCGGCCACCGCTCCGTCGCAGCGCGTACGGCTCTCGACATATCCCGTGCCCCCAGAAATTCGGGCGGTGGAACTCGCGGCTTACCGGCGACCGGAACCGCGCATAGCGTCCTTCTCATATGTACGCCGGTTGTGCCCACAACCGCAGGAAAGGGACACGAAGATGCAGAAAGTTCTCGTCGGGGTATCGCCGCGCTGACCATCGCGGCCGGCTCGGTGACCGGCGCCGGGACCGCGGCCGCGGCCGCGGCCGGACTATCGCTCGACGCCGCCGCACCGCGCACGGTACAGGATGCTTCCACCGGCTCCGGTGCCGGCCACGGGCCAAGCGGATCTTCGCTGAGCGGACCGATCTCCAGCGGTTCGGCCCAGGCGGCCGCAAGCGTGTTCGTTCTCCTCGGAGCCATCTTCGGCAATTCCAATCCGTGCGAGCCCCTCTTCTGCTGAAGCCTCTCCGCTCGACCGCACGAGCCGGGCGATAGAGCACGACAATCCTGGCTCGCCGATGTACTGCCGCTTTTTCGACGGGGCTGTGCGAGAGTTCCACCCGCCGCGGCCGCAACGAGACCGGAATCCCCTGGCGCCGCTTACCCGCGGACCGCGCCCGTCTCGGTACCGTCACCGGGCGTCGGCTCGATCTATGCGCTGATCGTATTGTTCGGCACGGCGACCACCTGTTCATTCCCCTACGCTCGACCGACGGACAGTCGATCTGCGCCGTGTGGCCCCTCGTTTCACAACGGACGAGGGGCCACACGGCATTTGCCACGCTTGCCGATGCCAGTGGGCGAAGTGCCGGATCCCGGGGAAATACACCGTGTGGCACAACGATATTCGTGACCCGAGAAATACCGGCACCACAAGTCGTGGCTGCCCGGCGGGCCCGCCCGGCCATAGCGTCTTCCCGTGCGAACAGAGCGTCGTGCACAGCCTTCGAAAGGGACTACGGAATGCGCAAGAAACTCAGCTACGGAGTGATCACCACGGCGATTGCGATCGGCACGCTCGCCGGAACCGGTGGCGCGGCGGCCGAAGCGGGACTGCCACTCGAACCGGCCGCCCCCGCTACGGTATCCGCCCCGGAGACGGCGAACGGCGCAGTCGCCGGCGGGTTGTTCAGCGGGTCGGCTCTCGTCGAACTCGCAACCTTCTCGTCGTGCGGGGCCACCCCGAGATGCATGTGACGACGCACTGACCGGTTCGGTCACAGCACGTGGCATCCGGTGCCCGATTCGGTACGCGAATCGGGCACCGACCTATCTCGTCGCATCCCGGACAGTCCGCAGCGGCCGGGGCCGGCCGCACAGATACCGGAACGCGGGGCCACAGCAATCGTGGGCTGTCCGGCACACCCCCCGCATGCGGATTCCGTTGTGCATTCCGCCGACGCTCGATCGACACCGTCACCTCGGAACGCCCGAGCCCACGCGAACAACGCTCGCGGGACGCGGGCCTTTTCGACGAGCCGATCTCAGTGGGCGAAGTGACGCGACCCGGTGAAGTACATGGTCACCCCCGCCGCGCGGGCGGCGTCGATGGTGTCCTGATCGCGCACCGAACCGCCCGGCTGGACAATGGCCCGGATACCGGCCTCGAGCAGCAACTGCGGACCGTCGGGGAACGGGAAGTACGCATCCGAGGCCGCGACCGAGCCCGCGGCGCGATCCCCGGCCCGCTGTACGGCGAGCCGCACCGAATCGACCCGGTTGACCTGCCCCATACCGACGCCCACCGATGCACCGTCCTGCGCCAGCAGGATCGCGTTGGATTTCACCGCCCGGCAGGCACGCCAGGCGAATTCGAGATCGGCGAGGGTCGCCGCGTCGGCGGGTTCACCGACCGCGAGCGTCCAATTCGCCGGATCGTCACCGTCGGCGTCGATCACATCACGCTCCTGCACCAGCAGCCCGCCGCTCACCGGCCGGTGCTCGGCACCCGACGGCTCGGGCGCGTCCGCGACCAGGATCCGGATGTTCTTCTTGCGCTGGAGCACCTCCACGGCGCCGTCGGCGTAGGACGGCGCCACGATCACCTCGGTGAAGATCTCGGCCACCTGCTGGGCCATCGCCACCGAGACCTCACGGTTGGTCGCGATGACGCCGCCGTACGCGCTCACCGGATCGCAGGCGTGCGCCTTCCGATGCGCCTCCGCGATATCCGCACCCGTCGCGATACCGCACGGGTTGGCGTGCTTGACGACCGCCACCGCGGGTGCGGTGTGGTCGTAGGCGGCACGCCGAGCGGCATCGGCGTCGGTGTAGTTGTTGTACGACATCTCCTTGCCGTGCAACTGCTGCGCCCGCGCCAGACCGCGCCCCCCGTCCCCGTCGGTGTAGAGGGCGGCCCGCTGATGCGGATTCTCGCCGTAGCGCAGAACTGCCGAACGATCCCAGACCGCTCCGATCCACGACGGGAATTCCGAATCGCCGGAGGTTTTTTCGACCAGCGCCGACGCCATCCAGTTCGCCACGGCCACGTCATAGCTCGCGGTGTGCTGGAAAGCCTTCGCGGCCAGGGCGGTACGCTCCGACAGCGTGAAACCGCCGTCGGCCACCGCCTTGCGCACCTGGTCGTAGTCGCCGGTGTTCACCACCACGGCCACCGACGGATGATTCTTTGCCGCCGCGCGCACCATCGACGGTCCGCCGATATCGATCTGCTCGACGCATTCGTCCGGGCCCGCTCCACTGGCGACGGTCTCGCTGAACGGGTAGAGGTTCACCACCACCAGCTGGAACGCCTCGATACCCAGTTCGGTGAGCTGGTCGAGATGTTCGGGTTTGCGGGTATCGGCCAGGATGCCCGCGTGCACGCGCGGATGCAGCGTTTTGACCCGGCCGTCCAGGGTTTCCGGGAACCCGGTCAGCTGCTCGACCTCGGTCACCGGCACACCGGCGTCCGCGATCCGCGCCGCCGTGGACCCGGTGGATACCAGCTCCACCCCGGCCGCGTGCAACGCGCTCGCCAGCTCCACGAGTCCGGTCTTGTCGTAGACGCTCACCAGCGCCCGGCGGATCGGCGTACGTTCACTCACCGGAGTACTCGCTCATCAGGGATAACTGCCTTTCGTCCATCGGAGACAATTCCACGGGTCGCGACGGCGGCGACAACGTCCACCAGTAACCGCCGCTCCACGACTTTGATGCGCTCGTGCAGTCCCGCCTCGTCGTCCGCCGGATCGACCCGGACGGCCTCCTGGGCCAGGATCGGGCCGGTGTCCACACCGGAATCGACCAGATGCACCGTGGTACCGGTGACCCGGACCCCGTAGGCCAGCGCGTCCCGTACCCCGTGCGCCCCGGGAAAAGCGGGTAGCAGGGCGGGATGGGTGTTGATGATCCGGCCACCGAAACGATCCAGGAACGCCGGTCCCAGCAGCTTCATGAATCCGGCGCACACCACCAGGTCGGGCGAATATCCGGCCACTGTCCCGGTGAGCGCGGTATCCCAGGCGGCGCGGTCGGGGTGATCACCGACGACGGCCCGGAAGACGGGGATACCCGCCGCCTCGGCATGCTCGACGGCGGCACATTCCCGGTCCACACCCACCGCGCGGATCCGGGCCGGATACGCGGCATCCGCCGTGGCCTCGATCAGCGCACGCAGCAGTGAACCGGTCCCCGAGGCGAGTACGACCAAGCCGGCCGGGGTGGAATCGGTGGGTTCCGGGGCGGTCAGGGCTCTACTCCTGGAGTTCGAAGGAACGGCGGGCGGGGTGTCACCCGCCGGCGGGAACGAACCCGCGGCACGGATAGAGCCTAGTAGACGCCCTTCGGCAACCCTTCGGCGGCAGTGAAGCACCGGGTACCCCTAGCGGCTGTCCCCGGCATCGCCGTCGGATCCGTCCGATTCGATCACTTCGGCGTCCACGATGTCCGGCGCCGCCTCGGCTGCGGCGGCGGTGAGCGGGCCACGGCCCGGCCGATCCGGCTGTTCCTCCACGACCTCGGCCTCGAGCGGTCGCTCCGGCCCGGGCGATTCGCCGGGCGGATGGTCGAGCAGGCCGGCATAGCGGCCGGCCGGATCGGTCGCGGTATCGCCGGGAAGCTCCGGAAGCCGACCGGACGGGAGCGCGCGGCCCGCGGGTACATGCTCGGTCCCGGACTCGTCCAGGTGGAAATCCTCGTCGTAATCGACATCGTCGGGGTCGAAGAGCGCGTCCGGGTGACGCATCAGCGGGGTGGGGAACGAGACCAGGAAGGTCCGCGCGTACAGCAGGCCCGCGTAGCCGGGGACCGCCAGCCAGGCGAACACCGCGAGCGCGAAAACCGGCAGGTCGACGCCCAGTCGGCCGAAATTGCCCAGCTCTCCCCCGGACAGCGCGGCCAGCGCGGTGAGCCCGGCACTACCGAGTCCGGACGAGGCGAGCAGGGCCCAGGGCGCACCGGCGCGGTCGTAACTCACCCGGGCCGATTCCACACCCCCGTACACACCCACCGCAGCCGGTACCAGCAAGAGCACCGCCCACCAGAGCACCGCCGGCCCCACCGGCACCGCGGCCACCAGGGGCACCGCCGGGATCGGTCCGCCGACCACCGTGAAAACCCCGGCCGACGCGTCGCCGAACTGGATTCCCGGCCCCACGAGTACGCCCACCCCGGCCACCACCGCGTTGGGCAGGTACAGCAGCGAAAGCAAAGTGAGTCCCAGGACATCCACGAACCCGCCGGTGGAATCGTAGGTTTCACCGACCCGCGACCAGTGCACCACCAGTGCCAGGACCAGCAGCACAGCCGCGACCGCGAGCAACCGCAATACAGATCGGCCCGCCACGTACGCGGCGGCGATCACGTCGTAGGGCAGGCCTTCGAATATCCGCTCCCGGCAGCGGAACGCGACCCCGCACAGAACCGCGGTCAAGTGCAGGAGCAGCACCCACCCGAAGGCCGTCAGCGGATTGGGTCGTTGCAGCGCAATGGATCCCGACGCGTCCTCGGTGACGGCCAGGCACACCGCTGTGATCAGCAGTGGGCCGCCCACGGCCGCACCGCAGAGCCAGCCCAATTCGGCTCGGGTGGGTTCGATATCGGTGGCGGCGACCGCTTCCCGGGCCGCGGCCCACAGCAGCAGCGCGGTCGGCAACACCGGAAGCAGGCCGACAGTGGTGGTGCCGATGAGCAGCGGCACCTGATGGACGGCGAGCCAGCCCGCGGCGACCGCACCGCTGAGACCGGTCAGATCGCTGCCCGCGGTGAAAAGGGTCGCCAGCATGGTGCCGACGATGGCCGCCAAGGCGAAGGCGGCGGGCCGGAAGGCCACGAAGAGGAGTACCCGGGCGCGGTCGGGCGGGAGCGAGAGAAAGCCCGGCACATCGCCGGAACGCGCCGAACTGCCGCGCGCGCCCCGGCCCCGGCTGTTCGACGAGGTACGCGGGGAATTCATGGATTTCAGAGTGGCAGCCGCCCCGGCGCGGACGCTTCAGGCGCGCCGCGCCGGGTGCTGCCGATGATCACTTCTGGTCGTCGGACTGCCGGAAGGCACGGGTGGCGTCGGCCGCCGGATCGGAGGGCTGCTCGCCACCGAACGGCTGGGCCGCCTGCTGCCCCGGCTGCTGCGGCTGCTGACCGTAGGCCTGCTGCTGCGGCTGCTGGCCGTAGGGCGACGGCTGCTGCTGGCCACCGGCATACGGCGACTGCTGCGGCTGCTGGCCGTATGCCTGCTGCTGTTGCTGCTGTTGCTGGCCGTAACCCGGCTGCTGGCCGTACGCCTGCTGCTGGCCGTATCCCGGCTGCTGCTGCTGGCCGCTGCTGTACTGCTGGCCGTAGCCCTGCTGCTGGCCGTAACTCTGCTGCCCCTGGTACTGCTGCTGCTGACCGTAACCCTGCTGGCCGCCGGGGAATCCGGACTGCGCGGCCGGGCGAGCGGCCGGCGGGGTGAGGATTCCGGCGTCGAACAGTACGACCGCCACCGCCAGACCCGTCTGCACCAGCGCGAGAACCAGGATCAGGTAGAGCCCGATCTCGGCCTTGGCGCCCTCGGGCAGGCTGAACAGCTGGAACAGGATGGTGACGAAGGTTCCGGCCGCCACCGCCGCCGCAGCCCCGACCCAGTCCTGCTTCGGCAGCAGGGACAGCCCCGCGAGGATCGCGGCGATCAGCAGCAGTCCGCCGATCGTGGCTTCCTGATACTCGAACAGATTCAGGCTGGTATCCGCCGAGGACGGCAGATCCATATCGGTATCGGCGCCCACATAGGACAGGAAGCCGAGCAGGAAGGCGATCACGCCCACCGCGGCGATGCCGATGGTCAGGAAGAACGGCAGTCCTTTCCCGCCGGCCCCAGCGGTCGCACCGCCGGCCGCCTGCTGGCCGGGAGTGGGTGGAACGGAGGGCGGAACGGGTGCGTTGTACCCGGAGCCCCCGGTCGGGTATGACATGTCGTCATCTCCTAGGTCGAGTAATACGTACTTGACGGCTGAATTCTCTTTGAACGCTACTGCACGCACGCGCGCTGTGTCATTGGCGCCGCCTCCGGCGGCGCTGGGGTTCGGAGCCCCCTCCGATCTCGAACCGTGCAGGTGGGCAATGCGAGTGGTCCGAATATCGCTCCACCGGGCACCGCGTCGAAACCGAGGGCCACCCGCACACGAGCGGTGCGGGTGGCCCTTGTTGTCTCACAGTGTGAGCAGGATCAGGCGGAGACGGCCGCCTTCTCCAGGATCTCGCGTGCGAGGGCGGCGGTTTCGGAAGGCGTCTTGCCGACCTTCACACCCGCGGCCTCGAGCGCATCCTTCTTGGCCTGCGCGGTACCCGAGGAACCGGAGACGATGGCACCCGCGTGGCCCATGGTCTTGCCTTCGGGGGCGGTGAACCCGGCCACGTAGCCGACGACCGGCTTGGTGACATTGGCCTGGATATAGGCCGCGGCCCGCTCCTCGGCGTCGCCGCCGATCTCACCGATCATGACGATCAGCTTGGTCTCCGGGTCCTTCTCGAACGCCTCGATGGCGTCGATGTGGGTGGTTCCGATGACCGGGTCGCCACCGATACCGATGGAGGTCGAGAAGCCGAAGTCGCGCAGCTCGTACATCATCTGGTAGGTCAGGGTGCCGGACTTGGACACCAGACCGATCGGGCCCTTGCCGGAGATGTTGGCCGGGGTGATACCGACCAGCGATTCGCCCGGGGTGATGATGCCGGGGCAGTTCGGGCCGATGATCCGGGTCTTGGCGCCCTTCTCCACGTTGTAGGCCCACGCGTAGGCGGTGTCCTGCACCGGGATGCCCTCGGTGATGACCACGAGCAGCGGGATCTCCGCGTCGATGGCCTCGATGATGGCGTCCTTGGAGAACTTCGGCGGCACGAACGCGATGGAGACGTCCGCGCCGGTCTTCTCGATGGCCTCGGCCACGGAGGCGAACACGGGGAGCTCGACCGCGTTGCCGTCCTTGTCGGTGTGCGAGACGGTGGTACCCGCCTTACGCGCGTTCACACCGCCGACGACCTGGGTGCCCGCCTTGAGCATCAGGGCGGTGTGCTTGGTGCCCTCGCCGCCGGTGATGCCCTGGACGATGACCTTCGAATCCTTGTTGAGGAAGATAGACATAGTTCTGTTTGTCCTTTACTGGGCGTGCCCTGGTAGGTCGACTCAGCGGGCCGCGAGTTCGGCGGCCTTGTCGGCGCCTTCGTCCATGGTCTGTGCCAGCGTCACCAGCGGGTGCGCGGCCTCGGCGAGGATCTTGCGACCCTCCTCCACCCGGTTGCCGTCCAGGCGGACCACGAGCGGCTTGTTCGCCTCGTCGCCCAGGATCTCGAGGGCCTTGACGATGCCGTTGGCGACCGCGTCACAGGCGGTGATACCGCCGAACACGTTCACGAAGACGCTCTTGACCTGAGCGTCGTTCAGGATCACATCGAGACCGTTGGCCATGACCTCCGCGGAAGCGCCGCCACCGATATCGAGGAAGTTGGCCGGCTTGACGCCGTTGTGGTTCTCGCCGGCGTAGGCGACCACGTCCAGGGTCGACATGACCAGGCCGGCACCGTTGCCGATGATCCCGACCTGACCGTCGAGTTTGACGTAGTTGAGGTCGTTCTCCTTGGCCTTGAGCTCCAGCGGATCGGTCGCGTCCTTGTCGGCGAACTCCGCGTGGTCGGGATGGCGGAACTCGGCGTTCTCGTCCAGGGTGACCTTGCCGTCGAGCGCCAAGATCTCGTTGTCCGGGGTGCGGACCAGCGGGTTGACCTCGACCAGGGTGGCGTCCTCGTTGACGAAGACCTCCCACAGCTTCTGGATGGTCACCGCGGCGGCGTCCAGCACATCGGCGGGCAGGTGGCCCTGCTCGGCGATCGAGCGGGCGAACGCGAGATCGACACCCTTGACCGCGTCGACCGCGACCTTGGCCAGCCGGTCGGGCTTGGTGGCGGCGACCTCTTCGATCTCCATCCCGCCCTCGACCGAGCACATGGCCAGGTAGGTGCGGTTGGTGCGATCGAGCAGGAAGGAGATGTAGTACTCCTCGGCGATGTCCTTCGCCTCGGCGACCAGGATCTTCTTGGTGATGTGGCCCTTGATGTCCAGGCCGAGGATGTTCTGCCCGTGGGTGAACGCGTCTTCCGGGGTGGCCGCGTACTTCACGCCACCGGCCTTGCCACGACCGCCGACTTTCACCTGGGACTTGATCATCACCGGTTTGCCGATTTCCGCGGCGATGGCGCGGGCGTCCTCGGCAGTGTCGGTCACGCGGCCTTCCGACGAAGGCACCCCGTGCTTTACGAAGAGCTCCTTCGCCTGATATTCGAAGAGATCCATGTACTCACCGTCTCGTCTGCGTTGCTATGACAACGTCTTTGTTGGCGGCCCGACGTCGGTAGCGGGTCGTTCGGACTCTAACCACTCACAGGCACGCCCGATCGGGCACGTTCATCCTAAGTGGCGCAGGTCACGAGCCTTCCCGCGGGGAGGTAAAACCCGCAGGCCAAGGCTACCGGCGAGTAGCTTTTGAGGGAGCAGCAGGCAACACCCGGGACTCGCCCACGAGAGACCGTGGTCCGGGCGCCGAGTTCACCGGACAGACTCTCCGGCCGTGAGCCTTGTCGGCCAAGGAAACGTGATCAATGTCACAGTAACGTTTGAATACGTCCTACCGCTTGCCGCACCGCAATCGTTTCGTTACCGTCGAAGCGGTCGATGTCACAGCCCGATCACAAACGTTGCACAGCGTGGATGCTTGCGCACCCGGTTGTCGCGCGGGTAGAGATCTCCGTGGTATCGCTCCCGTGAGCAGGTTTAGAGAGGACGGCAGCTTGACGCAGCACCCCGCTCCGCAGTCGCAGGTCCGTTCGGCAGCAGCCTTTCCGGCACCGCATCCCGTCACCACGGAGCAGCTCTCCGATGCCAGTCGGATGCGGATCGGCCGATGAACCACCGCGGCACCCTCGACCCGCAGACCAACGGTCGTCCCGGTCGGCGCCGGCGCGAGAACCCGGAGCAGCTCGACGGGGTCCAATCGTTCAACGCGTTCGGTGCCCCCGGTGACAGCCGGTCACGCAGGCGCCCCCTCAATACCGCCGCCGCTTCCGCCGCGGCCGATGTCCATCGCACCGCCGCCGACGACTTCTGGGCGACCAATCAGGGCTGGGCCGATTCGCAGGCCGGCAACTGGTCCGCTGCCGACCCACAGCCGCAGCCGCACACCGACTGGCAGCAGAACAACTGGCAGCAGAGCGGATGGCAGCAGGACGAGAAGCCCGCCTGGCACAGTGACCCGAACTGGAACACCCATCAGAGCTGGACCGAGGCACAGTCCTGGCACGAGGACCCGGCACAGTCCTGGCACGACGCCGGCCCCGCGGCACCCGTACTCCACGAGCCCGCCCGCTACGACAGACCCACGACGATCGCCGAGGCGCTGGAGAGCGCGCCGATCGCCGAGGAGGACACCGACGACGCGCCCCGGCAGTCCCGCTCCCGCGGCGCGCACCGGGTAGCCGCCCCGCCGACCGCGCTCAAGGGCCGTGCCGCGGTCGTCGCGATGGCGGCGGGCGCGGTGGTCGCGGCCGGGCAATGCGCCACCGCGGAACCGGGCGGCGACCACAAACAGGCCCAGCAGGCCGCCGACTACGAGGCCGCCGGTTCGGTACACGAGATCGCCGCCCAGTCGATGGCAACCGAGGACCCCGCGGCAGCCAACACCGCCTCACCCCAGATGCTCGGCGGCGACGCCCCGGCCGATACCAGCCGGTTCGGTGAAATGCTGGCCAACGGCGCCCAATTCGCCGAAGATCTCGCCCAGGCGGAGGAAGCCAAGTTCCGCCCACTGTTCTCGAAATTCGCCAGTGGCTCCTACACCTCCGGGTTCGGCGCCCGCTGGGGCGTCCAGCATCTCGGAATCGATGTGGCCGCGCCCATCGGAACTCCGATCTACGCGGTGGCCGATGGTGAGGTCATCGATGCCGGGCCCGCCTCGGGCTTCGGTATGTGGGTCCGGCTGAAGCACGCCGACGGCACCATCACCGTGTACGGGCACGTCGACACCACCACCGTCTCGACGGGTGAGTACGTGTTCGCGGGCGATCAGATCGCCACCGTCGGCAACCGCGGGTTCTCCACCGGCCCGCACTGCCACTTCGAGGTCTGGCTCAACGGCAGCGACAAGATCGACCCGGTGCCGTGGCTCGCCACCCGTGGGATCGGCCTCACCGGCAGCGGCGACTGACCGGCTCTCCACCACCCGTTCGATATACGCGACCCTCGGCCGAAATCCGCCGAGGGTCGTTTTCACGGTGCGGCCGCGACAGCCAGTCCGACCAGCGCGATCACCTTGGCGAATTCCAGCCCGATATACCAGTAGTGCGCCCGGGACCGGGGCAGTTCCTCACCCGCGAGTACCCGATCCGAGCGACGGGACAGCGGCGGCCGCACCACGGCCAGCTGGACGGCCAGGATCACCACCGCCACGGCCAGCCACACCCATACCGCACCTGCGGGTGCGAGAACGACGGCCGCCACCGACAGCACGACCGCGAATACCGTCTCCACGGTGTTGAGCGCCCGGAACACCAACCGCCCGATGCCCAGTCCGAGTTCGGTGGTGACCCCGGGCGCACGGAATTTCAGCGGCGCTTCCAGGAACGAGATGGCCAGCACCATACCGAGCCAAAGCGCCGGCAGGAACCACATCAGATGTTGCGCGACAGACTGCACGATCGGAACCTACCGCGCCCGCCGGACCCTGCGGGTCCGCTAGAGCTTGGTCAGCGTCTGACTGAACTTCGGGATGAGCCGGATGGTGCCGCTGGATCCGAAATCGATCGTCACGCTGGCCATATCGCCGATCCCGTCGGCGGCGACCACTCGGCCGAGACCGTACTTGTCGTCGCTGACCCGATCGCCCACCGCCAGCACCAGACCGACATTGTTCCGGGACACCCGACGCTGGGCCGGGCGTGCCTCCCCGATACCGGGCCGGGGCTCCCTGGACGGTGGCCAGCCACCGGTCCAGTCCTCCCCTGCCGACTCGGCGCCGCGGCGACGGCCGTACTGCGTAGGAGCCGAGGGACGTTTGGGTTCGAGCCGTTTCCAATCGATCAGATGATCGGGAACCTCCTGCAGGAACCGGGACTCCGGGTTGAAAACCGGTTGCCCCCACGCGGAGCGGACCACCGCCCGGGTGAGGTAGAGCCGGCGCCGCGCCCGGGTGATGCCCACATAGGCGAGCCGCCGCTCCTCGGCCAGTTCGGCGGGATCACCGAGGGCACGCAGATGCGGGAACTGACCGTCTTCCCAACCGGTGACGAAAACCACCGGGAACTCCAGCCCCTTGGCGGTGTGCAGGGTCATCATGGTGACCATGCCCGAGCCCTCCTCGGGTATCTGGTCGGCATCGGCCACCAGCGATACCCGCTCCAGAAATGCGGCCAGGGAACCGGGCTCGGGTTCGCCCTCACCGGTTTCGGGGACCAGACCCTCCGCCGCCGCGGCTTCGAGCGCGTTACGGGCCTCGGAACTGAATTCCCTGGCGACGCTCACCAGTTCGTTCAGATTGTCCAGCCGCGCACCGTCCTGCGGATCGTCGGAAGCCTCCAGCTCCGCCCGGTAACCCGTGCGGTCCAGCACCGCCTCGACCACCGCACCCACATCCGGGAAGTCGACCTCGTCCATTTCGCCCGCGGCCCGGATCTGTTCGAGCAGGGCGACGAAACCGGCTATGGCGTTACGTGCCCGGGTGTTCAGCAGGGCGACTTCACCGGCGGCGGCATCGCGCAGTGCCTCGGCGAAACCGATCCCGCGCTGTTCGGCGTGTACGGCCACACAGGCCTCGGCGCGGTCCCCGATACCGCGGCGCGGGGTGTTGAGGATCCGGCGCAGGGAGACCGCATCGTCGGGGTTCTCCAGCACCCGCAGGTAGGCGACGATATCGCGGACCTCTTTGCGCTCGTAGAACCGGACTCCGCCGACCACCTTGTAGGGCAGGCCCATCCGGATGAAGATCTCCTCCAGCGCCCGGGAGTTGTTGTTGGTGCGGTAGAACACCGCGATATCGGAGTAGGCGATCTGCTCCTCGTCCACCAGCCGGTCGATCTCGCGGGCGACGAAAGCCGCCTCGTCGTGTTCGTTGTCGGCGACATAGCCGGTGATGAGTTCGCCCTCACCGGCATCGGTCCACAACCGCTTGTCGCGGCGGTTGCTGTTGCGCGCGATCACCGAGTTGGCCGCGGACAGGATGTTCTGGGTGGACCGGTAGTTCTGTTCCAGCAGAATCGTCTCGGCATCGGGGAAATCTCGCTCGAATTCCTCGATATTGCGAATAGTGGCGCCGCGGAAGGCGTAGATGGACTGATCGGCGTCACCGACCACACAGAGCTCGCTGGGCGGCACAGCGTGCGGATCCGGTTCCGGGTTGTCCGCGGCGGCCGCCGCACCGGCGTCGGTCTCGGCCGCCTCGCCGGTCGAGTCCGGGCTCGTGGTGTGGTGCCCGACGAGTTCGCGCACCAGCACGTACTGCGCGTGGTTGGTGTCCTGGTACTCGTCGACCAGGACATGCCGGAACCGGCGGCGATAGTACTCGGCGACCTCGGGATGCCGCTGCAGCAGGGCGACCGTCTCACCGATCAGATCGTCGAAGTCCAGTGCATTGGCCGTGCGCAGCCGCCGCTGGTATTCGGTGTAGACGCGGGCAACGACGCGCGGTAGTTCGGCTTCCTCGAAACCGGCGTCGCTGCTCGCCTGTTCGGGACCGACGAGTTCGTTCTTCAGATTGGAGATGGCGGTCGCGAGCAGTCGCGGCGTGTACTTCTTGGTGTCCAGTTCCAGATCCCGGCCGATCATGGTGAGCAGGCGCCGGGAATCGTCGGCGTCGTAGATGGAGAAATTCGAGTTCAGGCCGGCCAGCAGTGCCGATTGGGTACGCAGGATGCGCACACAACTGGAATGGAAGGTCGACACCCACATACTCGCGGCCCGTGGACCGACCAGCTCGATGACCCGCTCCCGCATCTCGGCGGCGGCCTTGTTGGTGAAGGTGATCGCCAGGATCTGCCCGGGCGTGGCACCGCGAGCGGCCAGTAGATACGCGATCCGGCGGGTCAGTACCGCGGTCTTGCCCGACCCCGCCCCCGCCACGATCAGCAGCGGCGGACCGGTGTGCAGGACCGCGGCACGTTGCTGTGGATTGAGGCCCTCGAGCAGTTGCTCCGCCTCCTCGGCCCGGCGCTGCGCGGTATCGGTACGCCGCTGTGTCTGTTCGGCCTGTACCCGCCGCTGCAACGCGGCCAGTCTGCTCGGCGCGCCACCGGCCTCCCGACCGCCGGGATCCGCCGCGCCACGATTACCGGATAGTTCCAGGCCGGGCAGGGTCACGGCCTCGGCAGCGCCGGGCTCCGGTGAGCCGGCGCCGGTGGTGGCCCGCGAATTGTGCGAATCCGAACGAAGTGCTGCCCCGGTGGTGTCCATCGTCTGTTCACGCTACCGCCGCGACCCGA
Source organism: Nocardia sp. NPDC001965 (assembly GCF_053594175.1). Classification (NCBI taxonomy): domain Bacteria; kingdom Bacillati; phylum Actinomycetota; class Actinomycetes; order Mycobacteriales; family Nocardiaceae; genus Nocardia; species Nocardia sp. NPDC001965. The sequence continues at coordinate 152,544 of NZ_JBSFDZ010000015.1, forward strand.
CACGATCGAACACTCGGCCGAATTCGGTCTCGCGCGTGCGCCGCGTAACACCGATATCCCCACCAGTGAGCGTTTTGCATACCTCGGTTACCGTGGCAAACTGGCAATATGGTTTGCCCTTCAGCGAAACATCCGCGCCGGTTGTGTGGACAGCGGGGCCGCAGACCGGGCACCTGAGGCCCCATCGGGGCAGGTAAGGGGGAACGGCACTACCAGGACCCGCCGGGTCTTTTTCACGGTGGAAGAGCTCTGGACCGGTAACACGACGCGCCTCGGCGCCGATCCAGGTTCTGACACGAGGAGATGAGAAATGAGCAACCCCGCTACGGCGACCGGGTCGGGTTCGACAACCGACACGGACTCGGAGCTCCCTCGGACCGAAGCCGAGATCGAGAAACTCCGCAAGGAGATCGACCGGCTGGATGCGGAGATCCTCACGGCGATCAAGCGCCGGACGGAGATCTCGCGGGTGATCGGACGCACCCGGATGGCCTCTGGAGGCACCCGGCTGGTACACAGCCGGGAAATGAAAGTGCTGGAACGTTTCAGCGAACTGGGTCAGGAAGGTCACACTCTGGCAATGCTGTTACTGCGACTCGGTCGCGGACGGCTCGGCCGCTAGACCCCTAAACCGACGCGACGGCCCGCAGACCGTCGCAACCTCGCGAACCGCCCCGGGTGACTACGCCCCAGGGCGGTTCGTACTGTCGGTCACGTCATAGCGATGTATTTGGTCGACAGATACTCCTCGATACCTTCGGTACCGCCCTCCCGGCCGAAACCGGACGCCTTCACCCCGCCGAACGGCGCCGCCGGATCCGAGATCACCCCCCGGTTCACCCCGACCATCCCGCTCTCCAGCCCCTCGGCCACCCGCAGGGCGCGGTCCAGATCCCGGGTGTAGATATAGCTCACCAGACCGAACTCGGTGTCGTTGGCGGCGGCCAAGCCCTCTTCCTCGGTGTCGAAGGCCACGATCGGCGCCACCGGCCCGAAGACCTCCTCGCGCAGAATCCGCGCCTGCGCGGGAATATCGGTCAGCACGGTCGCCGGATAGAACCAGCCCGGGCCACCCGGAGCCTTCCCGCCGACCCGGACCGACGCACCCGCTGTCACCGCGTCCTCGACCAGCTCGGACACGGTGTTCAACTGCTGCTCGTCGACGAGCGGTCCGAGCGTGGTGTCCGGGTCGGTCCCGGGCCCCAGCTTCACCTGGGCGTGGATCGCCGCCACGAACTTCTCGGTGAACTCCTCGACCACCCCGCGCTGTACATGGAACCGGTTGGCCGCCGTGCACGCCTCGCCCCCATTGCGCAGCTTCGCCAGCATGGCGCCCTCGACCGCCGCATCGATATCGGCGTCGTCGAACACCACGAACGGCGCGTTCCCGCCGAGTTCCATCGAGGTACGCAGCAGCCCCGACGCAGATTTCTCCACCAGGGTCCGGCCGACCTCGGTGGATCCGGTGAAGGTGAGCTTGCGCAGCCGGGGATCGTCGAGCAGCGGCTGGGTGACCGCACCGGACCGGCGCGAGGTGATCACCGACAACACGCCGTCGGGCAGCCCGGCCTCGGAACACAACTTCGCCAGCAGCAGCATGGTGAGCGGCGTCGCCGAAGCGGGCTTGACGATCATGGTGCAGCCCGCTGCCAGCGCGGGACCGATCTTGCGGGTGCCCATGGCCAGCGGGAAGTTCCACGGGGTGATCGCCAAGCATGGACCGACCGGCTGTTTGTGCACCAGAATCCGCCCGGTCCCCGAGGGCGCGTGCAGATAGCGGCCGTGGATCCGCGCGGCCTCCTCGCTGAACCAGCGGAAGAACTCCGCGCCGTACCGCACCTCGTTACGGCTCTCCGGTAGCGCCTTACCCATCTCCAGCGTCATCAGCAGCGCGAACTCCTCCGCCCGCGCGGTGATGCGCTCGAACACCGCACGCAGGATCTCACCACGCTCACGAGCCGGCGTCGCCGCCCAGCCCGCCTGCGCCGCCGACGCGGCATCCAGGGCCCGTACCGCGTCCTCCGGCGCCCCGTCCGCCACCTCCACGAGAACCTCACCATTCGCCGGGTTGTGCACCGCGAAAGTGCCACCACCCGTGGCGTCGACGGGCCCGCCGATCCACAGTTGCTTCGGGACAGAGGCAAGTACTTCGGTTTCGGAAGCCATCCAGTCAGCCTAGGCCGGGCTGTGTTCATTTGCGGCGCCTGCGGCGCCGCGGGTGGGGCCCTCGTTACCCCGGTTCTTCACTCCGGCGCTCAGTCGCTGCGCTCCTTCGCTCTGTCGCTCCAGAACCGGGGCGGGCCCCACCTCTATATGTCGACCGTCCGGGAATAGGTGAATGGTGGGTCGGCATGCCGACGATCCGGTGTAGCGATCGGCGCGGGTTCGCATGCCGACCCTCCCGGAGTAGCGACAGGCACGGGTTCGCATGCCGACCCCCCAGGTGTAGCGACAGGCACGGGTTCACATGCCGACCCTCCCGGAGTAGCGGAAACTCGCGGGTCCGCATGCCGACCAGCGGCTGATTTCCGTTCCAGGGTGGCCCCGGCAGCAGAACCGAAGGTCCGCATGCCGACCTGCACACATTTCGGGCCCGCATGCAAACGAATGTCGAATGCTCCCGTAACCCCCCGAGTCGAGTTTTACGAGACACCTGAAAGGGTTGAGGCCCGTCTCGCCGTTCAGGCCTCGAAGCGCATGCGCCGCAGGCGCGAGTCTCGAGGCCTGAAC
>NZ_JBSFDZ010000016.1:0-146797 GCF_053594175.1 Nocardia sp. NPDC001965
GCGGAACTGGATACCGTGCGCCGGCTGAGCGCCGAGGGGGCCCGGGTGCTGCTGGTGCTGAACGGCACCCACGCCCACAAGGACTGGCGGCTGGTAACTCCCGAGGAGTACTTCCATGCCCGGAATCGAAACCGCCCTGGTGATCGGCGGTGGAATCGCGGGGCCGGTGGCGGCCACCGCGCTGCGCAAAGCGGGAATCGACGCCCGCGTGTACGAGGCCTATCCGAATCCCGCGTACACGATCGGTAGCGGTCTGGCACTGGCCCCGAACGGTGTCGCCGCCCTGGACGTGATCGGCGCCGGGGACGCTGTACGCGATATCGCGGTCTCCGTGCCGCGGATGGCGCTGTCGGTCGGCGGCAAGCTGTTGTCCATGCCCACGCTGGGGGATCAGCCGCCGCTGCAACTGGTCGACCGCGGAGAGCTGCACCAGGTGCTGCACGACCGGGCACTGGCCGCCGGTGTGCCGGTCGAATTCGGTAAGCGGCTCGAATCCGCCGAGCAGACCCCCGACGGTGTGATCGCGAGGTTCACCGACGGTAGTACCGCCACCGCCGATGTGCTCATCGGTGCGGACGGCATCCGGTCGACGGTGCGGCAGTTGATCGATCCGGCGGCGCCGGGCCCGGAATTCACCGGAATGCTCGGCTTCGGCGCCACTGTCGACTGCCCGATCGATATCGAACCGGAGACGATCGTCTTCGCTTATGGCCGGCGGGCCTACTACCTGTACTGGCCGGTCGGTCCGGGCCGGATCGGCTGGGGTGTGAATCTGCCCAGCACGGAGTATCTCTCGCTCACCGAGGCACGCCGGGTGCCGGCCGAGCACTGGCTCGAGATCCTGCGCGAGACCTACGGTGACGACACCCCGGGCGGGCAGCTGGCCCGCGCGACCACCGCGGAGCAACTGGAAACCGTGGGTGCGCTGCACATCATGCCCCCGGTCCCGCAGTGGTACCGGGGGCGGATGGTGCTGGTGGGTGATTCGGTGCACGCTCCGTCGAACAGTTCCGGCCAGGGCGCGTCCCTCGCTGTCGAGAGTGCGATCGAACTGGCTCGGTGCCTGCGTGATATTCCGGACCCCACCTCGGCCTTCGCTGCTTACGAAGCGCTGCGCCGGGGCCGGGTGGAAGGTGTGGCCGCGCGTGCCGCGAAGATCAACCACAGCAAAACCCCCGGGCCCGTGGCGCGCAAGATCATGCAGTGGTTGATGCCCGTCCTGGCCCGCACGGTGATGAAACCGGAGAAGACGCTGGCCGACGAGCAGCGGTACCGGATCGACTGGGACGAGCCGGTCCGCAACGTCGTGGCGACGGTCCGGTAGGTACCCGGACGGCCCGGTGGCGAGGGTGTTCCTCGCCGCCGGGCCGTCGGTTCAGCATTCGAAGGGGACCGTATTGCCGGCGGCGTCGCGCGCGCCGATCCCTTTCGTTATCGCTTCGGCCAGCTCCGCACCGTTCTTCCAGGTGCGCGGCTCGTCGTCGTCCAGATTGCCGATGGTGTACCAGTCCTCGGTCTCCCGATAGCGAACGAGACCGAATCCCTCTGGATCGAGAGTGATGTCGAGATCGCCGGAGATGGTCCCGGCTTCCCGGGTCATCACCGCTGCCGCTTCGGGTAACTCGATGACTTCGGCTATTTGAACTCACCTCGTTTCACGCAGTCGTCCACCGCAGTGCGCAGCGCGGTCAGCTCCTCCTGATCCACACTCAGGCCGTACTTTATCTTGACCTGCACATAATGCGAGATATAGCCACACCGGAAACTGCCGGGCGGCAGGTAGTGCGCGGCATCCTGATCACCCTTGGACCGGTTGGCCGAGGGATCGGAGGCGATGAGGTTGAGCGCGTCGTTGGCGATCCGGCGCCGCGTATCGGTATCGAGATCTTTCGCGCCCGACCGCCAGGCCTCGGCGAGCGGAACGATGTGCTCGGCGTCGACGCTCTTGGCCTCGACGATGAACTTGTACGGCTTCAGCTTTCCGGTCTTGCTGTCCATGACGCCGTAGGCGTCCTGCCAGCCGCCGCCTTTGCCGATCTTCAGATCGCAGGTCTTGGGGTCGAGGGTGACGTCGCCGGTGGCATCGCGCAGCATCATCACCTCGCGGGTGGTGCATTTGCTGTATTGGGCGAATTCCGGACCGAAACCGTGTTCGGGCTCGTTGTTGTCCCAGTGCGGGAACTTCTCCCGGCTGTACCCGGCCATCCCGACCTCGGATTTCACCGGGAGATGGTCTAGGGCGGACTGTATTTCGGCGGCAGTGCCGGCGACGGATTTCGCGGCGCCGGCGGCGGGATCGGTCGCGGTGCTGCAACCTTGCAGGAGAAAGCCCGCGGCCAAGGTGATGGCGATCAGAACGGGGACGACGAGGGCGGCGAACTTACGTGCCGGGGTGGGCAGGGCAGACAGCAGCGAGTTCATCGCCGGACCTCCGCTGATCGATGGGCGATGGGCTCGACGCCCGGTGCGTATTGATTTTCTGTGCGCTTCAACGAAATTCCTTGCCGAGGTACCGGGATGTGCCGAGCGTCAAGCTACCGGCCGGTCAGCTAACCGAAAGCTACTGTCCGGTGTGAGATTCGGCATACCTGACCCGGAGTACCCGGTGAGCGCGCGGGGTACTCCTGTTCCGGAAGGGCGCCACCCCCGAGTCGCCGTGCCGGCGCCGACTCGGGGGTGGGCTTGTCACGAACGAGGGCGGTGTATCCCCGGCGCGAGTCGCGGGCCGGTTGTCCGGACCGGTGACCGCGACGCACCGCGGGGCTTGATGAGGGGGAGACCCGTGGTCGTTTCCGCACCGGGTGCGCTCGCTGTGACGTACTGGGGCCGGAGCGGATCCGGCCGGTCTGTCGGTATGAAGATGTGGATGGGTGTCCGGCAGGTGGCCTGTATCCCGACTCGGGGTGTACGCCGATCCGCCTTCAGGTGAAAAGCATAGGGAATTCCCATGATTGGGAGCGAACCGGCCCGGCGGAGGCGCCGTGGGCTCGGTCGGGCTTCATTCCGCGATCTCGGCGGCCGCCTCGTCGTCGGAGAGCGCCTGGGCGGTGGGCGGGACCCCGGTGTCCAGGAAATGGATCAATCGCTCGATCCGATCGGTGTGGTCCAGGGTGCGCGACAACTTGTGGCCGATCAGGGCGAGGGTTATCGCGGTTTCGGTATCGGTCCCCGCGGTCGCCGACAGCGCGTTGTGCAGTCTCCGGTCCAGGGCCCGCATCTCCGCCGCGCCGGTGTCCTCGGCGGGGGTGTGCCGACCACGGGTGACGGCGTGCTGGGCACGGAAAGTGCATTCGGCGGTGAGGCCGGCCATCTGTGCCAGCACCTCGAGTACGGGCGGCGGGGCGATCGGGTCGGGATGGGTTCGGTACACCTGATCTGCCACCCGGCTGAACAGCCGGCCGATCCGGGACAGCTCACCGGCGATCTGGATCGCGGTCACCACATGCCGTAGATCGCGGGCGACCGGCGCCTGTAGCGCGAGCAGGACGACGGTGCGCGCCTCGCAGGCGCCGAACATCGTCTGCAGGCGCTCGTCGAGAGCGAAGACCTCGTAGGTCGCGGTGAGGTCGGCCCCGACGACGGCATCGGTCACACGTTCGGCCGCTTCGTGGGTGATGCGGCACATCTGCGTCAGATCCGCGGTCAGCGCGACGAGCTCGTTGGTGAACTGAGTTCGCACGGGGAAATTGTCACCCATCGCCCGCGCTCCGGTCGAATGATCCGAAGATCCGTTCGGCCGGTCGTATTACGGGCATGCCGGAGCAGGTCGGTGTTACCGTCGCCACATGAGAGATATGCGGCGTATGAAACATCGCATTGTCACCACTTTCCAGCGGCATGTGGTCAATCCGCTGAATCGGAAACGTCCGGCGCAGCAGCTGTTGGAGACCACGGGGCGGGTCAGCGGAGTGCCCCGCGTCGTACCGGTCGGTGGCCGGCTGGCCGGGAACGAGTTCTGGTTCGTCTCCGAGTTCGGTGACCGTTCGGACTATGTGCGCAATATTCGCGCGGACGGCCGGGTCCGGGTGCGATTGCGCGGCGAATGGCATCCCGGGACCGCGTACTTGTTGCCCGATGACGACGCGGTGGCCAGGCTGGCTTCGCTACCGCGTGGCAACAGCGCGGTGGTGCGTGTGATGGGTACCGATCTGCTGACGATTCGTGTCGATCTGGACGCGTGAGATCGTCCGGGGGAATTCGTGTGGACCGCACCGGATAATTCGATGAAACATGTTCCAATTCTTTGAGGGTTATGCCGGTGACGCCTCGCACGATTTCCGGAAATTGATGCGCGGTCGCCATATTTCGTGGCCACTGTCACACCGTCGCGGATTTGTCCGTCACCGTGCGTAACGATTAGCTTCCTCTCCGTTGGCATCGATGCCGGACCGGAGAGATCACACGCATGAATTTCGCAACAATCCGTCCCGCGAGAGCGGTACCTGGATCTCGGCCATGAACTCCGAGCGCCGTCCCGCGGCGATCGATTCCGTGGCGAATTCCGACCGGATACCGCGAAATCCGTCCGCCCGAGAAATCGTCGGTCAGAATTTCTCGGGGACCGTCGTATCCTCGCTGCGCACATTCGGCCGCGCGGTCGGGATGGCCCGGGAGTCGGTCGGCGGCACGGCATCGGATCTGGTGCGCGGCCGGTTCCAGTGGCAGGAGATGCTGGTCCAGGCCTGGCGGCTGGTCACCGTCACCGCCTTTCCCGCGATTCTGATGGCGATTCCGTTCGGGGTGATCGTCTCGGTGCAGGTCGGCAATCTCATCCACAATCTCGGAGCCGACTCGCTACTCGGCGCCACCGGCGGCCTCGGTGTCATCAAACAGGGCGCGCCCATGGCCACCGGCTTCCTGCTCGGCGGGGCGGGAGCGGCCGCGATCGCCGCCGACCTCGGCGCTCGCACCATCCGTGAGGAGATCGACGCCCTGCACACCATGGGCATCAGCCCGGTGCACCGGCTGGTGATCCCCCGGATGGTGGCGATGCTGCTGGTCGCGCCGCTCCTCAATATCCTGGTGATCTTCGTCGGGGTCATCGCCGGATACCTCGTCGCGATCGGCGGGCAAGGCGTCACACCCGGGTCCTACTGGGCGACCTTCGGTTCCTTCACCACCGCCGCCGATGTCTGGGTATCGCTGCTCAAAGCACTCATCTTCGGCTTCCTGGTGGTGATCATCGCCTGCCAGCGCGGCCTGGAGGCCAAAGGCGGTCCGCGCGGTGTCGCCGACGCGGTGAACGCCGCGGTGGTGCTCTCGGTGGTGTCGATCGTGATCGTCAATCTGGCGATGACCCAGGTGACCGCGATGTTCCTGCCCACCAGGCTGGCGTGATGGCGGCGACCTCCTACGCCCCGAAGGGGCTCGGTTTCCTCGCGCGCTACTTCCGGCGCGGAAGTCGCATCGTCGGCGCAGTGGATTCGCTGGGTTTCGTGGTGGTCTTCTGCTGGCAGGTGCTGTCCTCGATACCGCTGGCGTTGCGGCGGTATCGAGCCGAGACCCTGCGGATCATCACCGATATGACCTGGGGCCGGGGTTCGGTCATCGTCGGCGGCGGGACCGTGCCCATGATGATCGTGCTGGGGCTGGTGATCGGCGCCTCGATCGGCGTGGAATCGTTCGCCACGCTGGACATGCTGGGGATGGGCCCGGTCACCGGTATCGTCTCCGCGTTCGCGACCACACGCGAATTGGCGCCCATCGCGGCCGCGGTGGGGTTCGCCGCGCAGGCGGGCTGCCGGATCACCGCGGAGATCGGTTCCATGCGGATCTCCGAGGAGATCGACGCGATCGAGGCGCTGGGCCTGCGGTCGGTGCCCTTCGTGGTGACCACCCGCGTCATCGCCGGGGCGATCGCCATCGTGCCGACCTTCCTGATCGCGCTCATCGGTTCGTATTTCGCCTGCCGCGGATTGATCACCCTGGTGCACGGCCAGTCCGCCGGGGTCTACGACCACTACTTCTTCCAGTTCATCGCGGGATTCGACATCGTCGCGGCCACAGTCAAGGTCGCGGTCTTCGGCACCGTGGTGATCTGCGTGCACAGCTACTACGGCTTCTTCGCCACCGGCGGACCCGAGGGCGTCGGAATCGCCTCGGGTCGCGCTGTCCGGGCCAGTTTCGTCGCCATCATCGCCATCGACATGGTGCTGACCCTCGTGCTGTGGGGTTTCGACTCGGCGATCAGCTTCACGGGATAGGGAAAGATGCCGAAGTACGGAATGCCCGGGGTCGCCGCCGATCCGCGCAGTGCGCGCCGGATCGGGGTACTCGTGGTCGCGGCACTGGCAGTGCTCACCCTGGCCGGTTACGGGTACCGGGAGCTCACCTCGGACGACGGATTGCGGATCGCGCTGCGGACCGAGCAGATCGGTGACGGTGTCGTGGCCGGCACCCTGGTGCGTATCGACGGCGTCCAGGTCGGCTCGGTCACCGATATCGCGCCCGCCGGGCGGGGCACCCAGGAGATCGCGCTCGCGCTGGACCCGCGCCGGTTGCACGGGATCGACGACAGCATGCTGGTGGACTACGCGCCGGCCAATCTGTTCGGGATCAGCGAGATCGAGCTGCGACCCGGAGCAGGTGGCGCGCCGCTGGAATCGGGTGCGGTGGTCGATCTGACCGGGCGCCGGGCCGCCGATGTGTACGACGCGACCATGGGCGCGCTGCTGCGCAGCCTCTCGCAGACCGGCGATACGGTCTTCACTCCCGATATGGCCATGGTCATCTCGCAGGCGGCCGCCGATGTGAAGGCGTTCACGCCGCTGGCGGAGGCGCTGATCACCGCCGGCCGGGTCATCGCCGACCACCAGTCGATGCCCGCGAACGAATTGGTCGGGCGGCTGGGTCCGGCCTTCGAAGGCGGCGGTCAGTTCGCCGGTGCCACCATCGAGGTGCTCGACCAGATCGTGGATATCGATGTCCTGCGCAACGACCGCGCCGACTACGACGCGGGCGTGAAGGCGCTCACCGGCGATATCCTGCCGTCCCTGGCCGCCACCGCCCACAGCGCCGGCCAGTTGTCCGGGTACACCGATTCGCTCGCACCCACCTTGAACCTGCTGGCACTGGCGGTGCCCGATCCGCAGCAGTCCGCCGCCGACCTGCGCACCCTGCTCACCCGGCTCGGACTGGCATTCAAGGAAGGCCCCGACGGCCCGGTCCTCGATATGGATGTCGAGCTGGGTGGCACCGCGGGAGGGGGGCGATGACCGCGCGGCGTGCCGCCTGGCGACTGGCCCTGTTCGCGGGCGTGATGGCACTGGTGCTCGCCCTGGTGATCGGCGCCATCGAACGACCCGTCGACGGCGAAACCGAGACCCACCACGCGTTGTTCACCGATGCCAACGGACTCAAGGCCGGTGACGACGTGCGGATGTTCGGCGTTCAGGTCGGCAAGGTCGAGGCCGTGACGCTGGCGGGGGACAAGGCGAACGTCCGGCTCACCGTCACCACCGATACCCCGGTCTACGACAACAGCACCCTGGCCATCCGCTACCAGAACCTCACCGGCCAGCGCTATATCGATCTCCAGCAGCAGCCGAATCCCGGTGCCCGGCTGGCCGGCGGCGCGACGGTAGGCCCGGAGCAGACCGTCCCGTCGTTCGATGTGACCAGTCTGTTCAACGGTCTGCAGCCGGTCCTCGCGACATTGTCGCCGGCGGCCGTCAATCAGCTGACCGAGAGCCTGCTCGCGGTGATCGAGGGCGACGGCGCCGGAATCGGGCCCGCCCTGGACGCCATCGGCACGCTCAGCGAATACGTGGGCGACCGGCAGCAGGTGATCGGCACGCTGGTCCGGAACATGTCCGACCTGTCCGAGCGAGTGGGCGGGCGGCTGTACCATCTGGTGCCGTTGCTGGCCCGGCTCACCGATATCTTCCAGGCGCTGCAGCGCAATGTCGGCGGGCTCGCCGATTTCGCGATGAGCGCCCCGTCGGTCCTGGAACCGGTGGATCGCCTGCTGGCCGCGGCGGGGCTGAACCCGGAAGCGGGCCCCGATATCGACGCCATGATCCGGAATCTCTTCCCCGACCCGCAACAGGCTGTCGAGGTGTTCGGCCGGTTGCCCGGGCTGCTCGCGGCCGTCGACACCTCGTTCCCGCGGACCGTGGCGGGATTCCGGCCGGAGTGCAGTAAGGGCACGGCCGAGGTCCCCGCCCCGGTGCGGGTACTGATCGGCGGACAGCGGGTGGCGATATGCAACGGATGACCTCCGCGAAATGGACGGCGGCGCTGGGCCGCTGGTTCGACCGCGACCAGCCGATCACCGACGAACCGACGAAACAGCGCAAACAGTTGCGGCTGGGGATCATCGGCGTCTGCGCGGTGGCGGCGCTGGCCGTCGCGGTCGGCGCGCTGTACGTGGTGCCGCTGGGGAAGCGGACCTATACCGCCGAACTCAGCGAGGCGCAGTCGGTGAAACCCGGTGACGATATCCGGCTGGCCGGTGTGCCGGTCGGTGAAGTGAAATCCCTCGAGCTGGAACCGGACCGGGTGACCATGCGGTTCACCGTCGATCGCGATGTTTTCGTCGGGGACCGCAGCTCCCTCGATATCCGGATGCTGACGCTGGTCGGCGGCCACTATGTGGCGCTGTTCCCGGCGGGCAGCGAAGAACTGGGTGATACGCCGATCCCCGCCGACCGGGTGCGACTGCCCTACAGCCTGATGGAAACCTTCCAGGACGCCACCACCCCACTGCGGGAAACCGACGGCGACACCCTGCGGCGCAATCTCGCCGCACTCGACACCTCCATCGATGCCGCGCCGGAATCGCTGCGCAGCGTGCTGGATACGGTCGGCAGTTATCTGGACGCGATCGAACGCCAGCGCACCCAGGTCTCCGATGCCATCGCCACCGCCGACGAGTACGTCACGATGTACGACGGCGCGAAAACCGATCTGGGCCGGTTGATGGACAACGTCAACCTGATGGAGACGGTGCTGCTGGACAAACGCGCCGAACTGAAGCAGGCCCTGGCGCTGTTGAGTTCGGTGGTGCAGCGGGTCGCCGCGCTCGCTCCGGCCTGGGACGACACCCTGCGCCCGCAGGTCCGGCAACTCGCCGACGCGCTGCCGCGACTGCAGGAATACGGGGACGGGCTGGAGCCGATGATCGTGTCGGCGCAGAGCCTGAGCACGAAACTACGCGAACTGGTGGGTCCGGACGGTGGGGTGCGGATCGACCGGTCGGGGACCACGGTGACCGCTCCCGGCGCCGTCTGTGTTCCGCTGCCCGGGAAGGCGTGCTGATGCTGAAGAAGATTCTCGGCTCGCCGGGACTCATGTCGATCGCCGCAGCGGTGGTACTGGTCCTCGCCGTGACCGCGGCGTATGTGATCGCGTTCGAACCGCTGAAGCAGACGCGCGCGTATTGCGCGATCATGCCGGACAGTATCGGTCTCTATCAGGGCAATCAGGTGTCGATGCGGGGTATCGCCGTGGGAACGGTGACCGGTATCGCCCCCGAGGGCGCGAAGGTGCGCGTGGATTTCGAGGTCGACGCCGACCATCCGCTCTACGCCGATTCGGGTGCCACCACGGTGAGCAACACGGTGGTCGCCGACCGGGAACTCGCGGTGCTGTCCAGTGGGAAGTCCACGGCGGAATGGGATCCGGGGCAGTGCGTGACCAAAACCCTGACGCCCAAGAGCCTGACCCAGACTGTCACCGCGCTGGCGGAGTTGTCCGATCAGATCGGCGGTACCCCGGACCGGCCGAACGCGCTCGCGGGTGGACTCGACGCGCTCGACGCGGCCTCCTCCGGTACCGGGCCGCAGATCAATCACCTGATCGACCAACTCGGCCGGGTCCTGGAATCACCGGATGCCGATATCGCCCATCTGGCCGGGATCTTCGACGCCTATGCCTCGGTGTCCAACAAGGTGGCCGAGCACTGGGGCGACCTGAAACTGATGCTGACCCGGCTCGCGCCGACGCTGAACCAGGCGCACAGCGAACTGCTCACCCCGGGTATCGCGTTGTTCGACGGCCTGCGCGAGATCCTGCCGGTGCTCAACGATCTCACCGTCATCCTGTCCGATCCGCTGATGGGGACCTTGGACAACCTGGTGCCCATGGTGAAACTGCTGCGCGCGAACGTGGGATCGCTGACCGATATCGTGCGTACCACCCCGGTGCTGGTCTCGGCGTTCCGGACGGTTACCGATCCGGCGTCCGGCGCGCCCGGGCTCACCTACGCGCCACCCCGGCTGGCGATCCCGCAGGCCGACGCCGAACAGGTGTGCGCGGCGGTGAACACGGTATCGCCCGGCCGCTGCGCCGGTGCGGCGAACGGCATGATCGATCTGGATCTGACGCAGCTGGTGCTGGGATCGGTGGGTACTCGATGACCGCGCGGATCACCGTGGACCTCGGCCGGTTGCGGCGCGGGCTGGCCGCCTGCGGACTGGTCGCGGCGCTGGGCATCTCCGGATGCGCGTTCGACCCGTCCGACATTCCGGTACCGGGCGCGACTGTCGCCGGGGACAGTTACCGGTTGCGGATCGAGTTCACCGATGTGCTGAACCTCCCGGCCCGCGCGAAGGTGATCGCCAACGGCGCCCAGGTCGGCAATGTGGACCAGGTCGAGGTCGTTCCCGGCGACGCCGCGGGTCCGGGGTATGTGGTCGTGGATATCGAAGTCCAGGATTCGGTCGAACTACCCGCGACCACCGTCGCCGAACTCCGGCAGAACACCGTCCTCGGCGATATCCACATCGCGTTGACCACCCCGCCCGACGGCTACGACACGCTGCTGCATCCGGGCGACACCATCACCCGGGACCGCACCCGGCCGCCGGTGCAACTCGAGGACACCATGGCCGCGATCGCGTTGTTCGTGAACAGCGGATCGGTGGGGCAGCTGCAGGACATCGTGAATCGCGTCAATTCGGTGCTACCCCAGGATCCGGCCGAGACGAAGCGGATCGCGCAGGTCCTGGCGACCGATACCGTCGATCTGGCGGCGCATCTGGACCAGGTCGACCTCCTGCTGAACGGAGTCGCGTCGAACGCCGAGGTGATGCACGGAATCCAGGACGAGCTGGACAATATCCTGCGACCCGAATCCGTTCAGCAGATGAACGCCGCCACCGAATCCATCGCCGGGGTGACCGAGATCTTCGGCGGACTGGGGCCGGTCGGTGGATCGCTGTCCTGGCTCGCGCCCGTCGCCCGGTCCGGTGGAGCCGCCGCGGCCGCGCTGATCCCGCTGGTGACCGGGGGACCGCTCGATCTTCGGCAACCGTCGAATCTGAACCTGCTGGTAGCGCTGTTGCGGGACAAGATCGTGCCGTTCGTGGAGAACGGACCCCGGGTGAACGTTCGCTCCGTACACGCCGGCGACCCACTGTCCACCGACGATCAGGTGAACCGGATCATCGAGACCCTGCGCATGATCGGAGCCGTGCGATGAAGATCGGTCCACTGGCATCGCTGGGCGGTATCGCGGCCATCACCGTGCTCGGCGCGAGCTATCTGACCTTCGGTGTGGTGCGGGCCGACCCCTTCGCGGACTACCTGAACGCTTCCCTGGTGCTCGACGACTCCGGCGGTCTCGGCGTGGGTTCGCCGGTGCTGCTCACCGGTATCGAGGTGGGCCGGGTGACCTCGGTGGACCGCGTCGCCGACGGCGTGGAAGTCGGCTTCCGGGTAGGTGATTCGCATCCGCTGCCCACCGACAGCGTCGTCACCGTCGAACATCTGTCCGCGCTGGGTGAGCCGTATGTGCAGTTCGTCCCCAAGACCGGGGCCGGCCCCTATATCCGCGACGGCCAGCGGCTGGAATCCGAGGACATCCACAGTCCGCTGTCCATTCCGGAAGCGGCGCGAATGGTCACCCGGACCATGAACCAGCTCGACCCGGCCACCATGGGATCGCTGGTACGGACATTGCGCGACGCCCTGCACGGCACCGACGCCGCCCTCCCCGAACTCACCCGCGCCGCCGATCTGCTCGCCGCGACGATCATGTCCCGGGAACCGCGGATCGCCGAACTGCTCGACAATTTCGAGACCGCCGCCGCCGACAGCGACTGGTCGGGCCCGGCCACCTCGGCCGCGGCCACCGAATTCACCCGCTTCGCCGAAGTACTCGACGATTTCGTCGAGGCGGTCGGCAGGTTCACCGGCGCCGAGGGGTCGCCGGAAATGTACCTGAACGACGGCGGCCTGGTACCGCTGCTCCAGCGGCTGCGGGAGTTCCTCGACGAGGCCGGGCCGGAACTGGCCGCACTGCAACCGGGGCTCGTGCCGCTCACCGACGCGCTGAGCGGTTCCGCGCAGCAACTCGATATCGGCAGCCTCATCGGCCAGGCGTTGCAGAGCACCACCGACGATTCGGTCCGGCTGCGGGTGGGCGTGAAATAGGTAAGGGTCGACCTCCGTGGCCGCCCGATCGACGATTCGTCGTGTTCAGGACTGTTCGGGCCGGTCGGTATCCGCGCGGTCGAGGATGGCCTGGGCCTGGCTGTCGATATCGCCGAGGGCCGAGATCAGGTCCAGCGCACCCAATTCGAACGGTGTTTCCTCGGCCATCTGTCGCAGTTCGGCGAGTACCGCGTCGATATCGTCCTCGGCCGCCGGGCGCCGTCTCGGGTCCGGTGCGTCGACCGGCTGCCAGGCGATGGCCTGCTGCCACCACGGATCACCGGTGGCCCAGGCCCAGATCGTTTTGCGCACCAGGGTCGAATCGTCGGTGTAGAGCTGGAAGAACGCGTCGAGATCGCGATGCTCCATTTCGAATATCTCCTCCGGTAGCCGGCGCGCGCGGATATGGCACATGGGGGCGCGGATCACCTTCAGCGCCGGGTCGCGCGGGTCCGGGGGAGTTTCCAGGATTTCGTCGAGAATGCTCTCGGTGAGATAAGGGAGCCGGAAATCTCCCGTGGTCACCGGAACCCGGGCGGCTCCCCGCGGGTTGTACAGGCGGCGGGTGGCGACGTCCAGCACGGCCAAGTCGCGGTCCGCGGTGAGGGCCAGCAGCGCGCGCAGGCAGTCGAACCGATCGTCGACGGTGGCCTCCAGCAGTGCCCCGCGCGCGTCGGGGCGCCGGTACACCCGCAATCCGGTCCCGGAGCGGTGGATCAGTGTGCACACGACTCCCACCGGCTGCGCGGGCGGAGTCGGTTCGGGTGCACCGGCCAGGGACTGGTAACGCTCGTATGCCTGTGCGGCCGATTCGATCCCGGCCGCGGGCATTACGGCGAAAAGAGAACTCACCCGCCAAGTACAGCAAAATATGCGACTCGGCGCTGGTTCACTTCATAAGAATGTTGCTCCGGCAACAGAATTCGTGACAGATCAGATTCCGGCGACGTCCGCGAACTGACCGATCCCATACGTGACGGCCATTGCCAGGGCACCGCCGATCACCACCCGGGCCATCGCCCGCGGCCTGCTGCTGCCACCGAGCCCGGCACTGATCGAACCGGTGAGTGCCAGAGCGAGCAGGACCGCGATCATGGTCACCGGGATCCGTGCCGATGTCGGCGGCAGCAGGATCGCGAGCAGCGGCAGCAGCGCGCCGACGGTGAAGGAGATCGCCGAGGACAGCGCGGCATGCCAGGGATTGGTCAGTTCGTCGGGGTTCAGGCCCAGTTCGGCCTCGGCGTGCGCAGCGAACGCGTCGTAGGCCGTGAGCTCCTCGGCCACCTTGAGCGCGGTTTCGGCCGACAGACCCTTGGCGTGATAGATCGCGGTGAGTTCGTTCAGTTCGTCGTCCGGGTCCTGCTCGAGCTCCCGGCTCTCCTGCTCGAGCAGCGCTCGTTCGGTATCCCGCTGGGTGCTGACCGAGACGTATTCGCCGACCGCCATGGAGATGGCGCCCGCGCTGATCCCCGCGATCCCCGCGGTGAGGATCACGTCGGTATCCGACGCCGCGGCCGCGACCCCGACGACGAGTCCCGCGGTGGAGACGATCCCGTCGTTGGCGCCCAGCACCCCGGCCCGCAGCCAATTGAGCTTCGCCGCCAACCCGGTCTGCGGGAGGTACTTTTCCTCCGCTGCCTCGGTCATAGCCGCACCCTATGTGAACAATCGCAGGTGCGGACAGGCTTCCTGCTCGTGTGTTCCCACATGATCTAGTTGGGAACCGCGTAGACGTACAGCAGGCCGATGGTGACCAGGCCCATCAGCGGGGTCAGCACCCAGGTCTCCACCTTGTTCCCCGTCCGGGAGATGATCGGCAGCGTCAGCTTGGGCTTCAGCGGCCACAGCAGCGGGCAGCCCCGGTCGGTCAGGCAGTCGCCGACGATATGGATGAGTGCGCCCAGCCCGATCGCGAACGGTAGCCAGTAGGGCGAATCCGGTAGCCAGCGGTCCATCAGGACGGTTCCCGCGCCGGCCAGCAGGATGCACAGACCGTAGGCCCGGAGCGAATCGCCTTTCGGCGTCAGGTGCAGTGCCCGCAACCCGAAGGCGAGCATCACGAAGACCACGCCCAGCGTGAAGTACCGGCCCAGATAGTGCACCCCGGCCCAGGTCGCCCAGCCGGCGAGTAGGACGAACAGCAGGCCGTGCGTTCCCTTACGGTGCCCGCCGGATACGGCCGAGACCCCTTTCGCGAGTGTATTGCTCACCGGCCCCAGTGATTGCGCGATCGTGCTGTTGGGATGGTCGATATCGGGAAGCAGCGCGGCCCCCGCCGTGATGAACGCCCCCAGCACGAGTTCCAGCGCACTGATCTGCACGGGACCCTGGATGAACTCCAGCACGGTCGGCGGGACGATGGTGGCAGCGGTGACGAACGCAAGGGCACCACTGGTGGCGTGGGAATGGCCGAGCACTGACTCTCCCGATATCTGAAAAGCGGACGAACGGTAACGGTCAAAGTTAGCAATCGATCCCGACAGGCCCGATCTCGTCGGTCGCGGCCACGACTCGCCGACTGCGCTCTCCTGCTGGGACACGCCGTGCCGACCGGCGTTCCGGTGTGAGATCCGAACGTCGTCTGTACTGCCGTGCGCCGAGGTGCGATGCTGACCCGGTCGGATTGTCGTGGGGGCGGTCCGCTTCTTCGAGGGGGGCTTCGAAAATGGTTGATTTCCGGCCTGTTCTGCATCGAGCACCGGCGTACGAGCCACGGGTGCTCCGGACGTGCGCGCGAGGCTGCGCGGTGTCGCCGGGTACGCGCGGGCACCGCGACGGCCGTGCGCGATCCGATACCGGCGCCGCGGCGGCGGCCCTGCCGCCTCCGGATCCCGGGAAACCGGTTCACGCGGCGGCGCGGAGCGAGCAACCGGCACTGCCGGATCCTTCCCGCACCCCGGCTGAGGGTGGCGTGGCGGTGCAGGTGGAAGCCGGCGAAACCGTCGAGCCGGAAAGGGGAGATCCGGTCCACACCCCCGATCCGGCGCACAGCGGTCCGCACCGGGCCGGATCCACCCTGGCAACGGCCTGCGCCGTCCGCCCGGACCGGAAAGCGCTCCGGCGCAACCACAGTGCCCCGGCCGGGCTCCGGCGGGCCCAGCGCGCGGGGCGCACCGCGGCCCGCCGTCCGGAGCCCGCGGGTGCCCGCGCCTTCGCCACGACAGCGGTCCGGATCCTGCTCGAAGTGCTGGATCGCCGCCGTCCGGTCGCGCAGTTGAACGCCCTGTGTACACCCGCCCTGGTGTGCGCGGTCGGCTCCCTGGTGGCGGGCGATCACGTTCCCGGCCGGGCGCTCGGTTCGGCCGTGCCCGGTCCCGTGCGGTTGTTCCAGGTCGAGGAGTGGGGAGCGGAACTGGTGGCCACCTACCAGCGGGGCTCGCGGCGGCTCGTGGTCGCGGGACGTATCGAACGCGGCCCCGCGGCACCCTGGAGGATGACCGCGCTGCGCGTTATGTGAACCACACCGGCCGCACCCACCGTGACCTGTGTATCGGGCCGAGTATCCGGTCGATTCGACGGCCTGGGTATCGGATGCGGATCGGCCACCGGGCGATCGCGAGAGCAGGATCTCGCGCAGGCCGGGCGCCCGCGAGGGCGGAACTGCGGAGAGCGTCCACTCGATCTCGGGTCGCCGTCGGCCGATCGCGGTGAAACCGGGTGCGTTCCGCGGATATCTCGGGCAGAGTCGACCGGATGACGGTCCGGAGTGTCGGTGAGTTGCTAGCCGTGGTGGCAGACGGTGATCCAGTGAAATATCTGCCGTTCTGGGGCCACCGCCCCCGCCCGGACGGAACGATCGGCGCGGGCTGCCTGAGCCAGTGGTGGCCCGCGGAATTCACGGTCGACGGGTCGGTCTTTCCGACGGCCGAGCATTACATGATGTGGCGGAAGGCGAATCTGTTCGACGACACCGGGATCGCCGCACAGGTGCTGGCGGCCGACAGTCCGGGAGCGGCCAAGGCGCTCGGGCGCCGGATCGCCGGATTCGACGACGCGCTGTGGGAGATGCACCGGTTCGGGATCGTGGTCGCGGGAAGTATCGCGAAGTTCGGCCAGCACGCGGAACTTCGGCGCTTTCTGGTGAACACGGGGGACCGGGTGCTCGTGGAGGCCAGTCCGATGGACCGGATCTGGGGGATCGGGCTGGCGGCCGACGATCCGCGGGCGGCCGATCCCGCGCAGTGGCGGGGATCGAACCTGCTCGGGTTCGCGCTGATGGAGGCCCGGGCGGTGCTGCGTGGATCGGTGAACGGGCAGGTGGCCGGGTGACGGCGCCGCAGTTACGGCACCATGCCCGGTACCGCCGACCGGTCGGGGCGGTTCAGGGGCGGTGGGCCCGGATATCGACCGGACGTCCGTCCGGGTCGTTGGCGGTCATGGTCCACTGGGTGGGGAGTGTCTCGATCGGTCCGGCCGGGAGCCCGGCACCCATGATCCGTTCGCGTACCTCGCACAGCTGGGCGTAGGTCGCCAGGCGCAGGCCCCATCCCGCTCGTCCGAGGGGGTCGAGCTCGGTGGACGGTCCGGTCGTGGTCTCGACGATCGCCAGGTGGTCGGCACCGCCGACGTCCAGGACCGCGATGCGCGGATCGGTGGCGGATGCGGGCCGCTCGAAGGCCAATCGTGCCCCGAGCACTCCGGTGTAGTACGCCACGAGCTGGTCCAGGTCCGTCGTGGCCAGCGTCAGATGGTTGATCCCGAGGAGTTCCGGCATGGTGACCCGAGCGTAGAGCCCGGCCCGGCTCGCGTCCAGGGTGTGTTCTGTCGGGCCGGTGTGCGGGGGCGTTGCTGGGCGCCCGCTTTGTCCGATCCGGTGTGCCTTACGCTGCTCTTCCAAATGGCGGTGAGCGGAGGATGCATGGTCAGCGGGAACGAGCCGGTGGGTCGTCGGCGGGATGCTTCGGCCACGCGGGCCGCGATTCTGGCGGCGGCGCAGGAATTGTTCGCTGAACGCGGGTACGAGCGCGCCACCGTGCGTGATATCGCCACGCGGGCCGGAGTGAACCAGGCGCTGCTGTTCCGGTATTTCGGTAACAAGGACGAACTGTTCCGCGCGACGATGACCGATCGCGGCCGTTCGGTGCTCGATGCCGGGCCGGTGGACGCATTGCTGTCCCGGTTGCTGGAGCGAGCGCTGGAGCCGAACGAGGCTGTTTCGCCGGGTAATTGGCTACAGGCCGCGCTGCGATCCAGCGGGCACGAAGAAGGCGCGTCGGTGATCCGGCGGGAACTGGGGGAGGAGTACATCCGGGCGCTGTCGACGCTCACCGACGACGGCGACGGGGAGTTGCGCGCGGACCTGTTGCTGGCCTGGCTGCTGGGGATCGGGCTGGTGCGGTCGGTGCTGCATCGGGAGCCGCTGCACAGTGCGGATCCGGGGGAGGTCGCCGGGTATGTGCTGCGGGCCGCGGGGGTGCTGCTGGAACACAACGACGCGAAATTCCCTCCGGTGTAACGCTGCTACGTCGTTGACGCCACCTCCGCGAGACCCTTACCCTGCCTAAGTAAGCAATCGCTTACACATCGGAGCCGCCGGGCGTCGGGAAAGGGAGACCTATGACCGTGAACACCGAGGTACGCCAGTACCCCTTCGGCGAACCGGTTCGCCTCGATATGGATCCGCTCTTCACGACATTGCGCCGGGAAGAGCCCGTCTGCCGGGTCGAGCTACCCTACGGCGGCGAAGGATGGCTGGTCACCCGCTACGAAGACGTCAAACTGGTCCTCGCCGACCCCCGGTTCAGCCGGGCGGCGACCGTGGGCCGAGAGGACCTGCCCCGCGCCACTCCCGCACCGCCCCGCCCGGACTCGCTGCTGAGCATGGACCCGCCGGAGCACAGCCGGCTGCGAAAGCTGGCGGCGAAGGCGTTCACCAGCCGCCGGGTGGCCGAATTGCGTCCGCGCACGCGGGAGATCGTCGACGAGAAACTCACCGCGCTCGAACATGCCGGTGCGCCCGCCGATCTGGTGGAAGGTTTCGCGCTGCCGCTGCCGGTCACCGTGATCTGCGAGATGCTCGGTGTGCCGCCGCGTGATCAGCACCGCTTCCGCGATTTCTCCGACGCGATCCTGTCGACCACCGCCTACACCCGGGAGCAGATCGAGAGCGCCCGCGATTGCCTGGAGACCTATCTCGCCGAGGTGGTCGCCGAGCGCCGGCAGCGGCCCGCCGACACCGACGATCTGCTCGGCGCGCTGGTCGCCGCCCGCGACGAGGAAGACCGTCTCAGCGAACCCGAACTGGTGAATCTCGGTGTCGGACTGCTCATCGCGGGCCACGAGACGACCGCCAATCAGATCGCCAACTTCACCTATTCGCTGCTCACCCAGCGCGAGTACTGGGAAATGCTGCGTGCGGAGCCGGAGCTGATCCCGGGCGCGGTCGAGGAACTGTTGCGTTTCGTGCAGCTCGGCGCCGGTGCCGGACAGCCCCGGGTGGCCACCGAGGACGTGGTACTCAGCGGTGTCACCGTGCGGGCCGGAGACGCGGTGTTCGTGAACACCCAGGCCGCCAATCGCGACGAGGCCGTATTCCAGGATCCCGAATCTCTCGACCTCACCCGGCAGCGCAACCCGCATGTGGCCTTCGGCTACGGCGCGCACCACTGCCTGGGGGCGCAATTGGCGCGCGTCGAACTCCAGGTCGCGTTGGAGGCCCTGCTGGAACGGTTTCCGGCGCTGCGTCTGGCGACACCGCTCGACGAGATCCCGTGGAAGTCGGGCCTGCTGGTGCGCGGCCCGAAACAGCTTCTCGTGCAGTGGTGAGCGAGCTCAGAACAACTGTCCGGCGGCGAAGCCCGCGAGCAGCACCGCGAAACCGCCGATCTCGCCGACGATCAACGCGACCAGCACGAAGCGGAACGACGGCGGTGGGTTGTGCATCTGGTTCGTGGTGTCGCGCAGGACGCCGTGCCGGATGTAGTTCGCGATGGTGATCACGAACATCAGCACCAGCAGCCCGGCGGCGGTCGCGTCGACCGCCGCCGGCCACGCGGAGTATTCGACGAAGACCGCGATCATGGCGGTCGCGAACGAATAGAGCAGGGCGGATCGATGGGCGATGTCCACGTAGGGATGCGCCACACCCTCGGGCGAACCGACCATGGCCTGCCATTTCCAGACTCCCAGGCCGAGCGCTGTCGTGAAGAGCAGGCCGGCGGCGAACAACACCAGCGCGGTGGGTGCACCCATGTCGTGACACCTTTCATGATCATGTCGTGACAGGGTGAAGTATGTCCCCACCGATCGTTGCGCGCGACCGATGTGAAGTTCCGATGTTTCGGCGATGAGCCGGGTCAGGTCGGCCGGCCGCGCGTGCCGCGTTCCCGGTGGTAATCGTCGGCGGCGTCGAAATCGTCCCGGGGGAGGTCACGGTGGGTGCCGGGCCGGGAGTTCGCGGCCGGGCGCACGTTCACCATCGCCTGCCGCAGCCGCCGCGTGATCGTCTCCGCGGAACCGGGGGTGAGGGTGAATTCCTCGTTCGTATGGTTGATCAGCAGGTAGCGGCCGTCCTGCGGGAGGTAGTCCATCCAGTGGAAGCCGTGCGGGTTACCGGTGGGCCGCGCGTCGATCGCCGGCCCGGCGAACACGCCGATCTCGCCGATACCGGACCGGGGGCGCCGGATGATCCGGTTGATCTCCTCGGTGCGGGAGATCCGGGTGGGGTGGCGGGAGTATTCGATCTTCCCGATATCGGCGCGCACACCGTGGACGGTGGGGTAGCCGCCGGTCGCGCAGCGCGGCAGATATGTGACGATCTGTGCCGCCAACTGCTGAGCCGGTAGCGATTGCAGCACGACATCCCCGCCGTAGTCCTTCGTCGGCCCCGGCGCCTGCACAGCGAGGGTGGCGGATTTCCCGTGCACGCCCGCATGCATCCGCACCACCCGTTCGAAGCCGCGGTCGTACATCCCGTGCACTTCGACGCGCACCTGGGGTTCGAGCAGCGTCTCCAGCGTGCGGAACAACCGCTCGTCGGCCAGCTCCGCCAGCCGCCGCGCCGCCGCCAGCCGGACCCGCTCGTACTCGTCGAACGTCGGCGGTGTCTCGGTGGGCCCGAGCGGCAACACCCGGATCGGGTAGGGCAGTCGGTCCCGGCCGAACGCCCGGACCGCCTGGGCGAACATCTCCCCGTCCAGGCGCCACTGTGGATCGTTCACCCGCCGATCACTCCGCCCGGCGGCAGTGCCGGCGGCTGGGTGCCGAGCAGTTCACTACCCCGGTCGTACACCAGATAGTCGGGAATCTCGTGCTCGTCGTCCTCGTCGCCCTTCTTACCGCGCGCCCCCGGCGACATCATGCCCGGCATACCGGTGCGCCCGGCCCGGTTCGCCGCGCTCGTCGAAGCACCCGCCGGGACCCCGGTGGTGGACTTCGGCGCACCCTGCACGGTCTGACCGGGCACGAAGGGGGCGGTGGTCTGCGGTGTGCCGGAAGGGTTTCCGGACGGTGTGCCCGACGGGTTGCCCGGTGAGGTGGTGGTCGGGGTGCCGGTGGTGAGTGCGGGGGAGGTCGGCGTTTCCGGCGTGGTCGACTGCGGCGTCGTACTCTGCGGCTCGGTGGCCTGCGGATCCTCTTGTTCGGTCCCGCCCTGATCCTCGGTTCCGTCCCCGGTGGGCGGGTCGTCACCGGTATCGGTGGGCTCCGGTTGGGTGGCCGGGCCGGACGGTATCGACGGTCCCGGCTGCACCGGCTGCTGAGGTGGGGCACTGCCGTCGTCGACGGCCTTCTTCGGCTCGGGGAGCACGGGGGTTCGGCTGTCCACGTCGGTGGCGCCGGGCTCGTAGTAGGTGGTCATCACCCAGCGGGCGGTCTCCTGGGCCTCGTCGGCCCGGTACTGCGGGCTCTTGAAGGTATCGCCGAACGGCAGGTTGTTGATGACCTTGTCGCCGAGGGTTACCGAGTCGGGTTCGCCGACAGACGCTTTGGCCTGGGCGAGATGGCCCTCCATCAGATCGAGGCCGTGAGCGACCATCTGGAAACTCGCGGCCAGGGAGGTGAAGGAGGCACAGAACTCGCGGACGCCGTTCACTGCGGCGGTGCCGGACTGGCCGTTCCAACCGGCCTCCAGGTCGGCATTGACGCCGTCGAGGAACTCCTTGTTCGCGGTCCGGGCCTTGTCGGTCAGGTTCCGCCAGGCGGTTGCTTTGTCGTTGATGAGGCCGGAGTTGACGTCCTTCAGCGCATCCCAGATCTGCTGGTGCGTCATGGCCGCAAAACCGTCTTTTTCCAGGATGGCCGCGGGTGCGAACTGCCCGCCGAACTCGCCGACCAGCCCGGCCCATTCCCCACCGAAGGCGGCGCGGTCCTGGTTCCAGGTGGCATTTTCGTTCTCGGCGCGCGAGGTGTCGTCGCTCTTGTTCTTGGATGCTTGATTAGAACCGTCAAGAATCGGATTGAGCCATTGAGAGAAGGTGGACATGGCTATGCTCCCGCGTTGCCCAGCGCTGTGGAAGTGGATTGGTCAATGTCCGCGACCTGCCGCGTGGACAACTCGAAGGTCTGCTTCATCAGCGTGACGATGTCGATCGCGGCCTTGAGGCGGTTTGCAGCAGAATCCGAATCCTTCGCAGCCTTACCCGCGAACTTGTCGCGGAGTGCGGTCGCAGACTTCAGCCCACCGAAGCCGTCTACAAATTTGAGGCTGTCGGTCTGTCTCAGCATGTCGTCGAGTTGATTCAGGAATGTGTCGCAGCGCTGCATCAGTTTGCCGCCGATTTCTGCGTCCATTCGCAGTTCACCGCTCTCGGCCTGAGTCTTCAAGGTTTGCCATTGCTGGAGCATGGCGGCCTGTTCCTGGCTCACAGTCCCCCCTTCCGAAATTCTCCGGTTCGCCGCGTGAACGAGGCGGCTTCATTTCCAGCGCATCACTCCGGGAGGTATGGCTCGAGCGCCTGCGCGTGGCGCATGGCCAGTCCGCACGGCGGAGACTCCGGCAGTGAACTGCGCTCGCTGTAACGCCAGTCCGTATAAACGGTGAGCGCACCTGTGGCCATCGGGAGGCTGACATAGCAGCGACGTATCGGCTGTTCCCCATCGCCAGGATGAAACTGGAGGCCGGATCGGCCGTTCACCTGCACCGGGCTGAATCCGGTGACCGAGGTGTTCGCCCGGATCTGGTCCAAGTTGTAGGTAGTGGCGCCGACGCCTATGTAGTACGGGTCCTCGACCGCATCCCAGGCGCACATCTTCCAGGCTGCTCTGTCGCCGGGTGCGTCGAAGTCCGTATCCTTGCTGGCTGGGTCTGCGCCGGTGGCTGTGAGCGCCTCGACGGGCAGGTCCGAGCACGGATTCCATTCGACCTGTTGTCCGCCTGTTGCGGTGTTCGCTTCCCCTGCAGCCGATTCACCACCAAGCGTGGTGCCGCACCCCGTGAGCAGGACGAATGCCATGACTGCGAGGACCGGTTTGCCCTGGATCCCCGGATGCGCTTTCTTCGCGGTACGCATGCCCCTCCTGCTACGACGTGTGAACCTTCCACACAGAATCCGATCTCACGATACCGGGTAGCTTCCTGGCTCAGTACGCCATCTGCATTCGGTGAACAACCAGCTACTTCTGCTTGTGACCTCGGTCCACTGCATGGTCGTGCTCTATTCGACCTCCACTCGGCAAGTAGAGCCGGGTGCAGTGCGTACTCGTCGCGCGGACAGAACGTCAAGTTGCCCGGTGCGTACATCAGTCGTGAAGGCCGACCACGCGTGCGAACCGAATATCAATGCCGACCCGTCTGAGCTCTTCGAATCCCGCACGCCCACTCGATTTTCATCCAGCCAGGCCACCTCGACGCACTCGTTCGCCGGTCCGCTGTACGACGATTTGAACCACTGTGCTTCCGGTAAGCCGTTGGTCACTGCTCGTATCTCCTTGCCATCCGCCTGAGCAAGTCCCTCGAGGGTTGCTCCTCCAGTGTGGCGGAGCGAAGGGATTCGTGGATCTCGCGATGCCGCCTCACATCGGCTTCCTCCTCGAAGAACATGGAACCGATCGGGTTCTCGCAGTACACGACCGCTGGTTCTGCACTGTCCGGTGGAAAGTCGATGACGATATACGGCAGTACCGGAACAGCGGAACCTGGAAACCCTGCGGCCGACGGCAACAGGCGCACGGTGACATTCGGCCGCGTACTCATATCGGCGATGTGGCGGAGTTGGCAGGCCATCACCCGGTGCGAACCGACGACCGTGTGCAAAACACTCTCGTGGACTATGAACTCGGCTGCGATGGGCTTGCGCTGCCGCGTAAGGATCGCCGCTCTCCGCATTCGGACTGCCACTCGTCGGTCGAGGTCTTCGGGCGTATCGCCGGGTAGTACGGGTCTCTCGACAGCATTGGCATAGCCCGCCACCTGCAGTAGGCCCGGGATGATCAGCGGCTGATACGAGCGCAATTCGGCGGCACCCGATTCGAGCCCGAGATACGTGTTGTACCCGGAGAGCAACAAATGCCGTGAGGCCTGCCACCACGATCTCGTGGCCGACTGCTGCGCTAGAGCTTTCAACTCCTCAATGCGCTTTTCGGAGAGTTCGTACAGCCTCCCGAACCCCTCCACATCCCGGAGTTTGACCTTCTCGTTCTGTCCCTTCTCCAGCCGGATGAGCGCGGTTTTGCTCATCTCCATCTCCCGGGCCGCTTGTTCGAGGGTGAACCCCACCCCCTCCCGTGCTTCGCGCAGGGCGCGGCCGAGCTGCCGCCGCGGCAGTGTCGAACCGGGCCGATCGCTTCCAGTCACAATTCCCCTTCCCCTGGTCGGTCCGCAACGGCCCAGCTGAAAGTCCGTTCCGGACGACGCCGCGCGGTCGACCGGACTGTGGTCTGCGTGTACGGGCGAGCTGAATTGTGCTGTCCCGCCGGGCCGTACGGATGCGGCGTGCGGGCAGCAACATAACCACATGGCCGAGCAACACGGAAGCCCGCTGACCAGGGCGATACGACAGAATCCCGATCGGAGATCCGGCGCGGAAGACGCCGGGGCGCGGGCCGGGTGGGCGCGGGTGGTTCCTGGGCCGTGGGCCGGGACCGACGGCCGTTCGGCGCGGCGTGACGGGTCGCGGGCTGTGTGCCGTACCGAGGCCGCGGGCTGCCTGGCGGTGTGGCGGCTCGACCGGTACTGCGTCCGGATCATCGAGGTGCGTGATGAGCGGGGGAGCCGGATATCGCCGGTGGGGGCGCCCGATCTGGCGGAGATGCGGGAGCTCTGCCCGGATCTGGCGCCGCTGTGGGACGCGGTCCGGCACGATCTGTGGGCCTCGCTCTCCGTCGTGGCCGGTCGCAGATGACCGAGATCCGTTATCCCGACGACGAGTCCATCGATGAGATCACCGCCCGCTATCTGCTGTCGCTGCCCACGCCGCTGATGCCGATGCTGTACGGGTTCCGTTTCGACGGCCGGGTCATCGACGCCGATTGTGCGGCCGTCGACCTCACCGGCGATCGCGGGGAAAGCGAATCCAATCCGATCCATGTGCGCGCGGCGCAGCTGCGGGAGCTGCTCGGGCCGGGGATGTTCGGTTTCGGATTGGTTTTCGTGGTGTTCGCCGATCAGCTGGCCGACCGGCCGGAGAACCGGCACATCCCCGCTCAGGTGCGCGTGGCTGCCGGACAGCTGCCCGGCAGCGACGATCTGATCGTGGCCGCGATCATGGACGCGACCGGCCGGCAGTGGTGGGCCGTGGTCGGACGGTATCTGACCGAACTGGACCCGGTACGTATCCATCTCCCCGCGACGCCACCGGAGCAATGGCGTATCGGTGTGGCGCTGGATGCCTCGCTGTGGACCGCGGCGCTCGCGCTCGACGAGGCCAACCATCCGCATCTCGTGCGGCTGCGGACGGTATCGGAGCCGTGATCCGGCGGATCAGGCCTCGCTGGGCTGGACGATGACGAAACCCTCACCGTCGAGCCGGAGCTGGAACACCTCACCCGAACCGCCGCGCACCATGGAACCGAACGATTGCGACCGGTTCAGCGAGGTCTGCAGGTTCGCGCTCCAGCCGACCACGGCGTCCGTGTCGACGAAAACCGGTGCCTGCGGATGCACCGGAATGATGATCGGCGTACCCGCGCAGACCAGTCCCAGCCGCCCCTGCCCGGTGAAGACACAGTTGAACAGCCCGCCCCCGGCCATACCGACGCCCTGCACCATGCGGATGTCGTAGTGCAGGGTCGAATCGAACACCAGGACGTTGCTGCCGTTGAGGGTGAGCGCGTCGCCCTGGACGAGGTCGACGATGAAACAGTTGCGGTCGAAATGCGCGAACCACGCTTCGCCCTGACCGCGCACGGTCATCAGCGGTACCCCTTCGCCGGTGAGCGCGCGTTGCAGGAACTTCCCGACGCCCTGCCCCTTCTTCTCGAACCGCAGGTCGCCGCGGAAGGCGACCATGGAACCCTGCCGGGCCAGGCATTCACCGTTGACGGCGTATTTCAGGGATTTCGCGCTCTGCGCGGTCAGGCCCGGCGCTGTCGCGGGCCGGGCTGTGTTCTCCGCGGCGAACAGGTCACTCTGCATGGATCGTTCCTTTCGTGGCGGACGCCGGATCCGCTGCCGGATCGCTGTTCGCCATCGGCGCCCCCGGTGTTCCGTTCGTGACCGCCCACCCGGATCCGGCCGGCGACACCGGCCAGCATATTGGACGTTCTCGCCGGCCTGCCTCGTTCGTGAGTTCCGGAAGTCTTCCGGATCGAGGGAACCGGACGGTGATCGGTGGCGTCGGATACAGGTGATGAGACCTGTTGTCGAGACTGGGGGTGGGACTGTGCGTCACTCGATGGTCGGCCGGCGAAACGGTGGCCGCCACCCGGTGCCGGGGATATCGTTCACCGCCCCGGACGGGCCGGGTGGTGGCCCCTGGGCTTTCGAAACCACTCCGCTGCGTCCGGAGTTCCGCGGGGAGCACCTGGCGGGTAACCGGCAATGGGGTGGCCGGGCCGTGCGGTACCTGAGCCCCGCGGAACGCGACCCGTTCCGTTTGTTCGCCGACAACGGTCTGCTCTACACGGGTCGGCATCGCCCGCTGGATACGACGCATACGCGCACACTGTGGACTCCGCAGGGCGGCCGCGCCATTTTCGTGATGGACGACAAGGGGCAGTTCTACGCTTCGCCGTACCACCTGCTCGGCGAATTCCACCATTCCAGCCTGCTCGCCGGGGCGGCGGTGGCGGGCGCCGGGGAGATCGGCGCGGTGGGCGGCCGGGTCGTACTGATCTCCGATCACAGCACCCATTACCTGCCCGCGCGGCGGTTCACTCGGCAGGTCGTGGCGGGCCTGGCACGGCAGGGGCTCGCTGTCGGCCACGTGGAAATCGAATACCACAGTCCGCCGGATACGGAACAGGACCGAGGCCCGGCCCCCGGGAATCCCGCTCGGGGGTAGCCGCCGGAGCCGGACGTCCGGGCCCGCGCTCCTCGGCACCGTGGTCTCGCCGGTGCACGGCTCCGCTCCGCCTCGGGCGTATGCGGTCGGCTGCGGCGGTGCCCTCGCCCCGATGGCGGATCCGTTAGATTGGCGAACCGGGTGGCCGCACCACCCGGTTGACCACGGATCGTCGAGGATAGGTGTCTTCATGACCAAGACCGCACTGGTGACGGGAGCATCCTCGGGGATCGGCCGGGCGACGGCCGCGCTGCTGGTGCAGCGGGGATATCGGGTGATCGGTACCAGCCGCGACCCCGCGGCGATCGCCGAATCGGCCAGGGTCGCCGGGGTGGAGTACCGCGCTCTCGACCTCACCGACCGGGCGGGTATCGAACAGTTCGGAGCCGATCTCGGGCCGGTGGACGTACTGGTCGACAATGCGGGTGAAAGCCAGTCGGGGCCGATCGAGGAGTTGCCGATCGAAGCGATCGAGCGGCTGTTCCAGTTGAACGTGTTCGGGGCGGTCCGGCTGGCCCAGCTGGTGCTGCCCGGGATGCGGGAACGCGGATACGGGCGGATCATCATGGTCGGCTCGATGCTCGCGAGTTTCCCGCTGGCCTACCGGTCGTCGTATGTGGCGACGAAAGCGGCGATCAAGGGATTCGCGGACGCCGCACGGCTGGAGACGGCGCCGTTCGGGGTGTGGATCAGCACCGTGGAACCAGGATCCATCGCGACCGGAATCGGTGAACGGCGCACCAAGTACATCGCCGAGGATTCGGTGTACGCGGCCGATTTCCGGACCATGATCGCGCGGCTGGACAGCAACGAGAAATCGGGAATCTCGCCCGAACAGGTGGCCGAAACCATTCTGCGGGCGATCGAGGCCCGGCAGCCGAAACCGCTCTACGCCCGGGGCAGCCGGGCGCCCATCGTCTTCCTGCTGCGGCGGCTGTTGCCGGCGTCGGTGATAGAGAAGGTCGTGGCGAGGATGCACGGGTTGAAACGGTGAGCCCGCGGCTCCACGTCGGCTGTGCCATGTGGACCCATACCGCGTGGCCGGTCACCGGCGACAAACTGCGCGGGTACGCACAGTGGTGCAATGCGGTGGAAGGGAATACCACCTTCTACGCCGTCCCGGCCCGGCGGACCGTGGAGAACTGGGCGAATCAGACCGACCCGGACTTCCGGTTCGTGATCAAACTGCCCAAGACCGTCACACACGAACGCCGGCTGTCCGGGGTGGACACGGAACTACGGCAGTTCCTGGACACCATGGAACCGCTCGGGTCGCGGCTGCACACGCTGTGGGTGCAATTGCCGTCCTCGTTCGGGCCGTCGGATCTGGGCGCGCTGGCGATGTTCTTCCGGAAGCTTCCGCCGGGGTTGCGGACGGCGGTGGAGGTGCGGCATCCGGAGTTCTTCACCGACGAGGGCGCCGCGGCGCAACTCGAACGGCTGCTGGGGCGGGTCGGCGCCGAATGGGTGCCCTTCGATACCACCGTCTTGTTCGCGGCGCCCGCCGCGAGCCCGGCCGAATTCGAGGCCCGGTCCAAGAAGCCCCGGCTACCGCGCCGGATGAAAGCCCTGACCGGCGCCCCTGTCGTCCGCTACCACGGCCGCGACGACAGCGAGGTCACGGTGGCGGGATGGCGGCCGTGGGTGGAGCAGACGGCCGATTGGCTACGCGAGGGCCGGTCGCCGACGGTGTTCCTGCACACACCGGACAATGCGTCGTCGCGGGATCTCGCGCGCCGTTTCCACGACGAGGTACGCACTCTCGTTCCGGATGTCGAACCTCTCCCGGACCCGGCCGAAGCCGAGCCGATGACTCTCTTCTGATCAGCGCCGCAGCTCTACCCGCCGACCATGAAGTAAATAGCGGTTCTTTTGACGATTTCGAACAATCACCTGCTTTGACGCCTATTTGTAAGCGCAGATTCACCGAACGTGATAGAACTTCGGCAATCTGAAAGGCGGATGGGTATGAAGGCGACTGCCAAGCAGCGTGCCGCGCTCGGCACGATCTGCGATACGTTCGTGCCGGGGGACGGTCGCACATTGCCGTCGGCGACCGAAATCGGTGCCGTGGAAACCGTATTCGAACTCCTGGGGCGCAACCCCCGGGCGGCCGAGGCCGAGCAGCTGGCGATGCTGCTCGATATCTGGGATTCCCGACTGACCGGGCTGCTCACCGGCCGGGGTCCGCGCCGGTTCTCCGGACTCTCCCAGGCCGACCGCGAGCGGGCCCTGCTGCGTCTGGGCGACTCCCGGATCGGTGCGGTGCGGGCGGTTTTCCAGGCGCTCAAAGGCGCATCACTGCTGGCCTACAACGTCACTCCGGGACCCACCGGCTTCCATCCGCTGTGGAAGGAGATCGGCTACCCGGGGCCGCCCGGGCCGTTGCCGACCGCCCCGCAGCCCGCGCTGTCGCCGCAGCGGATCACCGAACCGGACACGCTCACCTGCGATGTCGTGATCGTGGGTTCGGGGGCCGGTGGCGGGACGGCCGCGGCGGTACTCGCCGAGGCCGGGCTCGATGTGATCGTCGTCGAGCGCGGCGGCTATTACGACGACCAGGATTTCGGCGCCGGCGAACTCGCGGGCCTGCAGCAGCTGTACGCGCCGGGACCGTCGGCGTCGGCCGAGGGACAGATCACGCTGGTCGCGGGAACCTGCCTGGGTGGGGGCACGGTGGTCAACTGGAGTACCTCGCTGCCGACTCCGGACGGCGTACGCGAGGAATGGGCTGCGGTGGGCGCCAGGCAGTTCGGGGAAGCCGAGTTCACCGAATCGCTCGACGCGGTGACGAGCCGGCTCGGGGTGAACGATCGC
This sequence comes from Nocardia sp. NPDC001965, assembly GCF_053594175.1. Classification (NCBI taxonomy): domain Bacteria; kingdom Bacillati; phylum Actinomycetota; class Actinomycetes; order Mycobacteriales; family Nocardiaceae; genus Nocardia; species Nocardia sp. NPDC001965. The sequence continues at coordinate 29,571 of NZ_JBSFDZ010000016.1, forward strand.
CGCTCGATCCTCTCGGCCCGCGACGGAGTCCTGGAACGCGGCGCCACCGCCCTGGGCTGGGCGGTGGACCCGTTGCCGCGCAATGTGACCGATGCCTGCGACGCCGGGGTGGAATGCGGTCGATGCGGAAACGGCTGCCGGGTAGGAGCGAAACAATCGGTCACCAAGACCTGGCTGGCCGATGCCGCCGCGCGGGGTGCGCGGTTGATCGTGGACGCCGACGTGCGCCGGATCGAGGTGCGCGGCGGCAAGGCCGAATCGGTATCGGTGCGCACCACCACGGGGATCGAGTTCGATATCCGGGCACGCGCGGTCGTGGTGGCGGCAGGCGCGATCCAGACCCCGGCGCTGCTGAAGCGATCCGGGCTGGGTAACGAGAACATCGGGCGGTACCTGCGGCTGCATCCGGCAGCGGCGGTGTTCGGCGTATTCGACGAGGAGATCCGGCCTTGGGAAGGCGGCCTGCAGACGCGTATCTGCCGCCGCCACGCCGATCTCGACGGCAACGGCTACGGCGTCATCTACGAGACCGGGCCGCTGCATCCGGGCCTGTCCACCGGGTTCATGAGCTGGCGCGGCGCGGACAACCATCGGGCGAACATGCTGGATTTCGGTCGCTCGAACGCGATCGGCATCATCACCCGCGACCGCGATCCCGGCATCGTGAAGGTGGATCGGGACGGACACCCCACCGTCGAATACCGGATCTCCGATTACGACGCCGCGCATCTGCACACCGGGATCGAGGGCGCGGCGAGCATTCTCGAGGCCGCGGGGGCGCGGCGTATCTTCTCCGGTCACCAGGCCGGGATCTCCTACGAACCGGGGGTGCGGGGATCACACGAGGAGTTCTCCGCCGCCGCCCGCGCCGCGGGCTACGGGCCGGGACGATGCTCGCTCGGCGCCCTGCACATCATGGGTTCGGCCCGGATGGGCGGTTCGCCGGAACTCTCCGCGACCGATCCCGACGGCGCGACCTGGGATGTGAAGAACGTCGTCGTGGCCGACGCGTCGTGTTTTCCGACCTCCTCGGGAGTCAATCCGATGGTGTCGATCGAGGCGATCGCCCATATGAACGCCAAGCGGCTGGTGGCCCGGCTGACCTGAGTCGGGCCGGGATCAGCCGCCGCGCAAACTGTTCGCGATGGTCCGCAGCAGGCCGAGATCGGCGGTATCGCCGGTCTCGGCGGGCGCGCGCACCAGGATCCGGCCGTCGTCGACCAGATCACCGACGAGGATCTTGGTCAGCGTGAGCGGAATCCGCAGTTGCGCCGATACCTCGGCGACCGACTGCGGCACCCGGCACAGGCGCACGATATCGACATATTCGGGTTCGGGCCGCCGGGAAGCCAGACCCGGCGACGCGTCGACCACCATGGTGTCGAGGGTGAGGTCGGTCCGCGAGGCCCGGCCGCGGCCCCGGGTCAGTGCGTAGAGACGTACGACGGGACCGGCGTCCTCCTCGTCCCAGTCGTCGTCGTGCGGCCCGCTCATGGCTGCGGCGCGCCGCTGTGCTGCGGGCGCGAGTCGACGGCCAGATGGCTGCCGACCCGCTGCACGGTTCGGTTCATCTCGAACGCCACCATGCCCATGTTGGCGGATTCGGCGGCCAGCAGCGCCAGACAGGTGTTCCCGCCGGCGGCGGTGATGAACAGGACGGCGCGATCGAGTTCGACCACGGTCTGGCAGACCCCGCCCGCGTCGAAATGGCTTCCGGCGCTGCGGGCCAGACTGTGGAACGCCGAGGCCATGGCGGCGAATCGTTCGGCTTCGGTCCGCTCCAGCCCGGCCGAATGCCCCATGAGGAGGCCGTCGGTGGAGAGCAGGACCGCGGATTCGGCGTCCGGCAATCCGCTCACCAGTTCTTCCAGCAGCCAGCTCAGATCAGTGCGCGGAGGAGTTGTCATCGTCGCCTTCCTGTCGGGTTCGATCAGTCGTGGCCGGGTCGGGGCGGGGGTTGCGCCCCGACCGGGTGCCGCCTTCGATGGCGGCCATCAGATTGCGAGCCTGCTCCGGTGTGCGCGCGGGAGGGGTTTCCTCGGCGACCGGGGTCTCCGCGGGCCGGGGATCGGCCTGCTGTCGCTGCCGGCGCGGTAGCGCGGGACGGGTCCCCGTGCCGGATGCCGCTGTGCTGGTGGCCTGCTGGGTGGTGGATCCCGGCGCGGACCGTGCCGCCGCGGTGCCGTCGTCGGCCGGTGAGGCGGTGGGGTCGGCCGGTGCGGGACTCACCACCGCCGCGTACGCGGGCGCGGCGGGCGGCTCGATCGTGTTCGGGGATTCGATGAGCGTCGCGGGGATCAGCACGACCGCCTTGATCCCGCCGTAGACCGATTCCGCCAACCGCACCGAGACACCGTGGCGGGCAGCCAGCGTAGCGACCACGAACAGGCCCAGCCTGGTCTCCCCGGTCAGGGCCGCGACACCGAAATCCGGTGGCTGGGCGAGCAGTTCGTTGCGGTCGGTGATCTCGTCCGCGGTCATACCCAGTCCGCGGTCGGCGACCTCGACCGCCACCCCGCGGCCCACGACGGCGGCCGAAACCTCGACATGGGCCTCCGGCGGCGAGAAGGCCGTGGCGTTCTCCATCAGCTCGGCGAGCAGATGGATCAGGTCGGCGGTGGCCGCACCGGCGATACTCAGATCCGGGATCTGGCCGGTGTGGATCCGGGTGTAATCCTGGCTCTCCGCCCCCGCGCCCCGGATGAGATCCCACAGCGGAACCGGTTTGCGCCAGCGCCGGCCCGGCTGTTCACCGCCGAGGACGATGAGATTCTCGGCGTGACGCCGGGCGCGGGTGGCCAGATGGTCGAGTTCGAAGAGGAGTTCGAGCTGGTCGGCGTTCTCCTCGCGGCGCTCGGCCCGGTCCAGCAGGGCGAGCTGGCGGTGCACGGCGAGCTGGTTGCGATGGGCGATATTGAGGAACACCGTCCGGAACCCGGCCCGGGTCTTGGCCTCGGCCACCGCCGCCGAGACCGCGGCGACCTGGGCGCGGTTGAACGCGTCGGCCACCTCGCCGAGTTCGTCGGTGCCGAAGTCCAGGTGCGCCACCTCGGCGGTGGTATCGATCTCGGCGCCGCTGTCTAGACGCCGCATGAGATCGGGGAGCCGATGATCGGCCAGCTCCAGCGTGTCGTCGCGGAGCCGGCGCATCCGCGCGATGAATCGGTTCGCGCCGATGAGCGCGGCCAGCAGCGCGACCGCCGTGACGATCAGCACCACGATGCCACCGACCAGCGATATCCCGGCGGTATCGGTGCCCTCCGCGCGCGCGATGGCGTGCGCATCGCGGCTCTGGCTCTCCCACAGGCTCAGCAGGGCCCCGGTGACCCGGACGGAGGCCTCCTGCCAAGCCGGTACGGTCATCGGCAACGGTGGCGCCTCCGCTTCCGCGGACTGCTCGTCCTCGGCGCCGGTTCCGGTGCTGCCGTCGGTCGCCGTGGCGATCACGGGCCCGCGCAGCACCACCGCGTCCTGCATGGCGATCACCTGGTGCCAGTCCGCTGAATCCGTGATGGCCTGGAGCTGGGCGAGCCGCGGTCCGGTGAGCACCGTCGCCGAATAGGCCACCTGCGACCGGACTTCGCCGGTGTAGCGGGTGAATTCGAAGAGCTGCTCGTGGGTCAGCTCACCGCGGGTGAGGGCGACAGCGCCGAGGGTATCGGCCTGGGACAGCGCTTCGGCGGCCCGCAATGGTTCGACGCCGTAACCGAGCGCGATACCGAGTCCGGCGTCGGGCGCCACCCGGGCCGCCACCATCGACGCCTTGAAGATGGTGCCGACCACGGTGCTGAAGAAATCGAACGCCTCGGTATGGGGCATGGCCCGCGCGTCGATCGCGGTGCGCACACCGGGGACCCGGTTGTAGAGGGGGCGGAAGGTTTCCAGCTCGGCGGCCGAGCCGTCGGGGTTCAGACGCTGGGCCGCTTCACCTTTGGCGATCACGGCGGCGAGGGCGATATCGGACCGTTTCCGGGCATCCACCAGGCTGTCGGCCGCATCGGGATCGCCTGCCAGATACAGCAGCGACAGCCGGCGCTCCTCCTCGAAGGACTGCACCATCGAGATCACCGGTGTGGTGGTGCCGCTGATCAGATTGGCCCACACCGTGGAGGTCACACTGGCCTGGACCAGATACCCGGCGGCCCCGACGCCCACGATCACAAGGGTGACACTGGTGATCAGCACGATGGAGAGCAGCCGGGCGCGGATGCCCATCCGACCGCGAGTCGCGTCTGCGCCGGACCGGAATGCCCTGACCAGTGATTCGGGCAGAAGCCGCCGAACAGCCACGATAGATCAACCCGTTCCCGGGCATACGCCAGTACGACATCTGGTGACCGGCGCATCACCCAATGTTCTCGGCATTGCCATTGCCCGGCAATGCATCAGCTTTCGTCCAGACCATAGCGAAAGTTGGGCACAAACCGGAGACCGGTCTCACCGTGTGGACTGGGGGGTATGGGTGTGACTGTTGCTACAAACGACCCGGAAACCGGCCCGGGTGGTCGGCGCGGATCGCGCGAAACGTGCCGGTAACCAGGGCTGGTTCGATCAAGTGACCCGGTCGCGGCCGCCCCGCAGGCTGTTCGCGATGGTCTGCAACAAACCGAGATCGGATGTGACATCGGTGGTCTCGACCGGAGCGCGGACGGCCAGCCGGCCGTCGTCGATGAGATCGCCGACGAGGACCTTGGTCATCGCGAGCGGAATCCGGCACTGTGCCGATACCTCCGCCACCGATTGCGGTACCCGGCAGAACCGGATGATATCGAGGTACTCGGGTTCGGTACGGCGCGGCGCGAAGCCGACCCCCACGTCGACCACCATGGTGTCCAGCGTGAGTTCGGTTCGCGCGGTGCGCCCCCGGCCGCCGGTCATCGCATAGAGCCGGGCGACCGGACCCGCTTCCTCTTCCGCCCAGGGTTCGCGCGGTCCGGTCACGGCTGTCTCGCACCGCTGCGCTGCGGGCGCGAGTCGACGGCCAGATGGCTGCCGACCCGCTGCACGGTTCGGTTCATTTCATAGGCCACCATGCCCATATTCGCGGATTCACCGGCCAGCAGCGCCAGACAGGCGTTCCCGCCGGCGGCGGTGATGAACAGGACGGCGCGATCGAGTTCGACGACGGTCTGGCAGACTCCGCCCGCCTCGAACTGGCTGCCCGCGCTGCGGGCCAGACTGTGGAACGCCGAGGCCATGGCGGCGAACCGTTCGGCCTCGGTCCGGTCCAGCCGCGCCGAATGCCCCATCAACAGTCCGTCGGTGGAGAGCAGGACCGCCGATTCGGCGTCCGGCAATCCGCTCACCAGTTCTTCCAGCAGCCAGCTCAGATCAGTACGCGGAGGAGTCGTCATCGGTGCCTTCTTCTCGAGTGCGATCGGTTGTGGGAGAGCCGTTGTGGGGCCGGCGACCGTTGCGGGTGCCGCCTTCGATGGCCGACATCAGATTCCGGGCCTGTTCCGGCGTGCGAGTGGGTGGCAGATCGACGATCGGGATCACCCCGGTATCCGCGTCGGCGGACTGCCGCCGGCGGCGCGGCAAGGCCGGTCGGGGCCCCTCGTCCGGTCGCGGTTTCGAGATCACGGTCACCGGATGGGTGCCCGCGGATCCGTGCGCAGCGTTGTCGGGGGCGAGGTCGGATCGGTCGGTGGCGCCGCCGGGGCCCACTGCTGCCGGTGCCGGCGCCGCGGCCGGTTCGAGCGCCGGCCGCGCGGACCGGTCGGGTCCGCCGGATTCGGTGAGCGCGGTCGGGATCAGCGCGATGGCTTTGATCCCGCCGTACACCGAATCGGTCAGCCGCACCGTGACACCGTGGCGGGCGGCCAGGGTGGCGACCACGAACAGTCCGAGCCGGGTGTCGCCGGTGAGCGCGGCGACCCCGAAATCCGGTGGTTCGGCCAGCAGCGTATTGCGCTCGGCGATCTCCTCCTCCGACATCCCCAGGCCCTGATCCGCGACCTCGACCGCCACGCCCTTGCCGACAACGGTCGCCGAGACCTCGACCTGGGATTCGGGGGGCGAGAACGCGGTGGCATTGTCCATCAGTTCCGCGAGCAGATGGATCAGGTCGGCTACCGCCTTGCCCGCGATCAGGACATCGGGAACGCGTCCGGTGTGGATTCTGGTGTAGTCCAGGCTTTCCGCGACGGCACCGCGGATGAGTTCCCACAGCGGGACCGGATTGCGCCAGCGGCGGCCCGATTGTTCGCCGCCGAGCACGATCAGGTTCTCGGCGTGGCGCCGCGCGCGGGTGGCGAGATGGTCGAGCTGGAAGAGGAGTTCGAGCTGGTCGGCGTTCTCCTCCTGCCGTTCGGCCTTGTCCAGCAGCGAGAGCTGGCGGTGCACGGCCAGCTGGTTGCGATGGGCGATATTGAGGAAGACGGTGTGGAAACCGGCCCGCGTCTGCGCTTCGGCGACCGCCGCGGAGACGGCGGCCACCTGGGCACGGTTGAACGCGTCGGCCACCTCGCCGAGTTCATCGGTACCGAAGTCCAGCCGCGCCACTTCGGCGGCCGAATCGACCTGCTCGCCCCGGTCGAGGCGCGCCATGATGTCGGGCAACCGCTGGTCGGCGAGTTCCAGGGTGTCGTCGCGCAGATGGCGCATACGGGCGATGAAGCGGTTCGCCAGCAGCAGGGCGGCGAGGAAGGCCAAACCGGTGATGAGCAGTACCGCGGCGCCACCGGCCAGCGATCGGTTCGCGGTATCGGCGCCCTGGGCGCGACCGATGGCGTGGGCGTCGGCGCTCTGGTCCTCCCAGAGCTTCAGCAGGGCCGCCACCACGTCACCGGAGGCCCGCTGCCAGTCGGCGACGGTCAGGGGCAGGGCGGGCAGATCGGAATCCGTGGATTCGTCGTCGGTGCCGTAGCCGGAACCGGTGCGGGTGCCGGCGCCTCGACTCGGGCCGGCGCCGGACTCCGTATCGTCGGCCGCTATCGGGCCGCGCAACATGACGGCGTCCTGCATGGCGATCAGCTGGTGCCAGGCCGGCGACGCGGTGAGCGCCTGCAACTGGGCGAGCCGGTCGCCCTTCAGCACCGTGGCCGAATATGCCACCTCGCCCCGGAATTCACCGACCTGGCGGTTGAATTCGAGCAGTTGCACATCGGTCAGCTCACCCAGCGTCAATGCGACAGCGCCCAGGGTATCGGCCTTGGACAGCGACTCGGCCGCCCGCAACGGTTCGACACCGTAGTTGAGCGCGATACCGACACCGGCGTCCGGCGCGACCCGAGCCGCCAGGACCGACGCTCCGATGATGGTTTCGATGACCGAACTGAAGAATCCGAACGCGTCCTCGCGCGGGATCGCGCGAGCGTCGATGGCCGCGCGCAGATTCGGTACTGCCTCGAAGAGTTTGCGATAGCCCTCGATCTGTCCCGCCGACCCGTCGGGATCGAGCCGCTGGGCCGCATCGCCCTTGGCGGTGACCTCGGCGAGGGCGATATCGGAGCGTTTCCGCGCGTCCAGAAGTGCGGCCGGCGCGTCGGGATCGCCCGCCAGATACAGCAGCGACAGCCGCCGTTCCTCTTCCAGCCCCTGCACCATGAGGATGGCGGGCGTGGTGGTGCTATTGGCCAGATCGGCCCATTCCTGGGCCTTGCGACCGGAATTCACCAGATAAGCCGCCGCGCCGACCCCGATCGCCAGGAGGGCGACGCTGGTGATGAGAACGATGGCGAGCAGACGCGTCCGGATACCGACTCGGCCGCGTGTTCGGCTCGGTCTGGAACGGGAGGTCCGAACGAATTCGGGGAGTGGCAGCCGCTTGGACACAGTAGATCAACTCGTTCCCGGGGATGCGCGCGAACGCCATCATCGGTCCCGCTCACCGCCCAACTATCCCGGCACTGCGGGTCTCCCGGCAATGCATCGTGCTTCGGTCCCAGACATTAGCGAAAGCAATACGTTTCAGTCTCGAAAACTACTACTCTCACCAGGCATTCTTTTCGGGATCAGAAGCCGGGTCGTTACGGTTTATTCGCCGGACCGCGCGAGACGGGTTGCTACCCGCGCGTAACCGCCGGGCGGTTGGCGGCCGCCAACCGGAAACACAGCACCCGCTCGCCGTATCCGGCCAGCGGCCCGGCCTCGGCGGCCTGCCGGATACCGCTGGCCGGGAGTTCGGTGAGCTTGGCGAACATGACGGCATTACCGAACGCGGAGCGGATCTGTGTCTCCGAGGCGTAATCCGCGCCGTAGTCCGCGAGCTTGCCGAAATCCAACGGCGCCAGCGGCGTATCCAGCGCCACCGGTTCGGCGGGGCGGCCGAGTGCGGCGTACTGGGTGGCCGCGCCCTGCTCGTACCAGCACAACTCGTAGGCCAGGTTCTCGGTGCTCGTCACGCTCAACACCGGCCACTGTTGCGAAAGGGCCAGCGCCAGTGGATTCTTCGCGACCGGCGTGAGCTCCCATTTGAGGCTCTTCACCGCGATCCAGCTACCCGACATCCGCTCGACGAGGACGATGTCCTCACCGAGTTCGGTGGCGGCGTTGAGCTGCGGGTCCCGGGTGCCCCAGTGCGCCTTGTCCACCCCGTAGGCGGTGTTGATGTCCACCGGCTCGGCACCGGCCGCGGAGTACGCGGCGACGATGGCCTCGCGCACCTGTTCCAGCGCGTCGGGAGACGAGCAGAGCACATTCAGCGCGCCGAACGAGGATCCGATCTCCACCGGCTTGGCCGGTTGGTCCGGCATCGCGCCGGCGGCCAGCGGTTTCAGGCCGACCAGCGCGAGCTGCCAGTTGATCTCCTCGATGGTGGCCAGATCGCCCGCGCTCTGGTACAGAATCTGTTGCTGGGTAAGATAACCGGCCCGTTCGAGGGTCCGGCATTCCAGCTTGCGCAGCGCCGATTGCGTCTTGTTCGTGAAGCCGATCTCCTCGATCTTCAGATTCCGCAGCTGTGACGCCATGGCCGCAGTGGTGAGCGCGGTATAGCGTTCGCGATACATGGCCACCGCCTGCTTCCGCTGCCGGCCCACCATGAGAGTGCGCAGCAGGGTGTTCAGGGTGGCGAGGTATTTCCGCGACTGTTCGGCATCGGCCTCGAACAATCCGGCCCGGATCCGGACCGCTTCATCGGTGGCCACCACGGCCGCGCCCGGATCCAACCGGCACAGCCACACACCGCATTTCGACAGACCGTCCGCGCAGACGCCCGCCGCGTTGGGATGATCGTGTGCCACCCGGGTATACGCGTTGCAGGCGTCGCGGATGGTGGCCGTGGCGAGTTCGCGATGACCGATGGCGCGGGCGGCCTGCTCCAGCAGCCGCAGCGTGTCCTGGACCTGGTTGGCGAATATCGCCGACACATGGCCGGAAGTGAACCACCGCAGCCGGATCATCACCGCTTCCTGTGCGGGCTCCAGGGCGCCGGCGACCCGGTTGCGCACCGAACCGTCGGTCTGGGTGGCCAGATAGGCGGAGGCGAGCTCACACAGAGTGCTGGCCAGCTGGAGTTCCGCCTCGGGCGTCCGGTCACGCGCCGCGATCCGGTCTGCGGCCACCCGGCCCTCGATGGCGATCAGATCCATCGCGATCTCAATTCCCGCATCACCTTCCGCGCACGGTCCCCGCCGACCCCAACAAGTCGAGCGGCCGTAGTCCGAGCATTCCTCGAGAGTCTGCCACAGGTGTCGGTGAGTTAGCAGGGCTACCGGGCGGTTGCCCTCACCAGCACGGGGGCGCCCGGCCCGGCGGGGCACACCGGTCAGTCCACGGGTACTGTGCTCGCGCCCATTCCGAGGTAGAAGAGCATGATCAAGAACAGGAACCAGCCTGCCCCCTGCCAGATGGGCCAGGGCCCCTCCCGCCGCCAGACCCGGATCGTCTCCACGAAGGCCCCGACGCCGCCCGCCAGCAGGACGATGCCGGGCCCGAACAGGACCGCGATCCGGGCCCCCGTATCGCACAGCAGCGCGTCGGCGTCGCGGCACCGCCCCGTCGCCGCCCAGACCGCGGCGATCGCGCAGACCAGCGCCGCGACCCCCAGCACGGCCAGTACATAGCGCACCGCGCGGCGGAAGCTCCCGTCGTCGGGCCAGCGTTTCTCCGCATCGTTGGTCATGGTTCGGCCTCCTGGCCGCGGTATTTCCCGGCTGCGGCTCGACAAACACGCCAGGTCGAACCTGTCGGGGGGGCCGTGACCGGACCCGGATGCGGGCAGTTCGGCGGCCCGATGGCGGCGTGCGGAGAGGGGCCGGCCCGCTCGACATACGGCCCCGAGCTCGGTCACCGCCGGGCGCTCGGCACAGCCGGATGGACGGCCCAGCGGCTGACACATCTTCCGCCGGATCACCGCACTCGTGGTCGAGGCTCACTCCGGTTCCGTCCGCCGGAGCTGAGAACTCAGGTGAGGGGCACTGCGCCCAACTGCTCCCGAATCACCGCTCCGCCGCCGATCGACGGCTGTGGCACTATCGAGCCGTCGACCTATCGAGCCGTCGACCTGCCGATCCGCCCGCAGCCCAGCTCCGGACACACCGGCCCAGCCCAGCCCCGGATGCAGGTCCGCCCCGGCCCCCACCCTCTCCGAACGGTCCGCATCCGTGGTCGGGGCCCGCCCCGGTTCTGGAGCGACGGAGCGGGGGAGCGAAGCGGAGGAGCGCAGGAGTGAAGAACCGGGGTCACGAGGGCCCCGACCCCGCGGCGCCGGAGGCGACGCCATAGATACAGTACTTGAATCCGGATTCAAGTTCGTTTACCGTCGGGGCATCGAAGGGCCGTCGGCGCGTCGAGCCGCGCCTCGAAGATCGGAGTTCTCGTGGAGCTGTTCACCTCGACCGAGCGGGCCCGGGAGTACCGGCGCACCCTGCTCGCGTTCATGGACGAATGCGTGTATCCGGCCGAGCCCGTATATGCCGAGCAGATGGCCGCGGCGGGCAACCCGCATCATCATCCGCAGATCCTCGAGGACCTCAAGGCCGAGGCCAAGCAGCGCGGTCTGTGGAATCTGTTCCATCCGCATCCGGAGTGGGGTCCGGGTCTGTCCAATCTGGAGTACGCGCCGCTGGCCGAGATCATGGGCCGGAGCCCGGCGCTGGCGCCCGAGGCGTGTAACTGTTCGGCGCCCGATACCGGCAATATGGAGGTCTTCACCCTTTTCGGTACCGAGGAGCACAAGCAGCGCTGGCTCGAACCGCTGCTCGACGGCACCATCCGGTCCGCGTTCGCGATGACCGAGCCCGGGGTCGCCAGTTCCGATGCCACCAATGTGGAGATGCGGATGGAACGTGACGGCGACGATTATGTGCTCAACGGCCGTAAGTGGTTCGCCTCCAACGCCATGCACGCCAATTGCCGGGTGCTGATCGTCATGGGCAAAACCGATCCGGATGCCCCTAAGCACCGGCAGCAGTCGATGATGGTGGTGCCGATCGACGCGCCCGGTGTCACGGTCGTGCGCAATCTGCCGGTGTTCGGTTATGTCGATCGGGAGGGGCATGCCGAGATCGAGTTCACCGATGTGCGGGTACCGGTGACCGATGTGCTCAAGGGGGAGGGGGAGGGGTTCGCGATCAGCCAGGCGCGGCTGGGGCCGGGCCGGATCCATCACGCCATGCGGGCGATCGGGATGGCCGAACGCGCCCTGGAACTGATGTGCGCCCGAGCCGATTCCCGGACCACTTTCGGTCGCAAGGTCAGCGAGCGGGCCAACATCCGGGACTGGATCGCGGAGGCCCGGATCGATATCGAACAGGCGCGGCTGCTCACGCTGAAAACCGCCTGGATGATGGATACGGTCGGGAACAAGGAAGCGCGGACCGAAATCGCCGCGATCAAGATCGCGGCGCCGGTGATGGCGCTGCGGATCGTGGATCGCGCCATCCAGGTGTACGGCGCGGCGGGGGTGACCGAGGATTTCCCGCTCGCGAGCATGTACGCCCATCTGCGTACGCTGCGGATCGCCGACGGGCCCGACGAAGTGCACAAACTGACGATCGCCCGGGCCGAGCTCGGTAAGGTCCGGGCCGTGGCCGAGGCTGCGGCCGCCCACCGGTCGATCCCGGGGGCGTAGCCCGGGCATTCCGGCCCGGCGCCGGATACGTTGGATATGTCCGGTCGGCGCCCGGGGAGTCCATCCGGTGCGGCCCGGGGCGGGCACGAGGAGGCAACCCATGACGCTCGAGACCGGTACCGCGCCGCGCCGGCGGCGGCACATCCTGCTGGAGTTGGGTTTCGCGACCACGCTGGCCGGTGACGAACTGCACGGATCCGCGACGATCACCCCGCAGTTGCACGTACCGGGCACCGAGCGGTTGCGTACCTCGGTGCTGGCCACCTGGACGGATACGGTGACCGGGCTGCTGGCCGCGCTCACCTTGGGGCCGCGGGTGCCGGTCACCCTCGAACTCGACGTGCATCTGTACCGCCCGGCCCCGGGATCCGGTGTGGTCCGGGCGGTCGGGCGCAAGATCAAGGCCGGGCGGTCGGTGTTCGTCGCGGAGGTCGAATGGACCGTCGACGGTGAACCGTTCGCGTTCGGCGGTGGATCGTTCATGGTGTCGCCGAACGAGGAACTGCGGCTCCCGGCGGAGATGAGTATCGATATGCCGGTTTCGGACCGGTTGCTCGAGGTGCCGCTCGCCGAACGGGCCGGGTGTGTGCGGCGCGCGCCGGGCACCGCCGTGCTACCGCGCACCGACGACGGCCTGAACGCCTCACGTACCGTGAACGGCGGCCTGATCGCGCTGGCCGCCGAGGAAGCCGTGTTGTCGCTGGCTCCCGGCGCCACCCTGAGCACGCTCGGGCTGCGCTATCTGCAACCGGCCCGGGTGGGGCCCGTGATCGCCGATGCCACGCTGCGTGCCGATGTCGGCCGGGCGGTATTGCGCGATGCCGGGAACCAGGACCGGATCACCACGTTGGCGACCGGCCGCCTGTTCCCCGCGTGAGAGCCGTCGGCGCCTCGGTCCCGGACAGCGGTTTCGCGGCCGCTGTTACCATCCACCGCATCCCAGGCAACCTTCGATGACAGCGAGAGCACCGGTGAACGCCCAGGAAGACAGCACTTCTCCGGGCATGGCCGCGGCAGTCGGAGCGCCGCCGGGCGCCGTGGTGCCCGGCCGTTCGCCCCGGCCCGCCCCGAAGAGCCGGCGCGGTATCCGCACTCGCGCCGCCCTGCTCGTGGCGGCCCGCGAAGTCTTCGAAGCGGACGGGTTCGTGGATGCCCGGATCAGCGATATCACCCGGACCGCGGGGGTGGCGTCGGGGTCGTTCTACACCCATTTCGACAGCAAGGAAGAGATCTTCGCCGAGGTCGTCGCGCAGGTCCGGGAGGAGATGCTGCACCCACACGTCCGTGCTCGTGGCGGCAGTGACGATCCGCGTGACTGGATCGCCGCGGCGAACCGGGAGTATCTGCGGTCCTATCGCCGTAATGCCCGGCTGATGGCGGTACTCGAGCAGGTCTCGCGAATCGACCAGCAGTTCGCGGCGCTGCGCGCCGAGCGGGCCTCGGCTTTCATCGACCGCAATGCCGCGTTGATCCGGGATCTACAGGAACGTGGACTGGTGACGGCCCGGTTGGATGCCCGGGTGACGGCCCTGGCGTTGTCGAGCATGGTGAGCAAGGTGGCCTATCTGGTGTTCGTGGAGGGGGAGGAGATCGAATTCGACACGCTGCTCGAAACCCTCGACTGGATCTGGTGCAACGCTCTGCAACTACCCGGCGAGCCGGACGAGGTCACCTAGCGGCACGTGAACGCTGCGGCGCCGTTCGGTGCTCACTCCGCGCGCCGGGTCGCGGAGAAACCCCGGAATCTGCGCAGGTAGCCGCCGATACGGCGCAGTGGTACCGGGCGCGGCCAATCGTCGGGCCGGAAATAGGCGTCGGTGCCGCCGTCCACGAAAATAACGCTGCCGCAGAGGAATTCGGCGGACGGGGACAGCATCATGCTCACCCAGTCGGCGATGTGCTCCGGTTTGCCGAAACCGCCGGTGGGCACTGGGAAGGCCTTGATCGCCTTGGCTTCCAGTGGCGAGTCGAGTTGACGCTCCAGCAACGGGGTCAGGATCGCGCCGGGGGCGATCACATTGAGCCGGATACCCGCTCCGGCCCATTCCGGCCGGACCGCGTGTCGGCGCACCCAGCGCGCGACCGCGATCTTCGAGGCCGCGTACACGAACGGCCCGGCCTGTTTGCCGAAGATCTTCACCGTCCGCACGGCGCGTTCGGTATCGCCGGCCGACAGGGCTGCGATTGTCCGGCGGGGGACCGCGGGCACTGTGGTGGCGGAGTTGCTGCCGAAGGCGACCACCCGTGCGGTACCGCTCGCCGCGAGCGCCGGCCGCCACCCCTCCAGCAGTTCGACCGTGCCGAGATAGTTCACGGCCGCGACGACCCGCAGCCGCGCGGGATCCGGGGCCGGCCCCAGTCCCGCCGCGAGCACGGCACCGTCGAGGCGGCCGTCGGCGGCGGTCAGTACCGCTTCGATCGCGGACCGCCGGCCTGCGGCGGTGGCGAGGTCGGCGACGATATCGGTCTCCTGGATATCCACCCCGATCACCCGGTGGCCCTCGGCGGTCAGCTTGTCGGCGACCGCCCTGCCCATCCCCGACGCCGCCCCGGTGACCGCGTAGACACCCATCCGAAATCCCTTCTTCCGACCCGGGACCACCGGCCCCGGCATTTCGTCGGAGTCTGTCAAAAGTACGGAGTCTGTCAAGCGATCGGGCGGTCGTGCCGGTTTCGCCGAGGCGGTACGGGCAGGTCCTGTTCCCGGACGAGTCAGTCCGGCAGGCGCAGGTATTCGGGCAGGGTGAAACAGACGATGCCGAAGTCGTAACCCTTCTGCACGTTCACCTCCGCGACCACCCCGTCGGCCGACACCTGGTGCCGTCCGGATACCGAGGGCGCCCAGTCCGCGGTGAACTTCCCCGGCCCCACCTGCTCGATCGGACCGAACGTCCCGCCGCCCGGCTGCCCGTTCACCCGGTCCTCCAGCGCACCCACCCCGTCGCCGAGCACCGTGACGGTGTAGGTACAACTCGTCCCGTACTGCACGAAACCGAGGCCGAAACCACCGGAGACACTCACACTCGACACTGCGGCCGAGGCGCCCGATGCGGGGCCGAATACGGTCGCGGCGGTCAGGGCGGCGGCGGTGAGCGCGATACGCGAGCGTGCGGTGGTCATGGCTCGGGCTCCGGTCGTCTCGGCGGCGGGTACCGATGGATTGTCGTAGTAGGTAGTCCAGCACCCCCGGGTCGCGCGGCACAGTCACCGTGGGTCACGAAGTAGTTCCGGTTGGCGACCGGCCCCGGCGTGGTCCCGGCCGGACCTCCTGGGACTGGCACATTTCGGCGGTTGTGTAACACCTGGGTGCCGTTCGGGGAATAACGGTGCATAAATGTTATGGGCCGAGGCGATTGCCAGGCGAATGCTGCCGGTATCGCCGATGGCGCCGCGGTGATATCGCAGAGTCGTATAACCGTTGAACGGGACGAGTATCGGGGAATTCCCCGCGAACAGCGGAGTTATTGAACAGCAATTTAAATGATGAATTCTCCGTTTAATTCTTGATATGCAACCCCGCTCGAATTATCGGTATGGTCCTGTGCGCGAAGTGAAATCGCAGCTCGCCCGGCCCTCGGGCCGGTTCACGTGAGAAGGAATTGAGCGTAATGAAGTTCGGCACTTTCGCCGCTACCGCACTTCTGTCCGTTGCCGCAGTAGGGATTTCCGCCGGCGTGGTGCACGCCGAACCCGCGGCTCCGGCTCCGGAGATCAAGAGCGAGGGCGTCGACCAGGGCGTCGCCTACGAGACCAGCGTCGACCAGAAGACCCAGAAGATCACCACCGAGGTCCAGGACGGGCGGTTCGAACTGACGCCGGACGGCGCCAAGGCCGTGCTCAAGGCCGTCAGCGGTGCCGTGGTGGCCGAAGTGCCGCTGCAGTACGAGATCTCCGGTAGCGAGATGGCCGTGGCCCACGAGATCAGTGCCGACGGTACGACTCTCGAACTGACCCCGACCGTCACCGCCGAGAACATCGGCGAGATGCGGCCGGTCAGCTCGATGGCCCGGCTCACCACCGAACTGCAGGAGAACGTCGCGGGCGTCGCGGTCGGCGCGGTGCTGGGTGGTCTGCTCGGCGCGCTGGTCGGTCTCGGCTTCCTCAGCATCATCACCGGCCCGATCGGTCTGGTCGTGGGCGCGGTGGCGGGTGGTTACATCACCGGTGGACAACCGTTCCTCGACTCCGTGATGGCCGTTCTGCGCGGCGAACCGTGACCGATCCGGCCCCCGACGAGGACGGCGGTCGGGCGCCGCTCTCGCAGCAGGACAAACGTGCCCGGGTCGGCGCCACCGCGGCCGCGATCGCTATCGCGGCCGTCGTGACCTCGATCGTGCTGGGCATCGGGGTGGCGGCGCTGCTGGCCACCGCGGGCAGCGACGAGAAGATCGACGATCTCGCCGCGCCGCCCGCTGTCGAGACGACCGCGTCCACCGGCGCGACCGCCACCTCACCCGCGCCCGTGGCGCCGCCGTCGGTCCTGGTACCGACGACCGTGCCACCGAGTACCACCTCCTCCGCGGTCGGAATCGCGGGCTCGGCCAACAAGGAAGCCAAGCAGGCGCCACCGAAGGTCGAGGTCGCGGCGGGGGAATGCCTGAGCGCACTGGGTGACAAGGACGTCACCAAGGCATCCTGCGGCAGTTCGGAGTCCCGTTATAAGGTGGCCAGTACCGGCCCGGCGGGTACCGCCTGTCCCGCCGATTCCGATTCCAGTCACACCGTCGGTGAGACGACCATGTGTCTGGATATCGACTGGGTCGTCGGGAGCTGTGTCGATGTCTCGGGCGATCAACCGCAGCGCACCGAATGCGGCCCCGGCGGCGTGCAGGTGATCAGCATCCTGCCGGACACCGTGGATGTGAACAGGTGCCCTTCGGCCGACCGCGGTTTCGTTTACGACCAGCGCCGGTTCGTGGTCTGTATCGGCGATCACTAGACCGGAGTCCGGTTGCCCGGGCGCCCGGCCGGGTGACCGGACCGCGCCCCGCGGAACCGGGCATATCGCCCGGGTTAAGCTGATTCATGGCTCTGTCCCGACGTCGGTTGCTGCAGGCCGGCACCGCCGGTGCGGCCGCGTTGCTGGCCGGGGCCGGCCTCGTGAGCAGCGCGCCGTATCGCGCGCCGCGATGGCTCGGAGACCCGTTCACGCTGGGGGTGGCATCCGGAGATCCGCTGCCCGACGGTGTGGTGCTGTGGACCAGGCTGGCTCCGGACCCCTTCGCCCCGGATGCGCTCGGCGGTGCCACCCGGGCACCGGTCACGGTCGAGTACGAGGTGGCCGAGGACGAACACTTCGACCGGGTTGCCGCGCGCGGTAGCGCGGTGGCCACCCGGGAACTCGCGCACAGTGTGCATCCCGAGATCCGGGGACTGGCCCCGGATCGCTGGTACTACTACCGTTTCCGCGCCGGTGCGGCGGTCTCCCCGGTGGGCCGTACCCGCACCGCGCCCGCCCCGGATGCCGCGGTGAACCGGTTGCGTTTCGCGTTCGCCTCCTGCCAGCACTGGAGTTCCGGCTACTACACCGCCTACCGGCATCTGTGCGACGAGGACCTCGATTTCGTCGTGCACCTGGGCGATTACATCTACGAGAAGGAATGGGCGCGCGGCCGTTCCGGCGTAGCCGTTCCGGCGACGCTGCGCGCCGAGGCGACCGATCTCACCGGGTATCGGCTGCGATACGCGCAGTACAAGGCCGAGCCCGAACTACAAGCGGCGCATGCCGCGTTCCCGTGGATCTGCACCTTCGACGATCACGAGATCGACAACAACTGGGCCGGTGCAGATCCGGGCGCCGGGATCGATATCCATCTGCTGCCCGCGCTGTTCCGGCGGCGCCGGACGGCCGCCTTCCGGGCCATGTACGAACATCTGCCGTTGCGGATCGATCAGCTTCCGGCCGGGCCCGATATCCGCATGCACCGCCGCTATTCCTTCGGCGGTCTGGCCGATCTCACCATGCTCGACACCCGGCAGTACCGATCGCCGCTGGTATGCGGTGACGGTGGCAATCTCGTGGTCGACTGCCCGGACCGTTTCGCCGCCGATCGCACGATTCTGGGTGCGCCGCAGCGTGACTGGCTGATCGACGGGCTCACCGGGTCCCGGGCCCGCTGGCAGATCCTCGGTAATCAGGTCGCGATGGCGCAATCCGATTACGATCCCGGGCCCGCGGTCGCCGTGGGTACCGACGCCTGGGACGGGTACGTCGCCGACCGGGACGCGGTGCTGGCCGCCGCCGCGGCGCGCGGGCGCGGGAATCTGGTGGTGCTCACCGGCGACCGGCACGAGAACTACGTGGTCGATCTGCGCGGCGACTATCGTGACCCGGAGTCGCCGGTCGTGGCCACCGAGTTCACCGGGACTTCGATCACGACCGGACGTGACGGCGCCGATCTGCCGGCGCGCGGCCGGACACTGCTGGCCGCCAATCCCGATATGAAGTTCTTCAACGGGCAGCGGGGTTATGTCCGGGTCGAGGTGGACGAGCGATTGTGGCGCAGCGACTATCGGGTGGTGCCCTATGTCGGACGCCCGGGCGCGCCGATCGGTACCCGCGCCGCCTATGTGGTGGAGCACGGCAGACCGGGCGCGCAGGCGGCATGGGATCCCGGCTCCGGCGCCGATCCGGGTGGCCCGGCCCCCGTTTCGGATCCGGTGGCGGGGGCCGGCCGATGAGTGGTGGGACCGGGTGATGACCGGATTGGCCGAAAGTACCGATTTCGTGTCCGCGGGTATGTTCCCCTGTAGGTGATCCAGGCCATAGCCTCGGAAAGATGTCCAGTTCCGCAATGCGCACCGGCACCGGCGCCGAGCCCGGCCAGACCTTCGACTACGACGTACTCGTCATCGGCTCCGGATTCGGGGGCAGCGTCAGCGCCCTGCGGCTGACCGAGAAGGGATACCGGGTCGGCGTCCTCGAGGCCGGCCGCCGCTTCGCCGACGACGAATTCGCGAAGACCTCCTGGCGTGCCAGGCAGTATCTGTGGGCGCCGTATCTCGGCTGCTTCGGTATCCAGCGGCTCGCGCTGCTGAAGAACACCCTCATCATGGCCGGTGCGGGTGTCGGCGGTGGTTCCCTGGTCTATGCGAACACGCTCTACGAACCGCCGGAGAAATTCTTCCGGGACGGGCAGTGGGCGGGCATCACGGACTGGAAAGACGAACTCACCCCCTACTACGACCAGGCCAAGCGCATGCTGGGGGTCGCGACGAATCCGGCGACCACGCCGACCGACCGGGTGTTCCTGGAGGTCGCCGAGGAACTGGGGGTGGCCGATTCCTACCAGCGCACCCCGGTCGGGGTCTTCTTCGGCGGTCCCGGGAGCCGGCCCGGCGAGGATGTGCCCGACCCGTACTTCGGCGGTGTCGGGCCGGCGCGCCGCACCTGTACCCACTGTGGCGAATGTATGACCGGTTGCCGCCACAACGCCAAGAACACCCTGGTGAAGAACTATCTCTATCTGGCCGAGCAGGCCGGGGCGACGGTACACGCGCTGCGTACGGTCACCGATGTGAAACCGCTACCCGGCGGCGGCTACACCGTGCAGACGGTGACGACCGGGCGCTGGCTGCGTAAGAAGCGTGCCGTGTTCACCGCCGAACAGGTGATCTTCTCCGCTGCCTCGCTGGGCACCCAGCGCCTCCTGCACAAACTGCGTGATTCCGGCTCGCTGCCCGAGATCTCCGGCCGCCTCGGTTTCCTGTCCCGGACCAACTCAGAGGAATTGCTCGCGATCCGCAGCCGGGACAAGAACAGCGATTTCACCAAAGGGGTGGCCATCACCTCCTCGATCCACCCCGACCACGACACCCATATCGAACCGGTGCGTTACGGCAAGGGCAGCAATGTCATCTCGCTGATGGGCAGCGTCATGGTCGACGAGGAACCCGGTGTGTCCAAACGCCGATTGTGGCTGCGCGAGATCTGGCGCAATCGCCGCGATCTGCCCCATCTGCACAATCCCCGCGGCTGGTCGGAACAGATGATCGGCCTACTGGTGATGCAGTCGGTGGACAATTCGATCACCACCTACACCAAACGCGGGTTGTTCGGCCGCACGATGACCACCCGGCAGGGCGAGGGCGCACCCAATCCGACCTGGATCCCGGCCGGGCACGAGGTGGGCCGCCGGGTCGCCGACAAGATCGACGGTATCGCCGGCGGCGCCACCAGCAGCGTGTTCAATATCCCGATGACCGGTCATTTCATCGGCGGCTGCGTGATCGGCACGAGTCCCGACACCGGTGTGGTGGACCCCTACCAGCGGCTCTACGGCTATCCGGGGCTGCACGTCATCGACGGATCGACCATTTCGGCCAACCTGGGCGTCAATCCCTCGCTCACCATCACCGCGCAGTCCGAACGCGCGGTCGCCATGTGGCCGAACAAGGGCGAGGCCGATCCGCGGCCGCCGCTGGGGTCGCCCTATCGGCGGGTCGTCCCGGTCGCCCCGGTGGCTCCGGTGGTCCCGGCATCCGCGCCCGCCGCGCTGCGGCTCCCGCTGATCGAAGTGAACCATCGGCCGGCCGCCGTCGGCGGCGAGGAGCCGCGCTGAGCGGTCGCGATCGCCGGTCCTGTCCGGGCGCCGTGGGCACCCGGACAGGGCATTTTCCCGCAGGTGTGACCGCCTTCACATACGCTGGTAAGTAGCTGATGAGAGGTATGCGACCACCCGGCCGGGGAGGTGTCGGCGTTTACCCAGGGAAAATCCCGGGTACGGGTTCAAGGTCGATACTCGCCGGAACCCGGTCGCCGGCGAGCGCGACGTCATGGGTCGGCCGGGCCGACACGGACGCACGCGCCGGAGAGGACTGACCGTGACGGACCAGCAGCAGCCGGAACCACCGCAGGTCGAAGCACCGCAACTGAAGAGGTCGGTGGCGGCCTCGGCAATGGGCAACGCCACCGAATGGTTCGACTACGGTGTCTACGCCGCTACCGCGACCTATCTGACCGACGCCTTCTTCCCCGGGGAACTCGGCACCCTGGGCACGATGCTCGGCTTCGCCATCTCCTTCGTCCTGCGGCCGGTCGGCGGCATGGTCTGGGGTCCGCTGGGCGACCGGGTGGGCCGCAAAGTGGTACTGGCCACCACCATTCTGCTCATGGCGGCCGCCACCGGCCTGATCGGCGTGCTACCGACGCACAGCCAGGTCGGGGTGCTCGCGCCCATCCTGCTGATCCTGCTCCGGGTGGTGCAGGGATTCTCGACCGGTGGTGAATACGGCGGCGCGGCCACCTATCTCGCCGAATGCGCGACCGACCGCAAACGCGGTTTCTTCGGCAGTTTCCTGGAATTCGGCACGCTGGGCGGGTTCGTCGGCGGGTCGGCGGTAGTGCTGCTGTGCCAGCTGATCCTGGGTACGGACGCCATGCACGATTGGGGCTGGCGTATCCCGTTCCTGATCGCCGTCCCGCTGGGCGCCATCGGCTGGTATCTCCGGACCAAGCTCGACGAATCGCCGGTGTTCACCGAGGTCAACGAACAGGAGCACCCCCAGGGCGGGCTCCGCGTGCTGCTCACCGAGTACCGCCGCGAATTGCTGGTGCTCGGTGGTCTGGTCATCGCCCTGAACGTGGCGAACTACACGCTGCTCACCTACCAGCCGACCTACCTGCAGAAGACGATCGGTCTGGGCGAGTCCACGACCACCGCCATGATGCTCATCGGACAGGTGATCATGATGGCCTGCGTCCCGTTCTTCGGCCGGTTGTCCGACCGGGCCGGACGGCGGCCGCTGTGGCTCTTCTCGCTGGTCGGACTCGCGGTGCTGTCCGTGCCGATGTACTGGCTGATGGGTGTCGGTACCGGCTGGGCGATCGTGGGCTTCGTGGTGCTGGGCCTGCTCTACGTGCCGCAGTTGTCCACCATCAGCGCGACCTTCCCCGCGATCTTCCCGACCCACGTCCGCTACGCCGGGTTCGCGCTGGCCTACAACGTGTCCACCGCCGCGTTCGGCGGTACCGCCCCACTGGTGAACGAGGCGGTGATCGAGGGCACCGACTGGACCCTGTTCCCGGCCATCTATATGACCATTGCCGCCCTGATCGGGCTGGTTGCGTGGTATTTCCTTCGGGAGACCGCGGGAACGTCGTTGCGCGGTACCGAGGTACCCGACGCCGACGCCGAACCCGAACCGCCTTCCACCGAGAAACAATCCGTAGCGTGACCCATCCGGAAGGGCCGACCCTGTTATGAGTGATGTCCGTAACCCGCCCATCGCCGAGGTCGTGAACTCGGCCCTGGAGCAGACCATTCCGGTGGCGCACCGGATGGGTGTGCACGCCGAGGAGGTGCGGCGGGGGTATGCCGCCGCCACAGTTCCGGTGGCGGGCAACGGCAATCATTTCGGGGTCATGTACGCGGGAGTGCTGTTCACCGTCGGGGAGATCCTCGGCGGTGCCATCGCGGTGGCGAGTTTCGATACCGCACGCTTCTATCCGCTGGTGAAAGATCTGCGGATCGTATTCCGAAAACCGGCGACCACAGCGGTACGCGCCCAGGCCACTCTGGACGAGGCCGAGATCGACCGGATCGCCGCGGAAGCCGCAGCCAACGGGAAAGCGGATTTCACGCTGCGCGCGGTACTCAGCGATACCGACGGCGTGGTGGTCGCCGAAACCGAAGGGCTCTATCAGCTCCGCGCCCACCGGTAGATCGAGCGCAGCGCCGCTCCGGCACGAACGGCCCGGCTACCCCCACGCGGGGCGGCCGGGCCGCGGTGTGCCCGGAATCAGAGTCCGGCCGAACCGGTGGGCGTCGGCGGCACCATCCGCCAGGGGCCGCAGTTCTCGGTTTTGAAGCCCGCGTCGGTCGGTTTGATCGTGACCCGGATCGGGCCCAGTTTCGTGTAGTTGTTCTCGATGATGTAGCTCATATTCGTGTTGTCGCCCTCGATCAGCCGGAGTCGCCGCCAGTCGCAGTTTCCGGCGGGATCCGCGGGTCCGGGTGATTCCCAGGTCCCGGGCCGGATATCGACCCCGACCCGGTAGACGCCGTCGTGCGGTATGGCATCCGCGGGCTCGGCCGCCGCGATACCGCTGCCCAGCACGGTCGCCACCGACAACATCGCACCGGCGATCAGGAACGTGCCTGCACGCATTCGATTCTCCTCGGTATTTCTCTGTTCTCGTTACGACGAGATCCCCCACGATCTCCCCGGCACGTTTACCAGAGTCTCGCTACCGATTTCGGAGAATCACGATCATTCCGGAGAAATGCGGAAAATCATCGGCTATCGATGTGAGTATTCCGGTTGCCCGAGCCGGTCATAATTCGAGGGCCCGCGCCGATGAATTTTGAAGCATTTCCAATTCTGAAATGTAGTCGATTCTGTGTAATGCGCGTAGACGCCGCTACCGGAATATCGCGACTTCGGGCAGGTCGACGCGGCCCATCGGTGATCCACCGGCCACGGCGCACCATGACAGCCCGCGCACAGCAGCGGCGTGGTGCCGGACGAGCACGAAACCGCACCGCGACCGACAGTCCGGAATCGCGACCGACAACCCGGAACCACGAAACCTCGCATCCGGCCATGCCTCCGGAGCCTGCCCCCTGCGCCGAGATGCTTACGAGGCCCGCAACCCGCGCCGCCGCAGGCGGCGCCGATACTATCGTCCGGTGGCTGAGCGGATTCCTGTGGTGATCGTGGCCGGGTTCCTGGGTGCCGGGAAGACCACCCTGCTCAACGATCTGCTGCGCAACAACCGGGGCACCAGGATCGGGGTGGTGGTCAACGATTTCGGGGCCGTGAACATAGACGCCATGCTGGTGGCCGGGCAGGTCGACGCGATGGTGTCGCTGGGCAACGGATGTGTGTGCTGTGCGGTGGATGTCTCCGAACTCGACGACCTGTTCACCCGGCTGACCGAACCGCGTGCCGGTATCGATGTGATCGTGGTGGAGGCCAGCGGGCTGGCCGAACCGCGCAATCTGGTGCGGATGGTGGTGGGCAGCGAGAATACCCGGATCCGGTACGGCGGGCTGCTCGAGGTGGTCGACGCGGGCGAGTTCGCGGCCAGCCGCGAGCGGCATCCGGAGCTGGCGAGCCATCTCCGCTTGGCGGATCTGGTGGTGGTGAACAAGGCCGATCGGGTGGATCCGGTGCGACTGGCCGGGTTGCGGGCCGAGATCACCGAACTGACCGGGGGCGCACCGGTGTACGCGACCACGCGCGGGCGTATCGATCCGGGCCTGCTGTTCGATCCGCGGCGACGCGGCGAACCGCGTATCGGCGAACAGTTGAGTTTCGACGAACTGCTGGACGATTCCTGTCCCGCCGAGCCGGGCGACGATCACCGGCATCTGCACGACGATTACACGAGTGCGGTGTTCGCCGAG
This sequence comes from Nocardia sp. NPDC001965, assembly GCF_053594175.1. NCBI lineage: Bacteria > Bacillati > Actinomycetota > Actinomycetes > Mycobacteriales > Nocardiaceae > Nocardia > Nocardia sp. NPDC001965. The sequence goes on from NZ_JBSFDZ010000016.1 coordinate 53,937, forward strand.
AGCACAGATCTGCATCCGCGCCGCCTGATCGATTTCCTGGAGGACCCGCCCGCCGGACTGTTCCGGGCCAAGGGGTTCGTGTCCTTCGCTGTGCCCGGGCAAGGCCGGTTCCTGCTGCATCTGGTGGGCCGCGCGATCACGCTGGAACCGGCACCCCGGTCCCGGGGCGCGGGTACGGAGCTGGTGCTCATCGGTACCGGCCTGGATATCGACGCGGTTCTGCACCGGTTGCGCGAGACAGTCCATACCGGGCCAGGAGTCCTCGACGATCAGGAGATGCTGGCGGTCTGGCGCTACGTGCCCGATATCGGAGGGGCCGACGACGGTCAGCCGCAGGCGTTGACCCATTCGGAGAGTCCGTCGGCGAACAGCTGACGTTTCCAGATCGGCACCTCGTGCTTGATCCGGTCGACCAGCGTGGAGCAGGCCGCGAAGGCTTCGGCGCGATGCGGTGCGGCCACCGCCGCGACGATCGCCAGATCACCCACCACCAGGTTGCCGATCCGGTGCACGGCCGCCACGGGCAGACCGCTGGATTCGGCGACCGAGGCGCAGCATTCGCGCAGGAACCGGGCGGCCGCCGGATGCGCGGAGTATTCGAGTGCCGATACCGCCTGCCCACCGTCGTGGTCGCGGACCACACCGCTGAACAGCACCACCGCTCCGTAGCGGGTGCCGCGGACGGCGGCGTCGACCGCCGCCGGGTCCAAGGGGAGTTCGCTGATCTCGGCGAGCCGGACATCGGCCGCGGCGAGGACGGGCTCGCCGCCGGGTGTTCCGGTGGACAGGTCAGGCATGTGCGCTCTCGTTTCCGGCATTCCTACCCGGCGGGTGTCCCGGGCGGTCGTTCTCGTGCGCGCCGCGGCCCGCCACCTGGGCGAGCAGGTGCGCCAGCAGCGGTTCCAGCACCGCGATACCGTCTTTCACCCCGCCCGGGGAACCGGGCAGGTTCACCACCACCGAGCGACCGGCGAGTCCGGCGATGCCGCGACTGAGCGCGGCCAACGGGAACTTCGCGGTGCCGCGCTGCCGGATCGCCTCGGCCACTCCGGGCAGTTCCCGGTCCAGGAGGGCGGCGGTGGCCTCCGGCGTGCGGTCGGTGGGGGAGGCTCCGGTACCGCCGGTGGTCACCACCAGATCGGGGTTCGTATGCAACGCGTCGGTCAGTCCGTCGGCGATATCGGCGTCGGCGTAGACGAGGGGCCCGCGCACCGTGTAGCCGAGATCGCGCAGCCACGACACCAGACGCGGCCCGGTGGTATCGGTCCGGGTTCCGGCCGCCGCCCCGGTGGAGGCCACGACCACCACCGCGGTCCCGGCGACATCGCTGCGGGGTGAGAGCGCGTGCGGTCCGGGTCCGGAATGCTCGGATGTGGTATCACCGGTCTCGGCGGTCTGCTCCGCGCGAGTCCAATGGCCGCGTTTACCGCCTTCTTTGCTGAGCAGGCGCACCCCGGTCAGTTCCGCGGCCGGATCCACCGCTTTCACCATGTCGTGCAAGGTGAGCCCGGCCACGGCCACCGCGGTCAGCGCTTCCATCTCCACGCCGGTGGGACCGGTCGTCTTTGCCGTGGCCTCGATGGTGATGCCGGATTCGGTGAAACCGAACTCCACTTTCACCGAGGACAGCGCGAGCTGATGGCACAGCGGGATCAGTTCGGAGGTCTTCTTCGCACCGGCGATCCCGGCGAGCCGGGCGGTGGCGAGTACATCGGCCTTCGGCATATCGTCGGCGCGCACCAGCGCCAGCACTTCGGCGGTGGTGCGCAGTTCCCCGCCCGCGACGGCGATCCGCGCGGTATCGGCTTTGGCACTCACATCCACCATGCGGGCGCGACCTTCGGCATCCACATGGGACAACTCGCTCATAGTGTCCACACTCGCACAGTCGCGCCGGGCGGGAGTTCGGTGATCGCCGCCGGAATATCGATGAGGACGTCGGCTGCCGCCATACTCGCCACGAGATGGGAACCGGGACCCGACACCACCTCCACCGCGTGCGGGCGCGAACCGTTCCAGACCAGCCGGCCGCGCAGGAACTGGCGGCGGCCTTCCGGCGACCGGCGCACCGCGCCCAGCAGCGGCAGTTCGTATTCGGGTACGGGCGCCAGCCCGGAGAGGTGGCGCAGGATCGGGCGGGCCAGGACCTCGAAGGACACCACCGCGCTCACCGGGTTGCCCGGGAAGCTGAGGACCGGGACCCCGTCCACGACGGTGAGTCCCTGGGGCCCGCCCGGTTGCATGGCCACCGAACCGAATTCGCCGCCGAGCGGGATCAGGACCTCCCGCACGACCTCGAAATCGCCCTTGGACACCCCGCCGGTGGTGATCACCAGATCGGCGGCGGCGGTCGCGGCATCCAGCAGCCCCCGGAAATCCGCCGGTTCGTCACCGCAGTGCTCGACGCCGGCGACTTCGACACCGTTGGCTGTGAGTGCCGCGGCCAGCGCGATCCCGTTGGAGTTGTAGATCTGCCCCGGCCGCAGCAGGGTGCCCGCCGTCACCAGTTCGCTGCCGGTACTGATGACGACCGCGCGCACCGGTGCGAAGACCGGGACCCGGGCCACCCCGGCCGCCGCCAGTGCGGCGATATGGCGTGGCGCGAGCATGGTCGCGGCGGTGACCAGTCCGGCACCCGCCCGGATATCGCTGCCCGGCTCCCGGACGAATTCACCGGCCGAGCGGCCGCGTTCGATCCGCACCGAGTTCGAATCGGCGGTCGTGTCCTCCACCGGCACCACACAATCCGATCCCGCGGGCAGCGGCGCACCGGTCATCACCTTGCGGGCGGTACCGGGGGCCAGCGCTTCGCGGCCGGGATCACCCGCGGCGACCACCCCGGTCAGCGGCAGGGTCACCGGGGTGACCGCGACATCCTGTGACCGGACGGCGTAACCGTCCATGGCGGAGTTGCGGAAGACCGGCAGATCGATCGGCGCGTGCTGATCCTCGGCCAGCTGCCGGCCGAGAGCCTCGGCCACCGGGATGTACTCCACCGGCCGGGCGGCCAGCGGTCGTAACAGCTGTTCGATGGTGTCGCGATAGTCGTCCGCCGACCGGACCGGACGACTGGCGGGCCGAGAGATCATAGGCCCAGACTAGTAGCGAGCACTGGTCGATCGCCGCCCTCGGTACCGGCGGCGACGCGCGGGCGGGCGGCCTCTGTACCGGCCGATACCGCCGAGCGTCGCTACGGCGGCGGACCCGGCGTACATAATGGAGGCGTGACGCTGGTCGAAATGGGGATCCCCACCGTGCGGTCCGGGCGCCCCTCACTCGATGGGCGTCCGGAAACGCCGCTGCTGGTGGATCGGTTCGGCCGGATCGCGCGGGACCTGCGGGTGTCCATTACGGAGAAGTGCTCGCTGCGCTGCACCTACTGCATGCCCGAGGAAGGCCTGCCCGCGATCCCGGCCGACGAACTGCTCACGGCGGCGGAGATCGTCCGCCTGGTCGCCCTCGCCGTCCGCGAACTGGGGATCGGTGAGGTGCGGTTCACCGGCGGGGAACCGCTGATGCGCCGAGATCTCGAGGAGATCGTGGCCGGCTGTCATGCGGCCGTGCCACAGATACCGCTGGCCATGACCTCCAACGGGATCGGTCTGCGCCATCGCGCCGCCGATCTGGCGGCGGCCGGGCTGAGCCGGGTCAATATCTCGCTGGACACCGTGGATCGCGCCGGTTTCGCCCGGCTGACCAGGCGCGACCGGCTGGATTCGGCGATGTCGGGTATCCGGGCCGCCGCGGCGGCCGGGCTGGCTCCGGTGAAGGTGAACGCGGTACTCATGCGGCAGACCCTGGACGGTGCCGCGGACCTGCTGCGCTGGTGTCTGGACGAAGGATGCGAACTGCGGTTCATCGAGGAGATGCCGCTGGACGCCGACCACGAATGGGCGCGGGCGAATATGGTGACCGCCGCCGAACTGCTCGAGGTGCTCGGCACCCGCTTCCGGCTCACCGCGGCCGGTCGCGAAGATCCGTCCGCCCCCGCCGAGACCTGGCTGGTGGACGACGGTCCCGAGACCGTCGGCATCATCGCCTCGGTGACCCGCAAATTCTGCGATACCTGCGACCGGACCCGGTTGACCGCCGACGGGATGTTGCGCTCCTGCCTGTTCAGCGATCAGGAGTTCGACCTGCGGGCGAGTCTGCGCGCCGGGGCGAGCGACGAGGAGTTGGCGCAGCTGTGGCGCGGTGCCATGTGGCAGAAATGGGCGGGCCACGGGATCGACGCCGAGGGTTTCGTCCCGCCCGAACGCACGATGGGAGCAATAGGTGGTTGAGGTCCGTTACTTCGCCGCCGTGGCCGACGCGGTCGGCCGGGACACCGAAACCCTGGACCTACCGGCCGGTGCCACGATCGCCGACCTCCGCTCCCGGCTCACCGAGACCTACGGCCCCGGCCTGGACAAGATGCTCGCCGTCTGCGCGTATCTGATGGGCGACGAACTGACCCGGGACACTACGGCGACACTGGCCCCGCGCGTCGACGTCATGCCCCCCTTCGCCGGCGGCTGATCCGACCCGGCGGCGGCGGGCCGGGCGCGCGTCGACGCGGTACGGCGCCGGCTCGGCGCCACTGACAGCTCCGTGCGGTGACGTGGGTCACGCCGGCTGGGCCAGGGGTGCTCCGTGCGCGTACGTGGTCCACTGGTGGTTGGCATAGACCAGCTTGTCGGGGTTGACGAGGCCGTGCAGAGCGGCGATACCGTCGATGGTGACCTGCAGGACCAGGATGCCGACGATCCGATCCTCGGACACCAGCACCAGCGCGGGCATGCCGTTGACGATTGCCGAGAACATCTGGGGCCTGCCGCCGAGTTTGTTCCAGGTGCCGTTCGAGGGCTTGATCGCCAGACGCACGAACCGCGCGATGCGCTCCGCGCCGATGAGCGGCCGGTTCAGCGTCGCGACGAATTCGCCGCCGTCACCGATGATGGAGGCATCATCGGTGAGCAGTGTCACCAGCGTTTCGGTCCGCCCGCTGACCGCCGCGGCCAGGAATTCCTCCACGATCCGTCGGGCGGCGGCTTCGTCGACCTCGATGCGCGCACGTTCGGTCGCGAGATGTTGTTTGGCGCGGCGGTAGATCTGCTGGCAGTTGGCTTCGGTGATGTCGAGCAGTTCGGCGATCTCGTGGTGCGGGTAGCCGAAGGCCTCGCGCAGCACGTAGACGACGCGCTCGTTGGCGGTGAGCCGCTCCATGAGTGTGAGCATGGCGATCGATACCGATTCCCGCTGCTCCACGGTGTCGGCCGGGCCCAGCATCGCGCCGCCGGCCAGCACCGGTTCCGGAAGCCACTGCCCCACGTAGGTCTCCCGGCGGGCGCGGGCGGAGGTGAGCTGATTGAGGCAGAGGTTGGTGAGCACCTTGGTCAGCCACGCCTCGGGCGTCTCGATGTGCGCACGGTCGGCGTCTTGCCAGCGCAGGTAGGTCTCCTGCACCGCGTCCTCGGCATCGCCGGCCGAGCCCAGCAGACGATAGGCGATCGCCTCCAGGCGGGCCCGGGAGCCTTCGAACAGGTCGGCCTCGTGCGTGAGCAACATGCGGATATCGTCGGTCACCGATACCGGGCACGTCCACTCCTCACCTGGCACACCCTGGGAATTCACCCGACGATGCGGCCCGTTCGGAGTGCGTTACGAGGCGTGAGTGACAGAGGCGAGACGGCAGCCCATCGGCGGGTGCGCCGACGTGGCCGCACCCGCTCGACACCGATCGGGTCGGTGGTCTCGGTTGGCTGTGCGGCCGGCCGCGCCTCGATTCAGCCGAGTCGGCGCACGCCGTGGCCCGGCTTCGTTCAGCGCCACCAGTCGTCGAGCGGAGTGACCGGAACGGCCCGCTTGTGCCGGGTGTTGCGGAAGATCGTTTCGATGCGCTTCGCCACCTCGTCGGTGACGTCCTTGCCCTCGAGGTAGTCGTCGATCTCGCTGTATCGCAGGCCGAGTGCTTCCTCGTCGGGAAGAGCGGGGCGATCGTCCTCCAGATCGGCGGTGGGCACTTTGGACGACAGTCGCGCGGGTGCGCCGAGTTCTGCCAGCAGTGCCGCACCCTGTCGTTTCGACAGACCCGTCAGCGGGGTCACGTCCACCCCGCCGTCACCGAATTTGGTGAAGAAACCGGTCACCGCCTCGGCGGCGTGATCGGTGCCGACCACCAGCAGGTTCTCCTGGCCGGCCAGCGCGTACTGGATCACCATCCGTTCGCGGGCTTTGATATTGCCGCGCACGAAATCTCGTAGTTTGCCGACCTTGAGCGCCGAGGCCACCTCGGCCGCCACGGCATTGGCTCCGGGCCGGACGTTCACCACCACCGATTCGTCGGGCGCGACGAATGTCATGGAGATCCGGGCATCGGCCTCGTCGGCCTGGACACCGTAGGGCAGTCGTACCGCGACGAACCGGGCCTCGTGGCCTTCGGCGCGTAACTCCTCGGCGGCCAGCTGGCAGAGCCGCCCGGCGAGGGCGCTGTCCTGGCCGCCACTGATGCCGAGCACGAAACCCTTTGCCGGTGTAGCGCGCAGATAGTCCTTCAGGAAATCGACGCGGCGCCGAACCTCGTCCTTCGGTTCGATGTTCGGCAGCACACCCAACTCGGAGATGATCTGTTCACGCAGGTTTCCCATGCCGGATCACTCTACTGCGCGGCCGGATCGGCTACGCGGCGAACAAGGGCTTCCCAGTTGTCGCCGATCTGCTCGCGGCTGTGGCCGAGTGTCCGGATCTGATGCAGGACCAGGGCCGCGCCGAGTGCGGCGAGCAGCGCGTCGGCCAGCAGTGCCGGATCGCCGGCGGCTCCCGCGTCCCGCAGCAGCATCGTCACATGGGTTTTCAGAACCAGGTAGGGCCGACTGCTGTAATGGTTTTCGGACGAGCCGAGTTCGGCGGCCCGATGCAGTTCGCCCTCCACTTCGATATCGAGCAGTCGCGCCCGGCCGAAGGCGACGAGTCGCTCCACCGGTGGAGCCCCGGGCCCCAGCGGCGGCGGTCCGAAGATGAACGCTTCCTGGGCCAGTGTTTCGGAATGGTCCAGCAGGGCGTACATGAGACCGGTGCGATTGCCGAACCGCCGGAATACGGTGCCCTTTCCGACGCCGGCCCGCTTCGCGAGTGCGTCCATGGTGAGCGCGTCGACTCCGTGTTCGCGGACGAGTTCCTGCGCGGCGTCGAGCAGTCGGCGCCGGTTGCGGGCCGCGTCGGCGCGTTCGGCCGGTTCGCCGGCACCGGGTAGTGCGGGGCCCACCCGCTGCGGCGGTTGCACCTGGAGTGCCAGGGGTTGTGCCGAGGCCGGTTCGGGTTCGGGCGTATGGCGCGGTTCGGCCGGGGGTCCGGAGTCGGTGGAATCCGGACTGAGTGTGTCGTAGTTCACGGCGCTGTGCGTCCCTCCGGAGGAATGTAGCGGACCGTGGTCCGGTTAGTCTGGGCAGTGGGATCGTCACACAACTAGTACCGCAGGAGTGAACATGAGTCAGACCCGTATCGTCGCCCTCGTAGGCAGCCTTCGGGGCGCCTCGATCAGCCGGCAGATCGCCGAGGCGGCGGCCTCCACCGCGCCCGCGGGCGCCGAGGTCTCCATCTACGAAGGTATCGGTGATATCCCGTTCTACAACGAGGATATCGACGTCGCGGGTTCGGTTCCGGCTGCCGCCCAGGCGCTGCGCGACGCGGTCGCGGCGAGCGACGGGCTGCTGTTGGTCACCCCGGAATATAACGGCACCCTGCCCGCGGTACTGAAGAACGCCATCGATTGGCTGTCCCGGCCCTACGGCGCGGGCGCGATCAGCGGTCTGCCGGTGGCCGTGCTCAGCGGTTCGATCAGTCCCAATGCGGCCAAGTGGGCGCATGCCGACGCGGTGAAGTCCGTCGGTATCGCCGGCGGGAAGATCGTCGAGGAGGCGCATCTGCACTACGCCGGCTGGGGTGAGCGCTTCGCCGCCGGCCATCCGCGCGAGGATGCCGACACTCAGCGCGAGCTGACCGAATCCGTGCGGGTTCTGGTCACCGCTGCCAGCGGGGAGCTCGTCTCCGCCTGATCTCCACAGTGGTACGCGAGGGCCGCCCCGTCCGACCGGACGGGGCGGCCCTCGCGTTTCCGATCGGTCGGTTTCGTACGGGACTCCAGGGCCTGCTGGGGTGCGGAGCGACTGGTGTGACAGGCGTAATCTCCTGCGTTTGCTGAAAGAGAACTGGCCCGGCAAATTTGTGATCTGGACCACGGTGAATCCGGCGTGTCGAGTTGCTGTCCTGCGGCTTACAGCGGTGAAATCACATGGTTGTGACTCGCAACATCTCGTGTTGTTTCTTTCTGTCGGCCACTAGGTGTAGTGTCATCGATGCCTGGAGACGGCGGTGCAATCGGCCCGCCGGCACCGGGTGGAACCGGCCCGGACGTGGCGTTTCAGGGTCGGTCCTCGGAGTTTGCGCAGATCATCCGATCGTGCCGATACACCGCACAACACAGACGGGTCACCGGCTGGATCAGTCATGCGGTGAGCTCGGACCTGAGGGCGGCGGACCGTCACCACGAAGGACCGCGAACACCGCACATAGGCACAGGAGAGAGGGACTCGAATGATCACCGTGTACACCAAGCCCGCGTGCGTCCAGTGCAACGCCACCTACAAGGCCCTCGACAAGGCCGGGGTGGAATACGAGGTCGTCGATATCTCCGAGAACGCCGATGCCCGCGACTTCGTGATGGCCCTCGGCTACCTGCAGGCTCCGGTCGTCGTCTCCGGCGACGAGCACTGGTCGGGCTTCCGGCCGGATCGCATCAAGGCACTGGCCACCGTCGCCGCCTGAGCGCGTCAGGCCCGGAGGCGGCAACGCAGTGTCACCACGAAGGGCCCGAGCTCGGGCGCAATAAGCACAGCCTGAGCGCGTCAGGCCCGGAGGCGGCAACGCAGTGTCACCACGAAGGGCCCGAGCTCGGGCGCAATAAGCACAGCCTGAGCGAATATCGGGCCCGAACCGCTCCGGGAGCAGGGGAGGTGAGATGTCGGAATCGCATTCGCTGGTCTACTTCTCCAGCGCTTCGCAGAACACACACCGATTCGTCGAGAAGCTGGATATCCCGGCGCTCCGGATACCCCTGCACACCACCGAGTCCCTGCGCGTCGACGAACCCTACGTGCTGATCGTCCCCACCTACGGGGGCGGTCGCCACGTCCTGGGTTCAGCGGCCCGCCCGGACAAGGAATTCGTACCGCGCCAGGTCGCCAAGTTCCTCAACGATCCGCACAACCGCGCACTGCTGCGCGGGGTGATCGCGGCCGGGAACACGAACTTCGGCGACACCTTCTGCTTCGCAGGTGATGTCATCTCCCGCAAATGCGGGGTGCCCTACCTGTATCGCTTCGAACTCATGGGAACCGCCGAGGACGTCGCCCGCGTCCGTGAGGGATTGGGATTGTTTTGGCAGCAACAACGACAGCACCAGCAGGTATGACCGCCCGGCTGGAGCAGCCCCCGCAGCGCACCGGCGAATCCGGCGAGGTCTTGGACTACCACGCCCTCAACGCGATGCTGAACTTGTACGGTCCGGACGGCGAGATCCAGTTCGACAAGGATCGCGAAGCCGCCAACCAGTACTTCTTGCAGCACGTCAACCAGAACACCGTCTTCTTCCACAATCTGGACGAGAAGCTCGACTACCTCGTCGAGGAGAACTACTACGAGCCCGAGGTGCTCGACCGGTACAGCCGGGCCTTCGTGAAGAAGCTGTTCCAGCAGGCCTACGCCAAGAAGTTCCGGTTCCCCACCTTCCTGGGCGCGTTCAAGTACTACACCTCCTACACCCTCAAGACTTTCGACGGGAAGCGCTACCTGGAGCGTTTCGAGGACCGGGTCTGCATGGTCGCGCTCACCCTCGCCGCCGGTGACGAGGTACTCGCGGGCATGCTCGTCGAGGAGATCATCGACGGCCGGTTCCAGCCGGCCACCCCGACCTTCCTCAATTCCGGTAAGAAGCAGCGCGGTGAACCGGTGTCCTGCTTCCTGCTCCGTATCGAGGACAATATGGAGTCCATCGGGCGCTCCATCAACTCCGCGCTGCAGTTGTCCAAGCGTGGCGGCGGGGTCGCGCTGCTGCTCAGCAATATCCGTGAGCACGGCGCCCCGATCAAGAAGATCGAGAACCAGTCCTCCGGCGTCATCCCGATCATGAAGCTGCTCGAGGATTCGTTCTCCTACGCCAACCAGCTCGGTGCGCGCCAGGGCGCGGGCGCGGTGTATCTGCACGCCCACCACCCCGATATCTACCGTTTCCTCGACACCAAGCGGGAGAACGCGGACGAGAAGATCCGCATCAAAACGCTGTCGCTGGGTGTGGTGATCCCCGACATCACCTTCGAACTGGCCAAGAAGAACGAGGACATGTACCTGTTCTCGCCGTACGACGTGGAACGTATCTACGGCAAGCCGTTCGCCGATGTCGACGTCACCGAGAAGTACTACGAGATGGTCGACGACAAGCGGATCCGCAAGTCCAAGATCAAGGCGCGCGAGTTCTTCCAGACCATCGCCGAGCTGCAGTTCGAATCCGGTTACCCCTACATCATGTTCGAGGACACGGTGAACCGGGCAAACCCGATCGCCGGCAAGATCACCCACTCGAACCTGTGCTCGGAGATCCTGCAGGTCTCCACCCCGTCGATCTACAACGACGACCTCACCTACGCGCAGGTGGGCAAGGACATCTCCTGCAACCTGGGGTCGCTGAACATCGCCAAGGCGATGGATTCCCCGGATTTCGCGCGCACCATCGAGGTCTCCATCCGAGCGCTGACGGCCGTCTCCGACCAGACCCATATCCATTCGGTGCCCTCGATCGAACAGGGCAACAACTCCTCGCACGCCATCGGCCTGGGCCAGATGAACCTGCACGGCTACCTGGCCCGCGAACACATCCACTACGGGTCCGAAGAAGGCCTGGACTTCACCAATATCTACTTCTACACGGTCGTCTTCCACGCTCTGCGCGCCTCGAACGCGCTGGCGCGCGAACGCGGTACGTCCTTCGGTGGGTTCCCCGAGTCGAAGTACGCCAGCGGCGAATACTTCGACAAGTACACCGATCGGGTGTGGGAGCCGCAGACCGAACGGGTCGCGCGCTTGTTCGCCGACGCCGATATCCACATCCCCACCCAGGACGATTGGCGGGAACTGAAGGCCGCGGTCATGGAACACGGCCTCTACAACCAGAACCTGCAGGCCGTCCCGCCGACCGGTTCGATCTCCTACATCAACCACTCCACCAGCTCCATCCACCCGGTGGCGTCGAAGATCGAGATCCGCAAGGAAGGCAAGATCGGCCGCGTCTACTATCCGGCCCCCTACATGACGAACGAGAACCTGGACTACTACCAGGACGCGTACGAGATCGGCTACGAGAAGATCATCGACACCTACGCCGCGGCCACCCAGCACGTGGACCAGGGTCTGTCGCTGACACTTTTCTTCAAGGACACCGCCACCACCCGCGATCTGAACAAAGCCCAGATCTACGCCTGGCGCAAGGGCATCAAAACCCTCTACTACATCCGCCTGCGGCAGATGGCGCTGGAGGGCACCGAGGTCGAGGGTTGCGTGAGCTGCATGCTGTGAGGTCCCGGCCGCACATCTGACGCGGTAACCGGCGATCGGCATCGCTTCCGTCGTCATCGGAGCGGGTGCCGATCGCCCTTCCCCATACCCGCAACGGGCGACCTGTCGGCGAACTGCGCCCGATCGTCGCAGGTCACCATCTGACGACCGCCGAATCGAAAAAGCGGCTCGTCAGGTTCGCGAGCACTGCAAACGCTTCGGATGAGCGCGCGGAAATCGATGTCGCATTCGAAGAGGACAGACTGGATGACCGAACCGGGGGGCAAGTTCCGCTACCCGGTCGGTCTATTGGACTACCTGTGTACTCATCGACCTGGCCACCATCGCTGAGGTAGATCTTCCGATCCAGCCGAAGATCAGCACGGTGACGCTCGCGGAATTGGGCTCGGGCGTGGCAGTGGCATCGAATGCGGAAACGCTCGCTCTTCGTACCGAACGACTTCTGGAGATCGAGCACGCTTTCGACGCACTGCCTTTCTCCTCCACCGCGGCGCGGCGGTTCACCTCGATGGCGAAGCTGGTGCAGACGGCCGGCCGGAGCCCCAAGCCACGCCGGATGGATCTGATGATCGCCGCGATCGCCTCGTCCAACGATATGCCGCTGTTCACACGTAATGCAGACGACTTCAAAGGTCTGGAGCCGTTGCTGACCGTCGTCGCGCTCTGAAGGTTCCAGCACGGAGTTCGATCGACCGTCGATCCAGACTGTCGGCCCAGCGGCCGGCCCGTCTTCCGCAGCGCAGACGACGGTCCGGCCGGGCCGAATGTGCCGCCCGGCGGTCGGGCCGGACGGAACGGCAGTGTCAGGTCGTGTCGTGAGACGGCCGGAGCGAAGGTATGGGTGCGACTCAGTCGGCGAGCGCGGGGAGCACCTCGCGTTCGAAGAGTTCGATACCGCTGGTGTCGTAGGCCGCCTCCGGGAAGTTGAAGATGGCGTAGCCCAGACCGCGGTCGCGGACAGCGGACAGTTTCTCCACGATCTGTTCCGGCGTGCCGACCGCCGCGCCGCCGTTGTTCAGGTTCTCGACGTAGGCGCGGGCCTTGTCCTCGCCCAGTACCGGGGCGATCCGGGCGACATTCGCAGACTTGCGCTGTTCGACCTCGGCCTCGGTGGCACCGATCGCGACATTGAAATTGGCGCTGCGCACGATGGCGTCGAAATCGGTGCCGACATCGGCGCAGTGTGCGCGCAGAATCTCCGATTTGTGGGTGAACTCGTCGGGGCTGTTTCCGGCGAAGTTGGTGTAGTTCGCGTATTTCGCGGCGATACGCAGGGTTTTCTTCTCGCCACCCCCGGCGATCCACAGCGGCAGGCCGCCGTCCTGCGCGGGTAGCGGGCGCACGATCGCGCCGTCCACCTGGTAGTACCGGCCATCCAGGGTGGCGGTGCCGGTCTGCCAGGCCTGGCGGAAGATCTGAACGCCCTCGTCCAAACGGCCGAGCCGTTCCCCGGCGCCGGGGAAGCCGTATCCGTAGGCGCGCCATTCGTGTTCGTACCAGCCCCCGCCGATACCCATTTCGGTGCGGCCCCCGGAGATGAGATCCACCGTCGCCGCGACCTTGGCCAGGTAGGCCGGGTTGCGGTAACTGATCGCAGTACACATCTGGCCCAATCGCACCCGGGACGTGGTGGCGGCGAAGGCCGACATCAGACTCCAGGCCTCATGCGTGGCGTCTTCGGTGGGCTCCGGGACGGTGTGGAAATGGTCGTACACCCACAGCGACTCCCACACCGGGTTCGCGTCGGCGCGGGCCGCCAGACCCCGCATCACCTCCCAGTGGGTGCCGGGTTCGAGACCTACCAGGTCGAGACGCCACCCCTGCGGGATGAAGATTCCGAAGCGCACAGCACTCTCCTCAGATGTCGGGCCCGGGGGCCGTCGCGAGATATCTCGACCTCCACTCTGTCGAGGACTCACGATGCGGGCAACGGTTGCGCGCTGCCCGCGCGGAAGTGCGGGCGCCTCGGCAGGTCCGCTCCGCTGTCCTGCGCCCCGGTGCGGTGTGGCGAAAACCGGTGGTCCGAGCCAGGGTGCACAGGTCACACTGGGGTGCGATATGAACACAGGACAACCGACACTCGGCGTCGATTTCGGCCGGGTGATCCAGGGGGCCGAGCTCGAAGGCGGCGCGGCGGATACCGTTTTTCTCTCCGGCGGAGCCGAAGAAGCCATGAACACCCCGCCCACCGACCATGCGTTCGAGGTACTGCCCCGCCTGGTGGCCCGGTTCGGCGGCCGCGCCTGGGTTATCTCCAAATGTGGCCCCCGGGTGCAGGAACGCACCGTGCGCTGGCTCGACCACCATGATTTCTACCGCCGGACAGGTATCGCGCGCACCAATATCCGGTTCTGCCGCGCACGTGCCGACAAGGCACTGCACTGCGCCGAACTCGGCATCACCCATATGATCGACGACCGCCTCGGGGTGCACGAAGCGCTGCACGGTCTGGTGCCCTGTCTCTACCTCTTCGGTGTGCAGCACGGCCCGGTCCCCGAATGGGTGCGGCACACCCGGACCTGGCCGGACGTGGAGGACGCGATCCACGTCCGGTGAGCCGGGCAGCTGGGTGCGGCCGGTGCCGAGAGCGCCGCGCCCCGGGCGACGCCCGCGGCCCGGTGCCGGTCGCCCGGTCACCGTCCCGGGATCGGTATCCGGACACGCCCGGGAATGTGAAACGCCGTGTGACGAACGTGTCGATGCGGACTTCCCATGATCAGGATGTATTCTGATCAAGAATGCGTTCGCATTCACAGACAGTTTTTCCGATCGGGCGTGAATCCACGCGCGCGGCGGCGACCTGATGAGGAGGTGGTGTTGCAATGCGCAGCGAACCTCCCAGTCGAAGGCCGCGCGGCGTCGTCCGCCCGCGCTTCCGCTAGCAGCGACTGCCGGCGGAGCGGCCCGGCTCGGCGCCTCGCGGTGTGACTTTCCTTCGAAATCACTCGCTATTCACTGCTGTGCCGAGGACTTCTCATGTCGCAGATCGATCTCATCGAAGTGCCGACGACGCTGTCGGAATCCCTCCAGAACGTGGCCGAGAGCCACCGCGTGGATGCCGCGCTGCACTGGTTGGACAATCACCCGCCGCACGTCATCGCCGACGAACTCGCCCGGATGGACGCGGTCGAGGCCGGCGTCGCGTTCCGATTGCTGGACAAGGATCTGGCGCTGGCGGTGTTCGAGGAACTCGAACCGGTCGACCAACAGCAGATCCTGCAGGGCCTGCGCGATCAGAGCTTCCGCGAACTGGTCGAAGGGATGGCCCCCGACGATCGCGCGCGCATGCTGCGCGAGGCGCCCGCGAAGGTGGCGAAGAAAGCCCTCGCCGGGCTGAGCCCGCGCGAGCGCCGGATGACCGCCGCCCTGCTCGGCTACCCCGAGGGTTCGGTCGGGCGGTACATGTCACCCGAGGTGGTCGCCATCCCGGGGACCCTCACCGTCGCCGACGCCCTGCGCACGGTCCGGCTCAAGGGCGGTAACGCCGAAACCGTGTACACGCTGCCCGTGGTGGATGCCGGCCGCCGGTTGCAGGGCATCGTCGAACTGCGGGAACTGGTCCTCACCGGCCCCGACACCATGGTCGCCGACCTGGTCGTCACCGAACCGGCGTTCGTCCGCGCCACCGATTCGGCCGAGAAGGCCGCGCGCCTCATGCGCGAGACCAACGACATCAACCTGCCCGTCGTGGACAGCGAGGACCGGTTGGTCGGGCTGCTCACCATCGATGACGCGGTCGAGGTCATCGAGGCCGCCGACAGCGAGGACGTCGCCAAACAGGCCGGTTCGGCGCCCTGGGAAGGCCACTACATGGCGGCCGGGGTGTTCCAGCTCGCCCGCTACCGGGCGCTGTGGCTGATGCTGCTGCTCGTCGCGGCGACGCTGACGGTGAGCGTGACCGGTTTCTTCGAGGCCACCCTCGAGCAGGCCGCGCAGCTCGCGTTGTTCATTCCGCTGCTCATCGGCGCGGGCGGTAACGCGGGTGCCCAGGCGGCGACGGCGTGCGTGCGCGCGGTCGCGGTGGGTGAGGTGCGCGGCAGTGATCTGTTCAAGGTCATCTGGCGGGAGTGCCGGGTCGGGCTGGTGCTGGGGACGATGCTCGCGGTGGTCGGGGTCGTCATCGGCGGGCTGTTCGTCGGCCCCCGGGTCGCGGTGGTGGTCGGGGTAACGCTGGTGCTCATCTGTGCCTGGGCCGCCACGATCGGCGGCACGATGCCGTTGCTGGCCAAGCGGCTGCGCATCGACCCGGCGGTGGTGTCGGCGCCCATGGTCACGACGCTGGTCGACGCGACCGGTCTGATCATCTACTTCACGACAGCGAAAATCGTTTTGGGACTCTGATCGGCGATCGCCTCCCCCTGGGCCGCGATCGCACGCCGCTGGGTGGCAACCGCCTGTGGCCGTGTGGCCGACGATTTGCCCTCGAGCTACGACGACCCCCCGATCAGGGGAAACGCTCTATTCGACGCAGAATATGCGGTGAACAGAGCCTGTTATCACCGCATGCTGTCCGGATACCGCTGACACATCTGGCAGCGGAACGGCGGCGTTCGAATACGACGCGGCCCGGTTCGTCACACCACTGGCCGAGGCGGCGCACCGGCAAGGACGTCTCCCGGGGGCGCCTGACGGAGTCTGCCGACGACGTCCAGGACGAAGCGAGTCCGGCCGTGCTGACCCAGGATGGAGTCGAGACCAGTGAGATCGAAGACGATCTGCTGGTTGTGGCCTCCGGGTGTTCGTCTCTCGCATGTTGCTTCGGGGCGGACATCGACGCGCTCGCCCCGCCCGATCGGCACGGGGACGGTGCCGTCGAAGTACTCGGACAGCGGTCGTATCCGGATATCGGATAAACGCGGTCGGGCTACCGGAAACGCGCAGATCGATCGCATGTGAGTGGTCGCCCGTTGCATCCTTCTCCTCGGACGGCACCTGAATACCGGGTGCCGCCACAGATATCGGAATACAAAGAGGCAGAACGTGATCCGAGGGCGACAGCCATGCGGAGCGCGGCTCGCAGAAATGGGGAACACGGTGACGGACAGCGGCGAAGTCTCCCGCCCGACGCGAAGTACGGGCCGAGAGCAGAGGAGTTCGATATGACCGATCGATTGTCTGCCGGAATCGCCGGCATACTCACAGTGACGGGAGCCGCCCTCGTCTGCGCGGCCGGGCCTGCCGCGGCCGCGGAGTACGCCCTGCCATGGAACGGCGCCGTCGCCCGGGTTTTCAGCGCCGCCGACGGGCCCAACCGCTGGACCGAGGCGTCCGTGTGGGCGCCCGCCGACCGGGACGCGGTTCTCAAATACACCACCCACAACCAGTCGTTCACCGGATATCACTACTTGTTCGCGCATGTGAAGAACGACCCGGCGTTGCAGCACAGCGTGAAGGTGGACACCTGGATCACCGGATTCATGATCTGCAAGAGCGAGGCGGCGAATGCCGAATGCTCGGCCTGGAAGGATCTGCAGAAGTGACCGGGAAACCGGTGAAGATCTGCGCAGCGATGGTATTCGCGGGCGCGGCGATGGTGGTATCGGCCGGGCCGGCCGCAGCGGCGGACCACGTTGTCGAATGGCGAGGGGTCGTGGTCACCGTATCGGGTGCGGATTCGGAGGTGGTCCACGTGCGGACGCCGTTCGGGCTGCACGGGCAGGCGAGCTACACCTATATCGACCGAAACGGCCGGCAACAGTACGGGTGGGCGGACGCTCACTTCCCGATCGGCCTCGACGCGACAGCGGTCGTACCCGGGAGGGTTACCGGGGTGAGCGCTTGCGTCGCGCGATCGAGTGAGTTCTTCCAGGAGACCTTCTCCGCGAAGCCCCCTGGCTGGAGCTGCTCACCGAGGCAGGCGCTGTAGGGCAACGAAGTTCGGCCCGACCCGGGTCGAGTGGCTACCCGAACCACCTTGTCGTCCCCCGAGAATCCGCGACAAGCTGGAAGCCCATGGCTCCGCGCCGCACGTCCAGCGAATGGGTGCGGTGCGGAGCCGAGCCACCGCCTATCGCTGTATCCTGCGCACTCCGCGGTATCACCGGCAGTGACTCCGCCGTGTACGTGCACTGTGCGTGGGGTATTCGGACGGTGCGGAGGAAAGGGGCGAGGGTGCAGGTTCCGGGTGACATATCGGGCTCGCGCAGTGAGGGCGGGATATGAACCGGCGGCCGCTGCCGCTGGCCGGTCACAGTGTGCTGCGGACTCCCGATATCGACGAAGCCCGTGATGTGATCGGCCAGGTGCTGCGTGCGCCCCACGACGTACGGATCACCGGTGGGGCACACAAGTTCGAGGCTCGGCAGAACGCCGTGTCGCTGGGGCGGGTCGCGCTGGCAGCGCTCGACTACGGCGACGGCGCGGAGGTGGTGGTGACCCCGCGCCACACCGACAATCTCTATCTGGTGCACATCCAGTTGGCCGGCACCGTCGGCGCGGTCTGCGGCAAGGAGCGAGCGACCGTGACCCGGGGGTCGGCGGCGATAGCGCAACCTCGCGAACCGTTCGTGCTGGACTGGCCGGCCGAGAGTCCGATGCTGCTGGTGTGGTTCGACGCATCGTATGTGCAATCGACCCTGCAACAGATGATCGGCGACGAATTACGCGGCCGCCTCCGGTTCGACCTGGGGCAAGACCTCACCACGCCTGCGATGCGGTCCTGGCTGGACCAGGTGCGGCTGGTGGTCCGCGAAATCGACCACGGGCAGCGGATCGCCACCCACCCGCTCGCACTGCGCCATCTACACGACCTGATGATCACCGGCCTCCTGCTGGGCGCCCGCCACTCTTATTCCGGGCGGCTGCACGGCGACAGCTCGACGCCGGTGGCCTCGACAGTCGAACGGGCGGTGGACTTCATGCGGGTACACGCGGCGGAACCCATGACCGTCACCCGAATGGCGGCCGCCGCCGGTGTCGGTGTGCGTACCCTGCAGGAAGGTTTCCGCAGGCACCTGGACACGACACCCACGGCCTATCTCCGGCGGATCCGGCTCGAACACGTCCGCACCGAACTGGAGAAGGCCTGCTCCCGCGAGGCGACGGTCTCGGCGATCGCATTCCGATGGGGGTTCACCCATTTCGGCGATTTCGCCAGGTCCTACCGGATCGCCTACGGCGAACGGCCCAGCGAGACTCTGCGGAGATCCCCGCGGAGGTAGCCGCCGATTCCGGCACCGTAGTTCGGGTCGGTGTGCTCCCACCGCCGATGTGAGACCGCGACAGCAACCGACTCCGCCTGCCGACTTCGTGATCGGTGCGCAGGAAGAGCCGTGCGACGCGATGTTCTCCAGTCGGTGAGCAGTGACCGGTAGAGGTCGGGACCTGCGGGAACGGCCGGCCCGTGCCCAGGCGTCCACCGACCGGCAGCTGCGCTCGCGGAAGTGGCCGGGCGGTTGCGTCGGCTTTTTAGCGCCGGTAACGTCTGAGCGAGCCGGCAGCAGGGGGCGGAGACGCCGGTCCTCCCCATTCCGGACCAGTGGTGTCATCGGCGTGGAGGTCGGGAATCGTGGTCACGGGGAAGATCAAGCTACTGATTGCGCTGGCCGGTGGGGTTCTGGCGCTCACCGGGTGTGAACCCGCAGGTGAGGGAGCGACCGATGTGGCGGCCACCCCGACCATGGCGGCGGATGTACCTGCGGGGTACAACCCGTGCACAGATGTTCCGCAGAGTGTGTTGAGTGCGGAGGGTCTGAAGATGCCGATTCCGGACGATACGGACTTGTCGAGCGGAGCCAAGTGGAAAGGGTGTATCTGGGCGCAGCCGGATGGGTATGCGGTCAGCATCCAGACGACGAATCTCACGTTGGATTCGGTCCGGAGCCAGAATTTTCCCGATGCCGCAGAGTCCACCATCGGCGGTCGCCGGGCGCTGTCCACGAGGCGTCCCGGCGACAATCCGGAAGAGTCCTGCTACGTCAATGTGGAGATGACCGGCGGCAGCTTGCAGTTCGGGTTGACCAACCCGTCATCCGCTCCTGACACCGGGCATCTGGATACTTGCGAACTGGGCAAGGCGTTGGCGGATAAGGTCGTGCCTTCGATCCCCGCGGATATGTAGCTTATCCAGCGCGTTACGCACACTGGGAGGGAACGTCATGAGTGACGAATCGGCGCCACGGCCGATGGCCAATATGCTCGCTGCGGCGAACGACGGACAGATCTCGGTTCAGATGTCACCGGAGGAGTTCATCTACCTCGAGCGCGACTGTGAGACCTTCAAGATCGCGATCCGGCAGATACAGCGTCTCGCTGACGAGATCGGCGACCAGGATCACTGGGGTCTCGGAGAAGCGAACGACGATTTGTATTCCGCGCGCGCGATGGTCGGACGCTACAAAGTGAAAGCCAAGGGAGCGGAGGACGGCAACAGCGTCCATCTGATCATGGAGCAGCACTTCAAAATTGTCGAAGATATCCAGAACGTCTTCCGTGTGATGCGTGACCAGATGATGCAGGCCGACAGTGAGTGGGCGGCGGCGTTCAATTCGTTGAGTACCAGCCTTCCCGATCGTCCGCCTGTCGGTCCGACGCTCGGTCCGTACATCCTGCCCGACGGGTCGGCACGATGAGTAAAGTGCCGGGATGGGAAGACCCGATCATCCCGAACGGTGGGGAGAACCCCGACAGCTGGGATCACCAGAAGATCAAGAACGCGTTCGATCCGCTCCTCGTCAGGGACGCGGTGGATCAGGCCGACAAATATTGGCAGATGCGGCAGTCGTGGGAACAGGGCATCGAGACCTTCGTCCGGTCCGTCCAGGCTTCGCTCGCGCAGGCGTGGTCCGGTCCGGCCGCCGAACAGGCCAAGCAGGCCATCCAGGACTACATCGATAAGCAGGCACGTCCGGTGACGCCTGCCCTCGAAATGCTGTCCGCGGGTGTTCGTAACGCGGCCGGGGCGATCGTGAACACCAAGAACCACGTGGGCGAGCCGATGGACACCGACGGGGTCTTCGACAGCTGGTGGAATCCATTGGTCCACGACGACGAGATCTCGCGGCGAACGCAGGAGGCTCGGGTGGCCATGACCACCCATTACGTGACCCCGTTCGGTCAGTTGGACCACCAGATTCCGGTGATCCCCGTGCCCACCGGCCCGACCGGTACGACCGATATTCCCGCGCCCCCACCCGGGGGATATACCGGTACGCCCGATCCCACCACCTCGGAAACGGACGACTCCACCGGCGCCACGCCTGGTGATACCCCCGCCGGCGAGACCTCGGGTGATCCGGAGAGCGAGACGCCGCCCGAGACTTCCGAGGATGATCAGACGGGCGAGCCGACCACCGCCGACCCCGGTGACACCACCACCACACCCGCGGGTACGGATCTGCCGGGCTCCACCGCCCCCACCGTGCCGGCGAGCACCACACCGTCGGGGGTGTCGACCGGTCCGGGCTCGCCGGGAAGTCCCGCGGGGTCGCCGGAAACACCGGCTCCCGGCCGGACGGTCTCCGGTGCTCCGAACACCACTCAGGGCGCACCGGCCGGTTCCACTGCCGCGTCCGCGGCGGCCGGAAACCGCGGTATGGGCGGTATGCCGATGGGCGCCGCGGGCCGGGGTGGCGGCAAGGACGAGGAATCCAAGCGCTCGACGCCGGACTACCTGATCAATCAGGAGAACACCGACGAGCTTCTGGGTGAGGCGCCACGAACCATTCCGGGTGGGGTTATCGGTACCAACCCCGATTGACCGATTCGGCTTTCGCATCGGCCGGTGGACGGCCGGCCATCGGGTGGGCCCGCTCCGGCGTGGGCCCACCCTGCTGTCTCTCACCTGCCGGAACCGCCGTATCGCACACAACAAGGGGAATGATCGATGCCCGAGTGGACCTGGGAACCCGATGATTTCGCGGCGCTGTGGTACAGCGACGCCTACGACCGGTTCCCGACTCCGCTGCGCTACACCAGCCGTTTCGCTTTCAACGACGAAGCCCGCGCACATCGCCTCGCAGTCCGCGACCGGTATTCGCGGGAGGAACGAGCCGGTATCCAGGTCGCGCTCGACACATTGGGTACCTCCGAGATGCGGATCGAGATCCTCGGCGCCACCTGTGTGCACAAACGCAGCACCGGACGCGACGACCGGCGCCAGTATCGGATCGTCGGGGCACGTACCGAGGCGTACGCGGTCACCTTGAGCCAGGCAGGTTCCGAAGGTGGCTACGGTCCGATCCAGGTGCGTCTGTTCCGCCCGGAGAATCTCGCGGCCCGTCTGGTGTCCGGCCTCGCACCCTGCGCGCCGGGCACCGCGGAAACGGCTACCTTCCATCCCGAGGATCTCGAATCGCGGCAGGATGCCCATTTCGAGGACCGCCGGCGCAGCCGGGCCCGCGAGGAATACCGGAAGCTGGTCGGCCGGGACAAGGACGGTAGCGGTGTCGCGGTCCTGCTCATGGGTCGTTTCGACGCGGCGGCCGACCCGACCCGGGTGTTGCGGTGGTACGACATCACCGGCGACGGCCGCTACACCGAACAACGCGGCACTCACGTCACCGTTCGCCCGGCCACTTCCGCCGAATTGACCCGGCATTTCAGCACGTGGCTGGACAATGCGTGGCGGCGGCTGGAAGAAGAGCGCGCGGACGCGTGGTGACCGGATTCCCGGGATATCCACGAGGCGGGAACGGCGGTGGGGCGTCGGCTTCATATCGTCGTCGAGTCGCCATCGGGTTGCGGACTCGTACTCCGTAACCTCAGGAGATGGGTATGGTTCGCGTCGTCGAGCGCGAGGGCGGCGGTCCAGAGAGAGGCGTCGAGGGATTCGGGTAGCCGCCAGTCCGCGGGGGCGACAGCGGGGACGCGCAGGAGTACCGGCGCCAGTTCGGGCATATGCTGCGGGATCGCTGCCCACCACTGGCGGCCGGTGGCATCGATGGTGGCGGCCACGATGAGATCGTTGCTCCCGGGAAGGCGCCCGGCGGCGATACGCACCGGCTCCGGAATGTGCCGGTTACGAGCGCGCGAATCCAGTTGATCCGCGAAGACCGGGAAGGCGAAGCCGAATCCGAACATGCCCGGGCCCAGCAGGGTTCGCAGGTTCGCTGCCTGGACATGCAATGGATTCGGTTCGCCGGCCGCTCGGTCGCGGTCCAGGTCGACACCGACGCAATCGGTGTGAACGACCGTGCCGTCGTAGCGGAAGCCGTACAACAGAGGCAGCAGCGGTACCGGCATGGCGAGTAGGTAGTGGGCCGTGATCTCCGCGACCGATTCATCGTCGGGGTACCGGATCGCACTCATCCGGTCCGCCCCTCGGGAAGGACACTCGCCCAGAACTCGTGCCGTATCGCATCCCACAGCGGGGTGAGTTCCGGACACCGCTCACGCATCTCCGCGAGATCCGCGATACCGTTGCGGGATACGGCCATCGGTACCACCCGAGAGCTGGATGAGCTGTGCACAGCCAGGATTCGGATACAGCCGTGTCCGGGTCGCCACACCGCGACCCAGCCGTCGGTCTCGGTCCGCCGGGTGGGTGAGTGCTTATGCGAGAACCGATCCCGATGTGGTGCCCATGTCGCGTCGGGCCGGGCTTCCCGATGTGTGTGCTCACGAGGGTCATCGCCGACGCGCAAGGGCGAGACCGGTTCGTGGCGAGCGTGGTTCGGTGGCGCGCCTCCGCCGCGGCGGCGTGATTCGCTTTTGCGCCACCAACTTCCGTGTTTCTCGGACATATGAGTATGTTGCTGCAGGTCAGAGACTCGGTGTGTTTCGACGAGACGGTCTTCAGGGATCTGTGCAACGACCCAGCACGTTTCTCAGGGCCTGCTTACGATGATTCTCGAACTGAGAAACGCCGAGCGATTTCGTCGAGAAACACGGGGAGGCACGATGCCGAGCAAGGCGGATCTCAGCGGCACCACACTGCCGCGGCGGCAACTGGGGAGAGCGTTGCGCGACGCTCGCCATGCATGTGGGGCCACGCTCGACCAGGTCGCTCGGGATACCGAGTTCAGCCGGGCGACGCTGAGTCGTATCGAGCTGGGGCAGTACGAGCGAATCAAGGTTCGCGAAGTCGACTACCTCTGCCGCTATTACGGATTGCCGGAAGATCGTGCGGGATATCTTAAAGCTGTTGCTGAACAGTCCAATACAACGGTCTGGTGGCAGAGTTATCGTCACCTGCTCGGTGGTGGCTTCGCTACCTATCTGGAGCTCGAGTCGTACGCCTCGAAGATAGAGGTCTTCCAACCGCTGGTCGTACCCGGATTACTGCAAACGGCCCAGTACGCGACGCAGATCTTCACCGCGCACTCCCCGGATGCGGCACCTGAGACCGTGGCGGAAAGGGTGGAATTGCGAATGCGGCGATGTGCGCGGCTGACGCAGAAGCACCGGAATACCGAGGTGGAATTCGTGATACATGAAAGTGTGCTGCACACGGTGGTCGGATCAGCGCGGATCATGGCTGCTCAGTGCCGCTACATCGCCGACGCGAGTACTCGCGAAAACCTGGGAGTGCGGTTGCTGCCGTTCTCGGCGGGGGTGCCCACCGGTGGTGTCATAACGCCGTTCATCGTTCTCGGATTTCCCGATCGTGAACCATCGTCGGTGTACGCCGAAGCCGCGCTGGGTTCGATCACTTTCGATGATGCCGAGGATGTGGGTCGCTACCGTTCGCTGTATGACGTACTGCGAGGCGCGGCCCTGGACGAGACGGTTTCCCGCGACCGGATCAGGAAGATAGCAAGGAGATACGAACAGTGAATACCGGGTCATCAGACGTGCAGTGGATGAAGTCTTCACGCAGCGGCAACGACGACTGCGTCGAAGTGGCTTGGTTCGGTGGCGGACGAGTCGGCGTCCGCGACTCCAAGAATCCGGTCGGTCCTGCTCTGCTGTTCACCTCGGAAGACTGGGTGGCTTTCACCGATGCTCTTCGGGACGGACATATCTGAAGCGCTGATCGTTGTGCCGATGGCTTTGCCGATCGTGAGCCGCGGAGCCACTGGAGATGCGTACACCGCCGGGGTGGACCGGTTCTGCTCCGGCGGTGGTCTCAGATCGTGCTGGTGCTGAGGCCGTTGGAGATGGTGATCGCTTCGCCGTTGTAGCGGCCGGCGGCGTCGCCGACCAGCAGCAGGATCATTTCCGAGACCTCTTCCGGCTGGATGAGCCCGCCCCCGGCCTCGAACATCGCCAGCGCGTCTTCGCGTGTCGGGTTCTCCACATCGGGCATGAGTTCCCGGTAGATGGCGGGGTTCATGATCATATCGGTCT
Organism: Nocardia sp. NPDC001965; assembly: GCF_053594175.1. Taxonomy (NCBI): domain Bacteria; kingdom Bacillati; phylum Actinomycetota; class Actinomycetes; order Mycobacteriales; family Nocardiaceae; genus Nocardia; species Nocardia sp. NPDC001965. Next base: position 78,768 of record NZ_JBSFDZ010000016.1, read on the forward strand.
GTACGCCGGCGGGCAGGACCGCGTTCACCGTTATGCCCTGGCCGCCGACCTCTTCCGCCAGTGATTTCACCAGGCCGATCACCCCCCATTTCGCGGCGGCGTAGTGGCCGGATTTGCGGGAGCCCATGCGGGCGACGATGGAGGACGTGGCGACGATCCGCCCGCGGCCGCGCTCGAGCATATGCGGGACCACCGCGCGGAAGCTGTGGTAGACGCCGGTCAGGTTCACGTCGATCATGTCCCGCCAGGTCTGTTCGGGCATTTCGGCGATGAAGGCGTTGGAGGCGATACCCGCGTTGGCCAGCAGGATGTCGATATGTCCGAACTCGGCGATCGCCTGTTCGGCGACGGCGTTCAGCTGGCGCTGATCGCGGACGTCCGCGGTGACGGTCAGGCACCGGCGGCCGGTTTCGGCGACCAGGTTCGACGTTTCGGCGAGGTCGTCCCGCGTTCCCAGCGCGTAGGGCACGCTGGCGATCGACGCGCCGATATCGCAGACCACGATATCGGCGCCCGCGCGGGCCAGCGCCACCGCGTGTGATCGGCCCTGTCCCCGCGCGCCGCCGGTGACGACCGCGACCTGTCCGTCCAGCTTCCCCATGATTCCTCCCTCGTCGGACCGAGGTTCCCATCCTCACACTGTGGGTATGCGGTGCGGGTGAGTTCGGGCCGGTGCCTTCGCCGTGTCGGCGGACGGCTCTCACCGGTTCGCCGGCTCGTATCGCGTCGTTTCGCGGTCGTGCGCGGGGCGGGCGGCGGGATTGTGCCGTGCCCGCTCGGGTGCCGAGGTCGGATCGCGCGGGCTCGGCGTCCCGGGCAGTCCTATCCCGCGGCGTCGATCATGCCGAGTACCTCCGAGGTGGGGCGCACATCGCCGAACGAGCGATAGATGGTGTGCAGGGTGGCGTTGTGGTCGCCGAATACGGTGGCCGAACGTCTCTACGCCCGTCACGGATTCCGCCGGACGGGTGTGCGCGGGACCCGTCGGTCCGGTGATCACCGGCCCGAACTCGAAATGGTTCTCGATCTGTAGGTGGCGGACCGCCGCACGGAAAATACCGGTGCGGCGGGTCGCCGGGTCAGCGGCCCTCGTCCCACGTTCGTCCGAGGAACGCGGCCAGGCGCTCGGTCGGTCCGGCGTCAGGTCGCGGCTCGACGCGGACCCCGAACGGTGATTCGGGGCCCCGGAAGGCATCGGTCAGGGCACGGTCGGCAATGGCCTGCGCCTTGGCCACCAGGACCGGATCGGCCTCGGCGGGCTGTCCGGTGGCCACGGCCAGGTCCCAGCCGTGCGCGACGGTTTCCATCAGGTACCCGCCGACCGCGAGCCCACCGGGGGCCGCACCCCAGGGCGCGGTGACGGTGCGGGTCAGCAACGCGTCGTCGCTCCAGTGGTCGAGGGCCGCGCCGGACCGTTTCCGATAGTCCTCGCCGGGCTGCTCGTTGTCGATCTCCGCACGTGAGGGGAGGCGGCGGGGGTCCGCGCCGGTGGCGGTCGCCACCAGTTTGGCCGGATGACAGGAGAGGTGTTCGAGCAGTGCGCGGACGTCGAATTCTGTGCAGGGGGTGGGTGCGCTCCACTGATCGGGGCGGACGGCGGCCATGAGTCCGGCCACCCATTCCTGAGCGGCGGCGAGATCTGATCGGAAGTCCGGAATCTGAGTCATGAGAGCAGTCTCCGCCGGACAAGGTGACATCTGGTGTCACCTTTTCGTGCGAATCTGGAGAAATGCGCGCGGATCGGTTGCTCCTGATCGTTCAATTGCTGCGGCGGCAGCGGCGGATGAGTGCCGCCGAGTTGGCCCGCCGCCTGGAGGTCACCAAACGGACGGTGCTGCGCGATATGGAGGCGCTTTCCGCCGCCGGTATCCCGGTGTACGCCGAACGCGGCCGCGGCGGAGGATTCGCGCTCGTCCCCGGTTTCGAGCCGGATGCCGAACAACTCACCGCCGAGGAGGCTCGCGCGCTGTTCGTCGCCGGTGGCCCGGGCACCGCGGACGCGCTCGGACTGGGCGACCCGTTCCGCAGCGCGCTGCACAAACTGTCCACCGCGCTTCCCGACGAACAGCACCGGCTGGTCACCCACGTCCAGGATCGGATCGTCCTCGACGGCGGCGGATGGCATCGTGAACCGGCGGCGCTGGACGCCCTGGCCGATGTGCAGGCCGCGGTCCTGGACGACGAGCGGATCCGGATCCGGTACCAGTCGAAGCAGGCGCGAACACCGGGCGACCGGACGGTGGATCCGTGGGGATTGCTCCAGGTCGGGGGGACCTGGTACCTGGTGGCGGCCCACCGTGGTCGTCCGCGCAGCTACCGGGTCTCCCGGATCACCGGAGTGCGGCGGCTGGGTGAGCCGAGCCGCCGGCCGCCGGATCTGGACCTGCTACAGGTCTGGCGGCGGATGCGCGACGATTTCCGCGGGGCACCGGCTACCGAGATCGTGCTACGCGTGCACCGGTCACGATTTCCACTGGTGCTGCGGTCGCTGGCGGTGACCGCGCTCGGCGCCCCCGAACCCGTTGCCGGACAGACCGATGTGCACCGGCTGCGGGTGCGAAGTGTGGATGCGGCCGCGGCTATGCTGGTCGGCTTCGGTGCCGAGGTGGATGTGCTGGCCCCGGCGGAATTGCGCACCGGAATCATCGCGATCGCGGACGCGGCGGCGGTACACCATCGAACCGCGCCGTCCTGTCCAGAACGTCGATGACCACTGTCGAGTCGGTCGCACGATTCGGCCGTGGACCCGACGATTCGTTGTACGCCATCCGGGGTGTGCGGTGCGGCCGTCGCGTGCGCGTTCTCGGCCGGGTCAGAAGTCCCAGTCGTCGTCTTCGGTGTTGACCGCCTTGCCGATGACATAGCTGGAACCCGAACCGGAGAAGAAGTCGTGGTTCTCGTCGGCATTGGGGGACAGCGCCGAGAGGATGGCCGGGTTCACCTCGGTCTCGTCCTTGGGGAACAGACCCTCGTAACCGAGGTTCATCAGAGCCTTGTTGGCGTTGTAGCGGAGGAACTTCTTGACATCCTCGGTGAGGCCGACCTCGTCGTAGAGGTCCTGGGTGTAGTCGACCTCGTTGTCGTAGAGCTCGAAGAGCAACTCGAAGGTGTAGTTCTTCAGCTCGTCGCGTTCGGCCTGGGTGACCTGCTCGAGGCCGCGCTGGTACTTGTAGCCGATGTAGTAACCGTGTACCGCTTCGTCCCGGATGATCAGGCGGATCATATCGGCGGTATTGGTGAGCTTGGCCCGCGACGACCAGTGCATCGGCAGGTAGAAACCGGAGTAGAACAGGAAACTCTCCAGCAGCGTGGAGGCGACCTTGCGCTTGAGCGGATCCTCGCCCCGGTAGTACTCGAGGACGATCTCGGCCTTGCGCTGGAGGTTGCGGTTCTCCTCCGACCAGCGGAAGGCATCGTCGATCTCGCGGGTGGAGCACAGGGTGGAGAAGATGGAGCTGTAGCTCTTGGCGTGCACCGACTCCATGAACGCGATATTGGTCAGTACCGCTTCTTCGTGCGGGGTCAGCGCGTCGGGGATCAGGCTGACCGCGCCGACGGTGCCCTGGATGGTGTCCAGCAGGGTGAGACCGGTGAACACCCGCATGGTGAGCTGTTTCTCGTCGGGGGTGAGGGTGTTCCAGGAGGGGATGTCGTTGGACACCGGGACCTTCTCCGGCAGCCAGAAGTTACCGGTGAGCCGATCCCAGACCTCGGCGTCCTTCTCGTCGGGTACCCGATTCCAGTTGATGGCCGAAACCCGATCGATGAGCTTCATACTGCTTCCACACCCTTCCCGACGAATCCGACGACTGCCCTGCGCGTGCCGTAACACTACCCCTTGGGGGTTGAATCACCGAGCGACACCACAACTTGTGTTTCGCGCGTCGAATGCGCTAGGGGAGCGAGGGTTTTCGGCGCGTTTCGACGGCAGGCGCCGAGCGTACTTCAGTCGTCCGTCGGGGGTTTGCGGTGGCCATCGGGCCGGTCGTCGTCCGACGGGGCCATCGCGAGGCCGAACGCCAGACCGAAGCCGATACCGAGTCCGACCCCGAGCGCCAGATTGCTCAGCACGACCAGACCCAGCGGTATCCCGATCGCCAGTCCGATGACGATCCCGATGGCCAGCCGGGTCGCTAGTGAGCGATCCCCCTCAGCGTTGCCGCCCATACTTCGACGGTACGCGCGAAATGGCTTTTCACCTGCGGAAACAGGGTCTCGGAACGGTCCCCATCCGGTTGCGGACCGGTGTTCGCGCCGAATGGTGCCGGGGTTCCGATATGCCGTTCACCGGATCCCGCGCCGTCAGTTGGCCGAGGGCGGTCCCGACGGTGGCCGACCCCCGGGCGGCATACCGCCGCCGGGCGGGGCGCCGCCGCCCGGCCCCGCACCGTCCTGATTCCGGTTCGCGGACTTCTCGGCCACCCCGATGGTCAATGCGATCTCCATCCCGGTCTGCGGGTCGCCCGTCACGGTCGCGAGTTCGGCGTCCCATCCGTCGCCGAATACGTTATCGCTCGCCAAAGTGACCTCCGAGAGGTTGTTCAGGCTGCGGGAGTATCCGGAATCGGCGTTGTACACCTGTTCGCACACCTCCTGCGGCAGCGCGATCTGTGAGGTCAGCCGGGCGTTCTCCCCGGCCACCGCGGTCGCGAGATCGTCGTAGACCTCGAAATGGATATGCGGCCAGCGGCCGGAATAGCAGGCCGGGAAGATCGAGGTGAAACTCACCTGCCCGGACTCGTCGGCGACCTGCACACCGCGCAGATAATTCTGCTCGGTGACGCCCTCGCCGTACAGCGAGTACTCGCCGTCGCGGTCGCAATGCCACAGGTAGAGGGCCATCCCCGTACCCGGCGCGGCGTCGCGCGCAAGATCCTGCAGGGTGAGCCGGATGGTCACCGGAACACCTTCGGCGGTACCGGAGTACGGACCGAAGCTGCCGGTGATATCGGAACGGACGACACCGGATTCCACCAGGACGTTCGGTCCGTTCGATCCGTCACCGGGATAGGGCCCGGCGGTCTCCTGCGGGGCCGCGGCGACCGCGGTGGAGGTGGTGTCCGCGGACGAGGTCGCGGTGGCGTCGGTGCCGGAGGAGCAGGCCGCGGCCACCACCGACGCCGAACCCACCGCGCTCATGATCCACAACGCCCGCCGCCGGGACAGCATCACCGACATATCGTGGGCGAGCCCGAGATCGTGTTCGTGCCGCTCCTCCTGCGTCACTACCTGTCGTTTCCGCACGTTGCGCACCTCTTCTCGACCGATGGTGAGTCCGACAGTAGGAGCGCTGTCTGGCGGATCGCTGGAGCCGCGCTGTGAGTCCTCTGTGGGCTGCCCGGCGGTCGCTGCAGCGCAAGACACGCGTGCGGTGGATTCGCGGTGTGGGTGGATTCGCGATGGGGGGAGCGTCAGTCCATGACGTAGGCGTTGAGGGTGTCGCGGATATCGGTGAGAATCGCCCGCGCCGACGTGAGACCGGTGGTGTGCCAGAGCGCGTCGTCGACGACGAAACTGCGGTTGTCGCCCACCGCGCCGAGCTTCTCCCACGGATCCGAACGCATCACGGATTCGCCGTGCTCCTGCCCGTCCGGGCCCGCGAACAGTACATAGATCAGATCGCCTTCGGCGGCCACCGGATCGGATTCGTCGATCGGTGCGGAGGTGTCGCGCTGCAGCGTCGGACGCTGGGCCCCGGTATCGGCCAGGATCTGCGCAGCGAAGGTCTCACTGCCCGCGAACTCGGTGCCGCCCGGCGTGAAACGGACGATCGAGGCCTGGACGAACCCGGCATTGAGCGTGGCACCGGTATCGGTGGCCTCGGTGTGATAGGCATCCAGCGCTGCCGCGCCCGCGCCCGCGCGTCCCATCGCGCCCGCGAAGGCGGAGAACTGCTTCTCCCAGTCCGGTTCCGCGCCGATCAGCACCGTCGGGGCGATCGCGCTCAAGGCGGCGTAATCGCCGCGGCCCGCGGGGACCTCACCGATGATCAGGTCCGGGTCCAATTCGGCGATCGCCGCCGGATCGGGGTCGGTGACCGGACCGACCCCCGGGATCTCCCGCACTCCGTAACCCAGATAACCGGGCTGCGATACGGGACCCGCGACGGTCGTCGCGCCCACCACCCGCTCCCACAGGCCGACCGCGCAGGTCGCGTCGAGAGCCGACGTGCCCAGCACCACGATCCGTTGCGGATCGGCCGGTACCCGCGTCTCTCCCGAGGCGTGCCGGATCTCGCGGGTGGGGCCCTCCGCCGGATCCGGTGCGGTGGGCAGCGAACAGGCCTGGGTGGTGTCGCGTTCGATACCCACCACACCCGCACCGGCGATATTGGTGGTGGTGCGGATGATCGATGCCGAATCGTCGGGATGATTCGCGCACGCGGACACGGTCAACGCCGCGCAGGCGAGTACGGCCCCCAGGAGCCGGCCGGTCCGCACCGAGATCCGGGGGTCACGCGCGGCGGGGGTGGGGACAGCGGGGCTCACCGGCATGCCGGGAAGGGTACATGCCCACCGTGATTCGTGTTATTCGGCGCAGCCTTCTGTTCACCCGCTTCCACGGCCGGAACAGCAGGACAGACGTCGACGCTTCGGGTGCCCGGCAGGACTCGACTCGTAGGAGTCGAGACGGTTGCGCGTGCCGGGAAGGTGCCCGGAGCTCCTGAGTACGACACAGAGTAGGACCCGGGCGACCCGGGCTGGGCGGAAGGTTTACGATTCGAGAAGCGCAAGCTAACCGTTGGCCGCCCGTGCACCGGGCGGCGGGCAAAACAGTGGAGCCTGCGGAGCGACCCTAAAGGCACCTTCAGGAGGATCAGTGACTGCCGTAGAGCCCAAGCCAATCCCACAGGGGGTGGAAGCGACTCGGCCATTCCCGGCGAGAACGGGGCCGAAGGGGTCGTTCATCTACAAGATGGTGACCACCACGGACCCGAAGGTCCTGGGTGTCATGTACTTGACCACCTCGATGGCGTTCTTCCTCATCGGTGGCCTGATGGCCCTGATGATGCGCGGTGAACTCGCTCGCCCGGGCCTGCAGTTCCTCTCGCCCGAGCAGTTCAACCAGCTGTTCACCATGCACGGCACGATCATGCTGCTGTTCTACGCGACCGCGATCGTGTTCGGCTTCGCCAACATCATCCTGCCGCTGCAGATCGGCGCCCCCGACGTCGCCTTCCCGCGCCTCAACGCCTTCAGCTACTGGCTGTACGCGTTCGGCGCCACCATGGCGACCGCCGGTTTCATCACCCCGGGCGGTGCCGCGGACTTCGGCTGGACGGCCTACGTGCCGCTCACCGACATCCTGCACTCACCGGGTGTGGGCACCGACCTGTGGATCATGGGTCTGGCCGTCTCCGGTCTGGGCACCATCCTCGGTGGTGTGAACATGCTGACGACCGTGGTCTGCCTGCGCGCTCCGGGTATGACCATGTTCCGGATGCCGATCTTCACCTGGAACATCGCCGTCACCAGCGTGCTCGTCCTGCTGGCCTTCCCGCTGCTCACCGCCGCCCTGATGGGCCTGGCCTACGACCGGCACCTGGGCGGCCACATCTACGATCCGGGCACCGGTGGCATCCTGCTCTACCAGCACCTGTTCTGGTTCTTCGGACACCCCGAGGTCTACATCATCGCGCTGCCGTTCTTCGGCATCGTCTCCGAGATCTTCCCGGTCTTCAGCCGTAAACCGATCTTCGGCTACACGACTCTGGTCTATGCGACCCTGGGTATCGCGGCCCTGTCCATCGCGGTGTGGGCGCACCACATGTACGCCACCGGCGCGGTGCTGCTGCCGTACTTCTCGTTCATGACCTTCCTGATCGCGGTCCCGACCGGCGTGAAGTTCTTCAACTGGATCGGCACCATGTGGAAGGGGCAATTGACGTTCGAATCACCGATGTTGTTCTCGGTGGGCTTCCTCGTCACCTTCCTCTTCGGTGGACTGTCCGGTGTCATCCTGGCCAGCCCGCCGCTGGACTTCCACGTCACCGACTCCTACTTCGTGGTCGCGCACTTCCACTACGTGCTCTTCGGCACCATCGTGTTCGCCACCTACGCCGGAATCTACTTCTGGTTCCCGAAGATGACCGGGCGCATGCTGGACGAACGCCTCGCGAAATGGCACTTCTGGACCACGTTCCTCGGCTTCCACCTCACCTTCCTGGTGCAGCACTGGCTGGGCGCCGAAGGTATGCCCCGCCGCTACGCCGACTACCAGGCCGGTGACGGGTTCACCACGCTGAACACCGTCTCCACCATCGGTGCGTTCATCCTCGGCGCCTCGATGCTGCCGTTCCTGTGGAACGTCTTCAAGAGCTACCGCTACGGCGAGGTGGTCACGGTGGACGATCCGTGGGGCTACGGCAACTCGCTGGAATGGGCCACCAGCTGCCCGCCGCCGCGGCACAACTTCTACGAACTGCCGCGGATCCGCTCCGAACGTCCCGCCTTCGAACTGCACTATCCGCATATGGTCGAGCGGATGCGCAAGGAAGCGCACGTCGGATTCACCGGTGGTGCCAAGCATCATCACGAGGAGACCCTGGTCAAGTCCTAGCGGGACCTGCCTCGTCGCTGTGCACCCGTCGACCTCGGTCGGCGGGTGCACAGATGTTTCGGGGCCTGTTTTCGGGGGTTGCTTGTGAAGGTGCTGTGTTTTCGGCGCGCTGGCGCGCGCGGGTTCGAGACGGGCCTCAACCCTTCGAGGTGTCTCGTAGAACTCGACGCACTTGGTTACGTCGGTATTTGATGGTCTGGGGTTGCAGGTGGGGTGTTCGGGGCCGGGGGTTGTGCGGGCGGTGGTTCGCGGGCCGGGTGGTGTGCGTGCGGTGGTTCGCGGGCCGGGCGATGTGCAGGGGGTGGTCCGCGGGCTGGGTGGGTCGTGTACTTACATTGTTGTGGGCAGGATCCGCGGGTTCTGTAACTGTGCGCAGTGTGGCGCTCCTTCCTGATGGTCGGCATCAGTGGTCGGGGCCCGCCCCGGTTCTGGAGCGGCGGAGTGAAGGAGCGCAGCGACTGAGCGGCGGAGTGAAGAGCCGGGGCTAATCGGGCCCCGACCCCGCGGCGCCGAAGGCGCCGCCGAAATTACAGGAGTTTTCGTGGCCGAGACCACCGTGCTGGTCACCGTTACCGGGCCGGACCGTCCCGGTGTGACGTCGGTTCTGCTGACGGCCATGTCGCGGCACCAGGTGAGTCTGCTCGATATCGAGCAGGTGGTGATCCGCGGCCGGCTCACCCTGGGGGTGTTGATCAGCTGTCCGACCGATCCCGAGTCGCTGCAGGACGAGCTCGAGGAGGCGATGAACACCGTCGGCATGCAGGTGGACATCGATATCGATCCGGAGGTCGCGCGGGCTCCGGTGTCCACGCATGCCGTGGTGGTGCTCGGTTCCCCGGTGACGGCTCGGGCGTTCAGTGCCGTGTCCCGGGAACTGGCGGGGCTCGGAGCGAATATCGATACGATCCGGGGTATCGCCGACTACCCGGTGACAGGTATGGAATTGATGGTGTCGGCTCCCGACCACGGCGGGGATACCGATTCACGGTTGCGGACCGCGCTGGCCGATGTGGCGGTCGTCGAACGTGTCGATATCGCGGTCGAGCGGGCCGGACTGGCCCGCCGGGCCAAGCGACTGATCGTTTTCGATGTGGATTCCACCCTGATCCAGGGTGAGGTGATCGAGATGCTGGCCGCTCACGCCGGGGTCGAGGAACAGGTCCGGCAGGTCACCGAGGCAGCGATGCGCGGGGAGATCGATTTCGGGGAATCGCTGCGACAGCGGGTCGCGACCCTGGCCGGGCTGGACGAATCGGTGATCGCCGAAGTGGCGGCCACCATCGCGCTCACCCCCGGCGCCCGGACCACGATCCGTACGCTCAAACGGCTGGGCTTCCGGTGCGGTGTGGTGTCCGGTGGGTTCCGGCAGGTGATCGACCCGCTCGCGCGCGAACTGGATCTGGATTTCGTGCAGGCCAATGTGCTGGAAGTGGTCGACGGGAAACTCACCGGCCGGGTGGTCGGGCAGGTCGTGGACCGTGCCTACAAGGCGACGGCGCTGCGGGCGTTCGCGGCGGAGTCCGGGGTGCCGATGGAACAGACGGTCGCGGTGGGCGACGGTGCGAACGATATCGATATGTTGAACGCGGCCGGGCTGGGTGTGGCCTTCAATGCCAAACCGGCGCTGCGTGAGGTCGCCGATACCGCGCTCTCGCACCCCTACCTGGATGCCGTGCTGTTCATCCTGGGCGTGACCCGGGACGAGGTGGAGGCCGCCGATGCCGAAGACGGCCTGCTGCGCCGAGTTCCGCTCGGGTGAACCGAGTCGATTCCTGCCGCTGCCGGCGATCCGGGCGGGCCGCCCCGGACTCGGTACCGATGACGGGTTCGAGTGTGGCACCGCGGGGTTCGTGGTGCGGGTTCGTGGGTAGGCTGTCGTCCGGTGTTGTTCGGGTGCTGGGAGGGTTGGTGAAATGCCGGATAGCGGCGTGACGGACGTGGCTGCCAACGGTCACGACATTGATGCGGATCCGGACCTGGACGACGGGATGGATCCCGAGTTCTTCACGGAGCCGGGATTTTCCGAGCGCCACGCCGAACTCGCCGCGGGGTACGGGGGTCTGGGCGATCCCGAGGATCCCGCCGAGGTGCAGGCGATGCAGATGGTGCTGCATCTGCCCAAGACCGACCCACCCGCGCGCAGCGATGTGCTCGCGGCGGCGGCCGCCGCCGCGGTCGCGCTCTGCCTGGATCCGCGCGTCGGTTTCGACGGCGAATGGGAGCAGCGGTATCAGGTCTGGAAGCGGTCGCGGATCCGGAAGGTCGCCCGGCGGGCGCGCGGTGCGCAATGGGCGGCCGCGAACGAGGTCCCCGGCGTGACCGTCGAAAGCGGCGGCGCGCTGGTGCGAGCTCTGGTGCCGGGGCCCGTGGGGTCGGTCGATGCCCGGATCCGGCGGCTCCAGATCGGTGGCACCGACCTCGAATCCGACGATCCCGGACCGGTGCCGCTGGATGTCCCGGTGTTCTGGGTGAACGCCGAACTCGGTATGACCGTCGGTAAGGCCGCGGCGCAGGTCGGGCACGCCAGCATGCTGTTCGCCGGTGCGCTGCCGGTCGAACAGGCCCGCACCTGGGCGCAGCGTGGTTTCGCCTGCGCGGTGCGCGAGGCGGGGCCGGATCAGTGGCAGATGCTGCGTGCCGCCGTCACCCGTAGTGCGGCGACCGCGGTGCGTGACGCCGGTTTCACCGAGGTCGCACCCGGTTCCACCACCGTGATCGCCACCCGGCCCGCGCGGCCGGACCAGTGGTGACCGAATAGTCCGATCCGAGGTGGGAGACACGGCCGCGGTCCGGCACTCCGAAAGATCACGGGTGCCCGGTGCCGCGATCGTGTTCGCCTCGAGACAAGATGGAGCCCGTGGCGCACCCCGATCCAGATCTGCTCATCGACTTCACCAATGTTTCCATCCGCCGCAACGGGCACAACCTCGTGGGCCCGGTGACCTGGCAGGTCGAGCTCGACGAACGTTGGGTCGTGCTGGGCCCCAACGGTGCCGGGAAGACCTCGCTGTTGCAGATCGCGGCGGCCGAGACGCACCCGTCCTACGGCACCGCCTACGTCCTCGGTGAACGGCTCGGTAAAACGGCCGTCAGCGAACTGCGGCCCCGGATCGGGCTGTCCTCGGCGGCGCTGGCGGCGCGTATCCCGCCGGACGAGCGGGTCGCCGATCTGGTGGTCTCCGCCGGATACGCGGTACTCGGGCGCTGGCGGGAGAAGTACGACGATGTCGATACCGATCGTGCGATCGACATGTTGGAAAGCCTGGGCGCCGAACACCTTCTGGACCGCACCTACGGGACGCTGTCGGAGGGCGAACGCAAGCGGGTTCTGATCGCCCGCGCCCTCATGACCGATCCGGAACTGCTCCTGCTGGACGAACCGGCCGCCGGTGTGGATCTCGGTGGCCGCGAGGAACTGGTGGAGAGCCTCGGCGACCTGGCCGCCGACCCCGACGCCCCGGCCCTGGTGCTGGTCACCCATCATGTCGAGGAGATCCCGCCGGGATTCACCCACTGCATGCTGATCAGCGAGGGCGAGATCGTCAAACAGGGCCTGGTCGACGATGTGCTGACGGCCGAAAACCTGAGCGAGGCGTTCCGCCAGTCCATCGCCCTGGACCGGATCGACGGCCGGTATTTCGCGCGGCGGGCGCGGCGGCTGGGACGGCACCGCTCGCGGTAGCGCGTTCTGCTTCCCCTGGTTGCTCTGCGCGGCCCGGGCCTGCACACGGGAACTCCGGACGTGGCCCGACCGCGAGGACGTTTGCCGACCAGCGGCCGGATAGTTCCGGAACCGCCGCACCCGTCCGCGGACGGCACCGGCGTGAACCCGGCGTCATCTGCCGGACCGGAGCAGCTGTCTGCCGGCCCGGAAGCGCAGGCCCGCCCGAAAATCCACATCTCACAGAACACTCCGCCCCCACCCGAGACGTCGATTCCGGGACGGGCCACGCACAACCGAGACCTCGATCGCCCACGCACCCCCGGAGTCGAGTTTTACGAGACACCTCGAAGGGTTGAGGCCCGTCTCGCCCTTGACCGGAGGTGCTCAACGGTCACATTCCGCGGACGGCCGACCGCACGTCGCATGCGCGCAGCGCGAGTCTCCGAGGCCTGAACGGCGAGACCGAGGGGGCCTCAACCCCGCGCCGCCGGAGGCGGCGCCGACCAACACAGCTAGTGTGCGAAGGGTGAGTGAGACGACTGTGCCGGATTCGGTTGCCGAGGTGCCCGAAGCCAAGGATGCCTCGACCGTGATGTTGGTGCGGGACGGTGCCGAGGGCCCCGAGGTGTTCCTGCAGCGGCGGGCCGGGGCCATGGATTTCGCCGCCGGGATGACCGCGTTTCCGGGTGGGCGCGTGGATCCGGTCGATGCCGAGGTGGCGATCGACTGGGCCGGGCCTGCTCCGCAGTGGTGGGCGCAGCGGTTCGGGGTCTCCGAGGCGCGGGCCAAGGCGCTGGTGTGCGCGGCCGTGCGGGAGACCTTCGAGGAGTGCGGGGTGCTGCTGGCCGGTCCGACCGCCGATTCGGTGGTTGCCGATACCGCCGGATACCGGCGGGAACGGGAGCGCATCGAGGGGCGGGATCTGACGCTGGCGCAGTTCCTGTCCGAGCAGCGGCTGGTGTTGCGTGCCGATCTGCTGCGTCCCTGGTCGCGGTGGATCACTCCGATCGTGGAACGTCGCCGGTACGACACCAATTTCTTCGTCGCCGTACTGCCCGAAGGGCAGCTCGCTGATGGCGCCACGACCGAGACGGACAAGGTGCAGTGGTCCACGCCGGCCGCCGCGCTGACGACCTGGAAGGCCGGTGAGCATGTGCTCCTGCCGCCGACCTGGTCGCAGCTGACCTCGCTGGCCGGTTATCCGGATACCGCGCGGATTCTGGCGGCCGAACCGCGTATCGACCCGATCCAGCCGGTGTTCGGGGAGGTCGACGGTAAGAAACTGTTGCAGTTCCCGGACAACGGCCAGTACTTCGCGGATCTGCCGGATCCGTCCCGGCTGGTCGGGTCGAAGGGGATGCGCGATACCGATCCGTCGTTGCTGGGCGGTTCGGGGAATGCGGGCGGCGCCGCGGACGGCCGGTAGCGTAACCGGTCATGGCGGAATTCGTATCCCTGTCCCGGCTCGGATCCGACGACGACGGCGGGTCCGAGCGTGGTGTGGCGGTGCTGCGTATCGCCCGCCCGCCGATGAACCTGTTCGATACCCAGCTGATCCGTGAGATCGCCGAGACGGCCACCGCGTGCGGTGCCGATCCGCGGATCGCCGCGCTGGTGGTCTACGGGGACGAGCGGGTCTTCTGCGCGGGTGACGATCTGGCCGAGCTCGCCGAACTCCCGGCCCCGCAGGCCGCCGCCATGGCCGCCGACCTCCAGGCCGCGCTGGGCTGTCTGGCCGCTGTTCCGCAGCCCACGGTCGCCGCGATCAGCGGATACGCCCTGGGGGCCGGGCTGGAACTGGCACTGGGCGCGGACCGGCGGATCATCGGTGACAATGTGAAACTCGGTTTTCCGCAGATCGATGCGGGTCTGATCCCGCTGGCGGGGATCCGGCGGCTGTCGCTGTTGATCGGTCCCGGGGCGGCGAAGGATCTGGTGTACAGCGGACGTTTCGTGGAACCGGACGAGGCCGCGCGGCTGGGTCTGGTCGATCAGGTCGTCGCACCCGATGATGTGCTGGGGGCGGCGATCGGCTGGGCACGCCGCTTCGTCGACGGTCCGGCGCGGGCGCTGGCCGCGGCCAAGGCGGTGTTCGAGGCGGGACCGCACGGTCACGAACGTGCCCGCACCGAATGGGCTCGATTGTTCGATACGGAGGATCAGCGCATCGGAACCCGCTCCTACCTGCGTGACGGGCCGGGGTCCGCCGTTTTCACCGGGCACTGAACACGGTGCGGGTCGACCGGACCCGTCCAATGTTGCCGGGTGATTCCGCGGCGACGCACCGGCCGTATCACCGCTGCCGCTGCGGGCGGGTCCGGACTGCGGATGCGCTACGCGCGGTAGCACCTATTAGGCTCTCCGACCATGACGGTACGCCCCGACGACCCCGCACCTCATCCGCACGCCACCGCCGCGGAGGTCGAAGCAGCATTCGAGGACACCAAGCTCGCCCAGGTGCTCTATCACGACTGGGAAGCCGAGACCTACGACGACAAATGGTCGATTTCCTATGACGAACGCTGTATCGACTACGCGCGTGGCCGGTTCGACCTCGCTGTCGGCACCGATGCGGAGCTGCCGTACGAGCGGGCACTGGAGCTGGGCTGCGGTACCGGTTTCTTCCTGCTGAATCTCATGCAGTCCGGGATCGCGAAGAGCGGTTCGGTCACCGACCTCTCGCCCGGGATGGTGAAGGTCGCCCTGCGCAATGCGGAGAACCTGGGCCTGGACGTCGACGGCCGGGTCGCGGACGCCGAGACCATCCCCTACGACGACGACACCTTCGATCTGGTCGTCGGGCACGCGGTTCTGCACCACATCCCGGATGTGGAGCAGTCGCTCCGGGAATGCCTGCGGGTACTCAAGCCGGGTGGCCGTTTCGTCTTCGCCGGGGAACCCACCACCATCGGCAACCTGTATGCCCGCAACCTCGGCAACATCACCTGGAAGGCGACCACCGCCATCACCAAGCTCCCGTTCCTGCGGGACTGGCGCCGCCCCCAGGAAGAGCTCGACGAATCTTCGCGGGCCGCCGCGCTGGAGGCCGTGGTCGATCTGCACACCTTCGATCCGACTCAGCTCGAGGATATGGCCCGGTCCGCGGGTGCGGTGAATGTCGCGGCGCAGACCGAGGAATTCGCCGCCGCTCTGTGGGGCTGGCCCGTGCGGACCTTCGAGGCCGCGGTCCCCGACGAGAAGCTCACCTTCGGTTATCGCATGGCGATGTACCGTGCGTGGCTCGGGTTGAGCTGGGTGGACGAGAACGTGATGCGCCGGGTGGTGCCGCGGCAGTTCTTCTACAACGCGATGATCACCGGAGTGAAACCGGCCGCCGCCGGGAAATAGTGGGGTACGGCTTCAGCAGGGCCGATATCGGCTACCTGGGTTCGCCCGCCGGCGTGGCCGCGCTGGCCGAGGTCGCCGAGCTGGAACTCACCGCCGCATCGCAACTCCGTGATGTGGCGGTGGTGCGCCGGGCGCACGGTGAGCGCGCGCCCGCGCTCATCGAGACCGTGCGTCTACGGCGCCGGGCAGCGGCGAAACTGCTCGGCGCGCAGGGCTGGCTGCTCACCGATGACGCGGTCCAGCAGGCCACGCCGACGCTGGTCGCGCGTCATCGCGCCCAGCGGCTGGCGGGCCGCGATATCCACGACGTGACCTGTTCGATCGGTGCCGAGCTCGCCGAACTGGCCCGCGTATGTCCCCGAGTGGTCGGCAGCGATCTGGATCCGATCAGACTCGCCATGGCCCGGTACAACCTCGCCCATCCGATCCCGGAACCGTCCGCCGCCCTCCCGGCGCCACCGTCAGCGGGCACGGCCCCCCACGAGCCCACCCCGGGATCCGCGGCCCACCACGAAGTAAAGGCTCACCACGAAGGCGGGGCCCGCCCCGGTTCTGGAGCGACGGAGCGGGGGAGCGAAGCGGAGGAGCGCAGGAGTGAAGAACCGGGGTCACGAGGGCCCCGGCCCCGCGGCGCCGGAGGCGACGCCATGGATACAGAACCGGGGTCAATAGGGCCCCGCCCCCCGGCGCCGGAGGCGCCGCAGACAACACTGCTCGTGCGTGCGGACGCGCTGGTCCCGTGTACCTCCGGCACCGTCGTCGTCGCCGATCCCGGGCGCCGGGCCGACGGGAGACGCACGCACGATCCGGCGGCGTTGCAGCCGCCGCTACCGGATCTGCTCTCGGTGTACGCGGGTCGTGATCTGGTCGTGAAATGTGCTCCCGGACTGGATTTCGACCGGCTGGACTGGGACGGCGAGGTCGAGGTCGTGTCGCTGGACGGCGGCGTCCGGGAAGCCTGCCTGTGGTCGGCGGGACTGTGCGAGGCGGGTGTCGGCCGCCGGGCGACCGTCCTCACTTCGGCGGGCGCCGTGACCACGTTGACCGATGCCGATCCGGACGAGATCCCGGAGCGGGAGCCGGGGGAGTGGATCGTCGACCCCGACGGCGCCGTCGTGCGGGCCGGACTGGTCCGGCACTACGCGGCCCGCCACGGTCTGTGGCAGCTGGATCGGCGTATCGCCTACCTCACCGGTGACCGTCTGCCCGACGGGGTGCGGGGTTTCCGCATTCTCGACCGCTGTGTCCTGCGGGAGAAGACATTGCGGGCCGAACTGCGCCGCCGCGATTGCGGCCGGTTGGAGATCCTGGTCCGCGGGGTGGATATCGATCCCGATGTGCTGCGGCGACGGTTGAAGCTCACCGGAACCCGGCCCTATACGCTCGTCATCACCCGGATAGGCAGTGCGGCCACCGTGTTCCTGTGCGAGTCGTCGAGGCCCTGAACGAGGCGGATCCCGGCGCACCGCAGCCGAGTGGTGCGGTCTTCGGCCGTCGGTCGGGTGGACGGTTCGCTGCCGCCGGAAATCGACCGGCGCCGACCGTGCCCGTTCGACTACAGATGGTCGGCGAGAGTTGAGGAGGATTCCCGTGGGAAGCGAGCACTGGCGGCAACCGCCCACCCTGCGCGGCAGCCACGTGCTCCTGCGTCCACTGCAGTCCGGAGATACCGCGGAACTGGCCGAGGCACACGACGATCCGGATACGCTGCGCTACTTCCCCTACGGCATCGAATCGCGGCCGCCGTCGCCGGAGACCGTGGCACACGCCCTGTCCTCGGGCCGCCAGGTGCTGGTACCGGTGGATCTGCGCAGCGGCCGGATAGTCGGGACGACCTCGCTCTACAACATGGACGAACGGCATGCCCGGGTGACGATCGGCTTCACCTGGTATTCGCGCAGTGTGCGCGGGACCGTGTGCAATCCCGAGAGCAAACTGTTGCTGCTGGACCATATCTTCGGCACTCTCGGTGCGGTTCGGGCGGAATTCACCGTCGATGATCAGAATATGTTGTCCCGCAGCGCGGTCACCGCGCTCGGGGCGGTCGAGGAGGGTGTCCTGCGGCGGCATGCGCTCCGCCGTGACGGCACCCGCCGGGATACCGTGGTGTACGCGATCCTGGCCGACGAGTGGCCGGCGGCGCGAATCCGGTTGGTCGAACGCCTCGCTCGACGCGCGAGCGTCACCGAACCGTGAGGTCCGCGCCGACCGCGTAACCGCTGCCGCGCAACGGCTCGCCGCAGCGCGGACGCGTCTCGTCCGCGCCTGTACAGCGCGCTCTGTCGCAGACTCCGGAAGTTCGATGTAGCGAGGCAGTTCCGCGTCGAGGCCGCCGGGATCGGGCTTGTCGGTCGGCAGCGCGGGCGAGGTGCGAACCCTGCTCACGACTCATCGATGACTTCGACACGGTGATCGTCGAGGATGCGCCCGTTCTCGTCTTGGATGCGGACGGCTTCGATCCGGGATCTGACGGCCGGGTCCACGCCTTCCATGAAATGGATCTTCAGTTGCGGTGGTTTGCCGTCCACCCAGTACTCGCGGTTCATATGGGAGATGGCGAGCTGTTTGCGCGCCTGTGCCTCGAGTTCTTCTTCGCGTTTGTGCTGGATCGCCGGATCATTGTTCTTGACTTCGTGCCATACGCGGCCGCCGTCGGTGACGATATCGATCTCGCTGGCGATACGAGCACCGGTCGGAGTGCCGGCATCGACCACCGGTCCCAGCTCATGGATATCGTCGAGTTTCTCGGCCATCCGGATTTCGCCGACGCTTCCGCGGATCTTTCCTTCCTCCTGCCGCAGCACACCGTGGTCGATATCGCGCCGGATGATGGGCCGGTCCGCGACCATCCCGGTCTCGGCCGAATCGGCCAATCGGGTGACCCGAGCACGGATGGCGTCGAGTCGCTCCTGCCAGCGCTCAGCACCTTTCTCGGCCAGTTCGGGTGACCTTTCGAGCAGCCTGTCGAGGTCGCGCTGGGTGGTATCGAGGTTGTCACGCATGGCGGTGATCCGTTCACCGGCCGCGCGGAGATCCGATTCCGACGGGGGACGCCGGTAGATCTCGGCGAGCCGGTCGACGATGCCGACACCGTCGTGGTCGGCCGTTCTCGCCGTCTGGGTGAACCACTGGTGGGTTGTGTTCGCGGCGGCACCGTCGATGGTGCGTTGTGCCTTCGCTGACCCGGTGAGCGCTTCTGTTCCCTGCTGAGCGAGCGCGTCGGCGACGCGGGGTGGAAAACCCTCCCGGGTGAACTCGGCGCGTTGTTCGAGCAGTCGCTCGTGGTAGAAATCGGCCATCGGTTGCAGTCGATACCCATTGAGTTTCTCGCGCAGCAGTTTCATGGCGTCACTGATGGCCCTCGGATCAGCGCCGCTCGTCTCGATCCGGGTGACGATCTGATTCAACCTCTTGGGCAGCTGATTCGGTCTACGCCGAGCCGCGAGACGCCGGAGCGCTCTGTCGGCCGACTGCACGCCGACGACGCGTGGCGATATCGCGACCTCGCGCAAGGCGCGGGTGAGGTCGATTCTGTCCGCCCATTCGGTGGTGTGAGTTCCGGCGGCGCGGTCGATCATGTGCTGGGCACGCTCACTGCGCATGTACTCGTCCACCTGACTTCTGGCGGTGGTTTCGGCGGCATCCGCGGTCTCGCCGCGTCCGCGAAGATCACGGGACCTGTTCCGCAAGAAATTCTGCCGCTCGATCCGATGCTCTACCTCTAGTCGCCGCTGATACCTGTCCAGCAACGCCCGCTCGACCCGAGCCGCGGTCTCCGGGTCGACCCCGCTCGCATGGATCCTGGTCAGCAGCCCTGCCATATTGTCGGGAAGCCGGTCTTGATTGCCGTTTCGGCCATCGTGGGCCATCGGCCGACCCGATCGCGGTGTGCCGGTTTCGACCCGGTCGCGGCCCCGGTGATCGGCGCCGGTGATCCTTCGTGCCTCACGCACCTCTTCCGCCAGATCACCGAGAGTGTGCCGCAGATGGGGGCCGGCCCGGTGCGTGAGCACCCTGACCATGGCGTCGCGCATGCTCTGGAGCAGCTCACGTCCCAATTGACTCATCGGATCCGCCGGCCGCCGGCCCCGTCCTGCCGGTCACCACCGCGCGTGTTCGCCGTATCGCGGCCGGGTGCCTCCGGCTCCAGCATCGGACCTCCTCGGGGCGCGCCGGGGGCCTGCAGCAGATGCCGCAACACCCGTTCCCGCAGTGGCGCAGCAGATCCCGGGATCGGCTCCGCCTGTCTCCGGCCCGCCGCGGGCGGTTCCCGAGTCGCTACCGCATTGCAGTATCGACAATGCCGGGCCGGGCCGCCACTTGCGGCACTCGGTCGACCGATGGCCGAAGTACCCCGGCAGCACGAGCGCGGGACCGGGTTCTCGGACCCACGGGTCGAAAGGTTACGGAAGTTCGATGTAGCGGGGCGGCTTCCCGTCCAGAGCTTCCAGGATCGGAATGGGCTTATCGGTCGGCAGCCCGTTCTCGTCGAAGGAGAGCACCCCGCCGGCCCCGCGGACCGCGGTAGCGCCGTGCAGGCTTTTCATCGCCAGCAGTACCTGCTCGGAGCGTACGATGGCCCCGGCACTTCCGGCTGCCTGCCGAATCGCCTGGACTGCCGTCACCACCGCGTCGTGTTCCATGACAGCGGCGAAATCCTCCATGGTGTCGTCGGAGAGCGCGCGATAGCAGACAGGCCCGGTGCAGTCGGGTGAGAACTGTTCGACGGAGAACCGGTTGAACCGTTCCGGGTGATCCGGCAGTGCGGCGATGACATCGGCGGTCCCGGCGGCGTTCCCGCCGGTGAGCGACCGGACGACGGATCGGGTTCGGTACCGTTGCGCCGGCGCGCCTCGCGTAGCGTCTGCAGGAACAGCCGTCCCGCGGGTGTGTGCGCGTTGTCCAGCAGCAGTACGGAACTGAGTGTTCGCCGCGCACCGCGTACGCCGGCGTAGGCCTGGCGCAGATCGTGCAGGAAGGCCATCCCGAAGATCGCGTCGGCCTCGGCGCGGGACTCGTCGTCGCCGTGCGCCCATTTGGCGAGATCGATGAGCATGTCCTCGCGCCGGATCTGATCGCCGGTCAGCCGCGGGCCCTGGCTGATCCGCCGCCTGATATCGAGCCGGTTCAGGCTCTGCAGCAGGGTTTCCACCGTCATGGCCACCCACGGGGACAAACCTTCGGGAACCTGTCCGGCGGCTTCGAGGATATCGGCGACGCCCTGACTGCGCGCCTCCAGCGGCTGGGCGCTGGAGACGACCTGGCGCAGATTCCGCAGCGCCGTCCGGCGATTGTCCTCGTGCATGTGCAGCGTGCTACCGACCGCGACCAGACACAGCCACAGTTGGGGAAAGGCGATCCGGCCGAACTGGCGCCGATACCGGCCCAGCTCGAACGCGATTTCGCCGAACACTTCCCGCGGCGCGCGCTCGCCCTGGCGCAGATCGACCTCGGCGAGCGGCAGTTTCGCGCAACGCTGTGCGAGCTCTTGCAGCAGAACGGTTTTCCCGCTGCCGGGCGGCCCCACCGCCACCACGACCGGCAACGATCGGCTCCGGCCCTCGGGCCGCTGGACCAACTGCTCGATCAACACCCCGGTGATCGATTCCAGCCCATGTAATTTCGGGCCTTCGACAGGCATCGCCCCTCCCGGATCGGTATCGATATCCGGCATATCGATTTCCGGCACCTCGTGGACGCCCCGGCCACCCCGGCCTGAGCTGGGCGAACCGGTCGAAGATATCGATCGGTACAGCCATCCCGGACGGGACACCGGCCCGGGGAGGATCGTCAGCGCTCCGATATCGAACCCGACAACGACGACAGCCAGCAGAGCGGACTCGGGGGGTACTGCATGGTGCACACGAGGCCGACCGGACCGGTTGCCTGCTGTTCGACGGCCGGCTGGGGCCGTGGTTCGAGCGGGAGGGCCGACGAGGTGGCCGCGGTGGCGGCGGGGACGGTCAGCAGGGCCGCGACGAGCAGACCTGCTCGGAGAACATGACGCATGATCACTACCTTCCGATCGGCCGGTGCCGATCGGAAGCCACGTTAGCGACCTTCGCGTGCGCGGCACAGCCCCGATCTACCCTGCCCATGGTTCTCCGGGTGGCTCGCCCGGGGCACCCCCTGGCAGTGGGAGCGGCCCGGCCGCCGGTGTCGGAACGCCGGGGTACGGTCGCTCCATGACCATGTACGCCGCGCTGCTGCGGGGGATCATGCCCAGCAATCCGAATATGAGCAACGAGAAACTGCGCGGCGTGTTCACCGGGCTCGGATTCGACTCGGTGGCCTCGGTGCTGTCCAGCGGCAATATCGTCTTCGCCGCCGCGGATACCGGCAACGCCGAACTCGAGGATCGTATCCAGGAGGCGCTGAACGCCGAACTCGGTATACCGGGCGGCACGATCATCCGTAGCGAATCCGAGCTGCGGGAACTGCTCGATCGCGACCCCTTCGCCGGTTACACCCACGGCCGCGACACCTACCTCACCGCGACTTTCTTCAAGCGAACCGGCGAGGCCCCGCCCGTCGCGCCGGCCGACGATGACCCGCTCACCACGGTCATCGGTTACGACGACCCGGCCCGGGTCTTCCTCGCGGTCATCGACAACAGCACGCCGAAGACCCCGAATTTCATGGCCTGGCTCGAGCGTGCCTACGGCAAGGACATCACGACCCGCACCTGGCTCACGGTGCAGCGAGTCGTGAAGAAGATCGACGCGGTGAAGTAGGCGGCGCGCTCAGGCCTCCTGGGCGACGCCGTTCTTCTTCCGCGCGATATCGGCCAGCGCCGCCTCGCGGGCCGCGCGCTCGGCGGCCCCGGCCTCCCAGGTCGATTTCCGGTTCTTCACCACCCGGGCCGGTGCGCCGACAGCGATGCTGTAATCCGGGATGTCGCCCTTGACCACCGCGTGCGCGCCGAGTACGCAACCACGACCGACCCGGGTCTCGCGCAGAACCGTGACCTTGGCCGCGATCCAGGTGTCCGGACCGATGCGGACCGGGCTCTTCACGATGCCCTGATCCTTGATGGGCAGGGTGATGTCGTCCATCCGGTGGTCGAAGTCGGTGATGTAGCACCAGTCGGCGACCAGGGTGGATTCACCGATCTCGATATCGAGGTAGGTGTTGACCACATTGTCCTTGCCGAACACCACCTTGTCACCGATCCGCAGCGAGCCCTCGTGGCAGCGGATGGCGTTCCCGTCCCCGATGTGGACCCAGCGCCCGATCTCGAGCCGGCCCAGTTCGGGGGTCGCGTGGATCTCCACATTCCGGCCCAGGAAGACCATGCCGCGCAGGATCACGTGCGGATTGGCGAGCCGGAATTTGAGCAGCCGGTAGTAGCGGACCAGGTACCAGGGGGTGTAGGCACGATTGGCCAGCACCCAGCGCAGCGAATCGAGGGTGAGGAATCGGGCCTGCCGCCGGTCGCGCCGCCGGGAGCCCTGCCAACGTGAGCGCAACGGTGCGCCCCACATGCTCGTCACGAACGTGTCTCCTCGTATCCTGTGCTGCCCAGTACTGCCGAACAGCCTACTTTCGTGCTCGGGGACCCCGGCCTATACCCTTCCGTTAATCTCACACACACGTGGGTCCGGGGAGACAGGACGACAGAGGAGACCAGCAGGTGCGTATCGGCGGCGGCGTACGGACCGTGTCCTGGCTTGCGGCGGCGGTGGCCGCGATGGGGGTGCTCACCGCGTGCGGGACCGATGTCGACGACATCACGGTCGGCCGGGGACTGGGCTGGCCGGCTCCCGGCCACGAGAGTCGCAACAGTGGCACCACCCCGGTGACCGGGTCGCGGGCGCTGAGTCTGCAGTGGTCACGGCCGGTGGGCGGGCCGATCGTGCAGCCACCGACGGTGGGCTCGGAGGGGCAGATCTTCGTCACCAGCCGCACGGACGCGGAATGCGATATCTTCGCCTACCAGATGCGCACCGGACGGAAGCGCTTCTGTAATCCGCTGGGCCCCAACGCCATCTACTCGCCCACGCTGCTCGACGGCGCGAACAATGTGTACGTCGGTCTCGACAGCGGAATCGAATCGGACAATTTTCTCGGGCAGCCGCGGTGGCGTACGCCGGTGGCGGGCGTCCCGGTCGGTATGCAGTTCACCGGGGACGGTCATCTGCTGGTGATCACCCAGTCCGGCCAGGTCGATGTGCTGGAACGGCAGACCGGCAGGCGAATGGTCCCCACCCAGCAGTTGCTGCCGCAGCCCGATTTCCTGCAGTCACCGAACCTGGACTGGCCACCGGCCGGCGCCGGTCTCGACGACTGCCGTACCGGCGGCCCGGACTGCGCGGTCGCGACCGTGGCGGCGATGGATATCGACAGCGGCCGGATCTATGCGACGGTCCGCAAACCGGGCGAGACCAAGGCGGCCCTGGTGGCGTTGCGGTACGCGGACGGCAAGGTCGAGCAGGAGTGGAGCCGGGAGATCCTCTCCGACGGCAGTGCCACCGATCCGGCGCTGTCCGCCGACGGTTCGACGCTCTACGTCGGCGACAACAGCAAACGCCTGATCGCGGTCAACACGGCCGACGGCACGCCGAAGTGGGAGGCACAGTTGGACTGGGAGCCGCGCCGCGGTATCTCGGTCTCCGCGGACGGCCTGATCATCCCGGCGGGTGACGACGGCTACCTGGTCGCCCTGCAGGACACCGGAACCAGCTTCGAAAGGGTCTGGGAGCGTAAGGATCTCGCGCTGCGCGGACTTCCGGTGCAGACAGCGGGCGGGACGGGTTACGTCACCGCCGCCATCGGTACGGGACTGAACCTGGTCACCTTCGATACACAGACCGGGGCCACTCTCGACTCCGATGTACTGCCCGGCGCGCAGGGCACGACCACCGGTACCGCGGTCGGGGCCGAGGGCGAGGTCGTGGTCGCCACCCGGATCGGCGAGATCTTCGCCTTCGCCGAGAACGACTGACGGCAGTGGACTACTTCGGGTCCCGCTCCGGCAGCGGGCGTTCTACGATCACCGGACGGCCCAGCGGGTTACGGACCCGCCGTTTCGCATCCGAGTAGATCCCCGCGGTTTCGGCCGCCACCACGTCCCAGGCGAAATCGGCGGTCAGGCGTTCCCGCGCGGCGAACGCCCGGTCCTGGGCCGCGGCGGGATCGTCGAGCACCGAGATCACCGCGTCCACCAGTCCGTGCACATCGGCGGGCTCGAACGAGGCCCCGGTGACGCCGTCGATCACGGCTTCGCCCAGGCCGCCGGCTGTCGACGTGACCAGTGGTGTTCCGGCCGCGGCAGCCTCGAGTGCGACGATCCCGAACGGTTCGTAGCGGCTCGGCAGTACGATCGCGTCGGCGCCGTGCAGCCAGCCGAGCAGTTCGGCATGGTCGAGTTGCCCCGCGAAATGCACCGCCCGTGCCACCCGGTGCGTCCGGGTACGTTCACGCAGCCATTCGAACTGGGTCCCGACCCCGGCCACGGTGAGCACGGTGCCGGGATGGGCCCGGCGGATACGGGGCAGCGCCGCGATCGCGTCCTGTACGCCCTTCTCGTATTCCAGCCGTCCGACGTAGAGCAGGCGCGGCGGGCCGCTGCGCGGCGAGCGGGTGCGGAATGTCCACGCCCCCACATCTATTCCGTTCCGGATCACGTGTACGGGGACCCGGTCGGGCCGGTACAGCCGCTCGACCTCGTCCTTCATCGAAGTGGAACAGGTGATCAGCGCATCCGATTCGTTGGCCAGCCACCATTCCA
Source organism: Nocardia sp. NPDC001965 (assembly GCF_053594175.1). NCBI lineage: Bacteria > Bacillati > Actinomycetota > Actinomycetes > Mycobacteriales > Nocardiaceae > Nocardia > Nocardia sp. NPDC001965. Next base: position 104,069 of record NZ_JBSFDZ010000016.1, read on the forward strand.
CCGAATGCACCTGCCGGTTGACCCGGCCCGCGACCCAGCCGCTGTGCCGGCCGGCCTCGGTGGCGTGAATCGTCGACACCAGGGGTACGTCGTAGTACTCGGCCAGCGCGATCGCGGGGTGGGCGACCAGCCAGTCGTGCGCGTGCACCACATCGGGGGTCCAGCCCTCTCCGATACCCGGTTTGTCCAGGGCGATTCCGGCGCGCACCATCGCATGCCCCATGGCCAGGGTCCAAGCGAGCATATCCTCGCCGAAATCGAAGATCGGTGGATCCTCGGCGACCGCCACCACCAGGACCCCCTCGGCCACGAACGAATGGGTGGGATGGGTGGCCGGACTGGTTCCGGTGGGCCGCCGGGCCAGTACCACCACCTCGTGACCGGCCGCGGCCAGTGATGTCGCCAGGTGGTGGACATGCCTGCCCAGCCCGCCTACGACCACCGGTGGGTACTCCCACGACACCATCAAGATTTTCATCGCGGTCCTTCTGCAGGGGTGGCGCGTAGCCTACGCGCGTCCAGGGCCGGGAACACTCCGTCGGCCACCGCCCATCCTGCCGCCAGATCGCGTGCTCTGCCGAGTTGGCCCGCTTCGACGGCACCGGCGATCTCGCGGACCGCGTGCGCGTGCTGATGGGCGCGGTCGCGGGCGTAACCGGCCGCGGAGTCCTTGCTGACCATGAACGCCCAGTCGCTCGACACCGCCAGGATCGCTTCACGCAGCAGTTGGTCGGCCACCGGATCGCGGCCGGTCGGTGCGCCGGCGCGCATCTTGGCGGTGGTGTCCAGCGCCAGCCGGACGATCTCGGAATTCAGGTCCACCAGATCGCTGACCTGGTCACCGGCCCAGACCCGCCAATCCTTACCCGAACCCCACGACGAATCGGCGAGCGGCACGGGCGCGCCGACGAAACCGCGGTCGCGTGCGTCGGCGAGAGTGCCCACGGTGATCCCGGCTTCCGGCAGCGCCCGTAGCACCTGCGCCAGCCACTGCGGTCCCTCGTGCCACCAGTGTCCGTACAGTTCGGTGTCGAACGCGGCGACCACGAGCGCCGGGCGCCCGATCCGCTCGGATTCGCCGATCAGCCGTTCCCGCACCGTCTGCACGAAATCGTCGACGTCGCGGCCGATCTGCGCCGCGGCGAGACCGGGATCGTAGGGGGCTTTGTCCGGCCCGGCCACGGTCTTACCGGTGACCCGGGCGGGTTTGAGGCCGGTAGCGTGGTCGTAGTGGTGGAAGTCCCGGTACGCGGCGTTGCCCGGGTAGCCCGATTTCGGTGACCACACCCGGTAGCTGACCGTGAGATCACGGCCGAACGCCAGTACCGGCGAATCGTGCACCGGGCGGCCGAGAGTCGTATCGCCCCGTAGCGCGGGTCCGTCGACCATGAAATGCGTCACACCGGCGTCCGCGTAACCCTGTTCCATTCCGGGCGTGAACCCGCATTCCGGGGCCCAGATCCCGCCCGGGGTGTGCCCCCAGCGCAGGCGGGCGTCGGTGAGCCCCTCACGGAGCTGGAACTCGCGCAGCCGGTCGTCGAGCAGCGGCTGGAACGGATGGGCCAGCGGGCCGCCGAGTAGTTCGATGACATCGCCGTCGAGTAGTTGCCGCCACACCGGTGCGGCACCGTGCCGCCAGTTCTGCTCGAATTCGGCCAGCGCGGCGGCCGCCAGCCGGTGTTCGTGCGCGCCGAGCGCGCGGTTTCCGGATTTGGCCGCCTCATCGGCCCGCAACTGCCAGTTGCCCAGCCAGTGGTGCATTCCCGCGAGGCAATGCGGATCGTCGAGCTGGGCAGCCAGGACAGGGGTGATCCCGAGCGTCAGCAGATGGGAACGCCCCTCGGCTGCCAGGGTGCGCAGTACTTCGACGACCGGTAGATACGACGCGGCCCACGACTGGTAGAGCCATTCCTCGCCGACCGGCCACCGGCCGTGATGGGCGAGCCAGGGCAGGTGGGAGTGCAGTACGAGTGTGAACTGCCCGGGTACCTCGTGAGTCTGCTTGCCGCTCAAGGTTTCACCGCGAGTGCCACGAGATCGAGACTGGCGTCGATGGCTTCGGGAGCGAGCGCGAAATCGTCGACGGTCACGGCGGCGACATCGGCGGTGAGTTCGGCGGGCCAGGGCTCACCGGCCAGCGCGCGTTCGATCTGGGCGTCGATGAACGAGCCGCCGTGCTTGCTGTCGAGGGCGCGCAGTGTCGGTCCGTGATGCACGCCCGTCATGAGATCGACCCGGAACCCGGCCTCTTCGAGGAGTTCGGTGAGTTCGGCCGCGTCGAGTTCGCGGGTGTGGAACGGGTTGAGCGGAGTATCGCGGCCGGGGGAGAAGGTGATCCGGTTCGGGGTGCTGACGAGCAGTTCCCCGCCGGGGCGCAGTACGCGCAGGCATTCGCGCAGAAACTCTGCCTGATCCCAAAGGTGTTCGATCACTTGGAAATTGACCACGGTGTCCACCGCGGCCTCCGGGAGGGGCAGTGCGGCGAGATTGCCGCGGATCATATGGACCGCCGGATATCGGGTACGCACGTGGACCGCGGCACCACGGTCGTAGTCCAGGCCGACGACCGCCTTCGCGACTCCGGCGATCATATTCGCGCCGTACCCCTCGCCCGACCCGGCTTCGAGGACGACCTTTTCCGCGCAGCGCGACAGCAGCCGGTCGTAGACGATCTCGTGCCGGCGGAACCAGTAGTTCTCCTCCGCGATACCCGGCACCGTCCGCTCACCGGTCAACGGCAGCGGCTCCAGTGCGTCCTCGGTGGCCGGTGCGGCGGGAATCACAGCCTCGCTCATTGCGACGAGGTTACTGGTACGGCCCGGTACGGGAGACGCCCGGTGGGCTCTCGGAGGGCCTTGCGAGTTAAGTTACCCACGAGTAACTTAACGTAGGGTAATGTCTCGGCCTGAGCTACTCACATGGACGTACGGCCGCTGGAGATCGTGCGACCGCCACACAGGTAACCAGAACAGGAGGTCGACGAAGACCGATGCCGAATATCGTCGTACTCATCAAGCAGGTGCCCGATACCTGGTCCGAGCGCAAGCTGACCGACGGTGACTTCACCCTCGACCGTGAAGCCGCCGACGCGGTGCTCGACGAGATCAACGAGCGCGCCGTCGAGGAAGCCCTCCTGATCAAGGAGGCCCAGGGTGGCGAGGTCACCGTGCTGGCCGCCGGACCGGACCGGGCGACCGAGGCCATCCGCAAAGCGCTGTCCATGGGCGCCGACAAGGCCATCCACATCAACGATCCGGCCATCCACGGCTCCGACACCGTGCAGACCGCGTGGGTGCTGGCCGGTGCGCTGGGACAGGTCGAGGGCGTCGAACTCGTCATCGCCGGTAACGAGGCCACCGACGGACGCTCCGGCGCCGTGCCCGCCATCATTGCCGAATACCTGGGCATCCCGCAGCTCACGCACCTGCGCAAGCTCACCGTCGACGGCGAGAAGATCACCGGCGAGCGGGAGACCGACGACGGTGTCTTCAAGCTGGAGGCCACGCTGCCGGCCATCGTGAGCGTCACCGAGAAGATCAACGAGCCGCGCTTCCCCTCCTTCAAGGGCATCATGGCCGCGAAGAAGAAGGAAGTGCAGACCTTCACCCTGGAAGATCTGGGCATCGACCCGTCGACCGTGGGTGTCGCGAACGCGGGCAGCACCGTCACCGCGTCCACCCCGAAGCCGCCGCGCACCGCGGGCGAGAAGATCACCGACGAGGGCGACGGCGGCACCAAGATCGCCCAGTACCTGGTCGGCCAGAAGATCATCTGAGACCCGCACCCGCAGCAACTTCTAGGAGAAGAGACAAATGGCAGAAGTACTTGTGCTCGTCGAGCACGCCGACGGTGCGGTCAAGAAGGTCAGCACCGAACTGCTGACCGCCGCCACCGCGCTGGGCGAGCCGGCCGCCGTGGTGACCGGCCCGGCCGGCACCGGCGACAAACTGGCCGATGCGCTGGCCGCGGCCGGTGCCGCCAAGATCTACATCGCCGAATCCGATGATGTGGACGGCTACCTGGTGACCCCGAAGGTCGATATCCTGGCCGGTCTCGTCGAATCCGCGTCGCCGGCCGCCGTGCTGGTCGCCGCGACCGCGGAGGGCAAAGAGGTCTCCGGCCGGCTCGCCGCCCGGATCGGATCGGGCCTGCTGGTCGACGTCATCGACGTGAAATCCGACGGCACGGCCGTGCACAGCATCTTCGGTGGCGCGTTCACCGTCGACGCCAAGGCCACCGGTGATGTCCCGGTCATCTCGATCCGCCCGGGTTCGATCGAGGCCAAGCCCGCGGCAGGTGCCGGTGAGAAGGTCACCGTCGAGGTCCCCGCACAGGAAGAGGGCGTCGTCAAGGTCACCAGCCGCGAGCCCGTCGTGGCCGGTGACCGTCCCGAACTCACCGAGGCGAATATCGTCGTCTCCGGTGGCCGCGGTGTCGGCTCGGCCGACAACTTCTCCGTGGTCGAGGCCCTCGCCGATTCGCTCGGCGCGGCCGTCGGTGCCTCCCGCGCCGCGGTCGACTCGGGTTACTACCCGGGCCAGTTCCAGGTGGGTCAGACCGGTAAGACGGTCTCGCCGCAGCTGTACGTCGCCCTGGGTATCTCCGGTGCCATCCAGCACCGGGCCGGTATGCAGACGTCCAAGACCATCATCGCGGTCAACAAGGACGAGGAAGCCCCGATCTTCGAGATCGCCGACTACGGCATCGTGGGCGACCTGTTCAATGTCGCCCCGCAGCTGACCGACGAGGTCAAAAAGCACAAGGGCTGACCCTTCGCGGTATGTTCCGCGGACAGTCGTAACTGTGCCCCGGCCGGGTTCCTCGGCCGGGGCACAGTTGTTTCCGCCGCGTATGTCGATCAGCCAGAGGTGGCCGATCGGCTGAATCGCTTTCGGATCGCGATCGGTGGTACCTCGACCATCGGAATGCTGGAGCGTTGGCCTACGCCCTGGAGCTCCGGTTCGTGGCCGGATTCGAAAAGCGGAGGTGGCCTGACATCGGACGTCTGACCATTCGCGGCATGTTCCGCGCGCAGCCGTGTGCTCAGCTGCCGGCCGTCTCGTCGAGGAATCTCCGGATCGCGGGCGCCAGCGCCGCGGTCAGGGCATCGATGGTGTCCACCTGTGCGGTGAAGGCGCCGGTGTGCAGAATCCCGTTCGGCAGGACAGCGACGATCTCCTCGGCGAACCGGGTGGGGTGGCGGTGGTCGATACCGGGGAGCACCAGGGTGGGTGCGGTCAGTCCGGCGAGTTCATCGGGGTTGCGGAAGGCGCGATCTCGGTCGATGGCGGCCGCGGCCGCGATACTGGCGGGGTCGCTGCGGGTGATCGCGTCCCGGACCAGCGTCCCGATCACCGGTGCCAGCCCCGGCAGGACCGGTGCCCAGGCGGCTTCGATTCCCCGGGTCCGTACGGTCTCGGCGAAGGTTTCCAGGAAGGCGGTTTCGGCTTGTTTCGCCGCATCGTCCTCGATGTCCTCCAGACTGATCAGGATAGCGGCGGCGACGCGTTCGGGGTGCGCGATCGCCGCCCGGGCGGCGATCGTCGACCCGAGCCCCATCCCGGCGAGCACCGCTCGGTCCACGTCGAGATGATCCAACAGGGCCGTGACGTCCTCGACGTATCGGGACCAGGTATGGGCGGCCGGGTCCGGACATCGCGACTGCCCGTACCCGCGGATATCCGGGAGCACGATGCGGTAGGAATCGGCGAGCCGGTCGGCGAGCGGGAGCAGACTGCGATGGTCCGGCCCACCGCCGTGCATGAGCACCACCAGCGGTCCGTCGCCTCGGGTTTCGGCATGCAGTCGATGGCCGTCCCGGCCGGAATAGGTGAACACGGGTACCTCCGTTTGATCTTCTCCGATGCGCCGCCTGCGAGCGTTCGTCCCGGTCAGCGGCGCGCGCTGTCCGGTGGGGGTAAGAGGAAGGCGAGTGCGGCGGCCGCTGCCGGGACGACGCACAGTGCGGTGAGTGCGGCCTGGGGACCGTGGTGGTCGGCGAGCCGGCCCAACAGTGGCATGAACAGGCCGCCGGCGCTCACCGCGATACCGAGGGTGACTCCCGCGGCGGTGCCGGGGCGGGCCGGGAGGTAGTCCTGTCCCAGCTTCACCAGCACTGCGAAGGGGATATTGGTGGCCACGCCGGCCAGTACCACGAGTACGAGGGCCAACCGGGGGTCCTCGGTCAGCCGTAGTGCGATCAGGGCCGGAATCGCGACGAGACCGCCGAGCCGGATGGTGGCCCGCATACCGATCCGATCCGCGATGCGCCCACCGGCCAGGGTGCCCACCACACCACCGACCAGGAACACGGTGAGCGCCACTCCGCCCATGGCGGCGCCGGACTCCAGGTAACCGATCCAGTACAGCGCGAGGAACGTGTTCATACCGAGAAACAGGATCGACCGGATGACCGCGACCGCTGTGAGCAGTAGGAACGGTCCCCACCGGTCCCGGCCGTCGCCGGTGCCGCCCGCGCTGCCCCGCTCGGGCCGTCGTGACTGATGCCGCCACAGCAGGACCGACATGAGTACGGCGGGCGGGAGGAAAACCGCGGTGGCACCGACACCCGCCGACGCGAGCAGGGGAGTGGCCAGGGCGGGTGCGAGAAAGAAGCCGATACTGCCGCCGGCGGCGAAGAAACTCATGGCGATCGTGCTGTTCCCGGCTACCCGGCGGGCATCCCGGCCGGCCGCGGGATGGAAGGCGGCGATACCGATTCCGGAGATCAGGATCAGCAGCCACACCATCGGGTAGGCCGGTGCCATCCCCGCCAGTCCGGCTCCGGTTCCCGCGATGAGCAGTCCGGCCGGTGCGAGCCACAGCAGTGGCCGGCGGTCCACGAGAACGCCGAGCAGTGGCTGGGGTAGCGAACTGCCGAGTGCGGCCGCCAGCGCGAGGCCCGACGCCTCGACATAGCTGTAGTCGCGTTCCAGGACGAAGAACGGGATGCTCGCGGGGATCAGGCCCTGGTAGAAATCGTCCACCGCATGCGCGAAAACCCAGTGCCGCATGCGATTCCACGCCGTGACCGGGTTCGTGGCGGGAACGGTGGTAGTTGTCGGGGCGTCCACAGCCGAACCTCCTGATCATCGTTCGACGATCAGCGTAGGAGGCGCCGGTGGGTAACTTCTTCCGATAAAATGCCGAGATATGTCGATATCCCGCCACGCGATCCCCACTCCCACCCGGGTGCGCGATCTGCCGGGCGGGTCGCGTATCGATGCACATCGTCATCCTGACCATCAGCTGATCTACTGCAGCGGCGGGGCCGCGGAAGTCCGCACCGACACCGGGATCTGGATCGCGCCGCCGGACCGGGCGATCTGGATCCCCGCCGGCCACCACCACGAACATCGTTTCTTCGGTCCGACCCGATTCCACTGCATCGCGTTTCCCCTCGAAAAGTCCGACGATCGAGCGAAGCCGGCCGTTCTCGCGACCTCCGCGCTGGTCCGTGAACTGATCATCACCTGCTCCGCGCCGGACGAGCTGCCGGCGGCCGAGCTCGGCCGGCTACGACGGGTCCTGCTCGACCAGCTCGAGCGGATGCCGCGCGAGCACCTGCCGCTGCCGGTCGCCCGCGACGAACGCCTCCGTGCGGCGTGCGCACTCGTCGAAGCCGATCTGGCGGTCACCTGGACGCTGGCGGCACTGGGCCGCCGGGTCGGTGCGGGAGAGCGGACCCTCACCCGGTTGTTCCGTACCGAATTCGCCATGACCTATCCCCAGTGGCGGACCAATCTCCGGCTGCACCGGGCGGTGCGGATGCTCGCCGAGGGGTATTCGGTGACCACCGTGGCCGGTCGTTGCGGCTGGGCCTCGCCCAGTGCCTTCATCGATGTCTATCGGCATGCGCTCGGGTGCACACCCGGTAGCTCGCGGCGGGGGCGGTTTCCGGGATTCCGGCCCGTCGGCGAGGCCGAATTGCCGCATTTCGGAATTTCTTCGGCGCCCGGCCGGGTGAACGCCGGCGCTTCTCATTCGGTCTATTCCAAATAGCTTGTCTCAGAACTCTTTCCGGGTTACTGATCGATTTCGTGAATCAGTGTTGCCGATGTGGGAATTGGCTATGCTGTGCGCGTCGATCAGCGGTGGTATCGGCACAACTGCGTGGCGATCGGTGCTCGGGGGCGCCGATTTCCGACAACTCGAGATCGGCCGCTTCGGCGGCGGGAAAAGGGGAGCCGTGCACGGCGGCAGGGGGTTCGGACCGTTACCGGACAGCCGAATCGTATCGACGGTGTTCGCCCGCAGTGCCGGATCCGGTTCCGGTGCAACGGGATCGGATTGTCCGCTGCTCGCGTCGGTGGCGGGTCTGGTGACCGCGCACCGGCGCTTCGCGGCAGCGCGTCCCGCCTGGGACGATGTGGTGATGACCTGGCCACCGGGCGAGATCGGTCCGGAGTTACCGGAAATGGATCCGGCCGAGGATCGGTTCGCCGGAATATGGGAGGACGCGCAACGGCATATTCTCGCCATCGATCTGGAAGCCCACCGTGTACTCGGCGTAGCCGATATCGGCGCGATCGAACATCATGAAGGACTGGGCGCTGTTTTCGGTCGTATGGCGTATCTGTATACGATTTCCTTCGACCGATTCGTATCGGACGGACCGCAGGCCCCGAACCGCCGGCAGCTGGCTCGTGCCTATGTCGCCTACGAGACGCTGGCACGTGAACTGGCCTGCGGCAGGAAATGCCTACCTCCGGTAGTCGGGCGTCCGGTCGCCGACGATATCGACGGGTGATCCGCCGCTCCGACGGAACGGCCTGCCGCGGCGGATACCGTATCCCGGGCATACCGCCCCACGGACCGATGCGGCAGCCACCGGTGACGCCGAGAATGGTGGGAAGTCCACCATGGGGGTGGCAGGGTTGACGCGCGGCCGGAAAACGGACCGGCCGATCGGTGCCCACTCCGCGAGATCGGGGAAGTATGACGCACCCGGAAGAGTCGGCGGTGCCCGAATGGTGGAGCACCGGTGATCCGCGGTTCCCGCTGACCGCCGAGGTCGCGGGGCGCCGATGGGTACTGCGTGCCAACCCGTTTCCCGATCACTGTCTGTGGACGTTGTTCATCGACGGTCGGGCCCGCTACGACATCGAGCGGGTGCCGGCCGCGTGGGGGAGACTCGCCCCGGGGTCGGCGCCGGGGCTGGATCCCGCGGTCACGGAAACGGTGCTCGCCCCGATCCGGCATCTGGGTGTGTACGGCAGCGAGGTCGGTCGGCCCTGTGATGATCCGTTCTGCTGCGGTTGAGCCGGAGCCGTCTTCGAGGAAGCCGGTGTGTTCCCAGCAGACTCCCAGCCGAGTCCACAGCCGGAGCACAGCGGGCGGTACTACCGTCGCAGTAGTCGGAGTCGATCGGGCTTGTCGACGAGAAGTGCAGTGCGACGAGGAGTTCCACGATGAAGCTGAAACCGGCCAGTAGAGCGTTCGCGGCTCTGATGTGCGGGGCGGCGGTGACGGGTGCGGCTGTGGCGGGCACCGGTGTGGCCGTCGCCGAGTCGGGACCCGAGAAGAAGATCGTCATCAACGGGCAAGAGCGGACCGATATCGACCGGGTGATCCTGCGCGCGGATATCGACCGGGATCTGCCGGGCTACCGGCTGCCCCCGGGGAGCCCGGGCGTGATCGTCCTGAAGAGCGGTGTGGTTCAGCCGGTGCCCGAGGGCGCTGTGCTCCGGCAGCGCCCCGGCCGGTGATCGTGCGGTGACGGCCGCCCGCGCAGTCGTGTGACGGCACCACGAACCGACCCGAGCCGGACCCCTCGCCACTCGGGTTGTCGGTGGCCCGCCGTGCCGAATCGGCGAGGTCATCGAAGCCCCGTCGGCCACTGCCCGGCCGCCGGGGCCGCGCGGCCCGGTACGTACCCCGCGTACCGGGCCGGACGCGCTCGAGTTTCTGCGCGCGGGCCCGAGCGGCGCCGGGTCGATGAGTGCCCGGGCCCCGTCGCGGGATCATCGTCTTCACCGGGCCGGGCCGGTCATGAGCCTTCCTGTTCGAATGGATCGTCGGCCGGCACCCATCGCGGGAGGCCGAGGCGAGGTGAGATTTCGGCTGTTTTCCGGCGGTGGTGGCGCGGGCTCGGCCTGATCCTCATCCGATCGGTCGTCTTTCGTCCGGTCGCCCGAGGGCCGCGGGTTGTCTGTGCCCGTTGGGGGATAGCCACTACCGCTGTGCGTCGGCGCTGTCCACCGGATGCGTTTCTCGGACGTGTGCTCGGCCCGCGCCGCATCGTCGGTGCCGCGCAGCCGGTCGCGGTGCCGCGGTAGGGCGGCATTGTCTGGGGAGATGCCCCGGAACTCGGGCGGTGGGCACATCGGCTCGACGCGGCGCTGCTAGGCGCAGTGCAGTCCCTCCAGGAGCGAGTCGAGGATGGGAGTGCGCCGGGTGTCGGCGCGCAGGACCGCGGAGACGGGGATGCGGAGCCGGTGATCGGCCAGTGGGAGTGCGGCGATGCCCTCGGTGGAGCTGTTGGCGTAGAGAACCGTCCAGGCGTCGGGGTGGTTGATCAGCTCCATGGTCGCGGTATGGTCCGGCGGGATGGGCGGGCCGAACGTGGGGCCGGTGGGGAGATCGGCGAAAGCTGTCCGGATGACATTGTGCAGGAGGAACTGCTCGGACTCCGGTGGCAGGAGCAGTGGATAGGCGCTGAGTTCGGCAAGGGTGACATCGGTACGGCCGGCCAGCGGATGCGCGGGGGCGGTGGCGAGGGTGAGATCCTCCACCCATAGTTGCTCGACCATCAGTCCGGCCTGTTGCACGCTGCCGCGGATCAGCGCCAGATCGCAATCGCCGTCCGCGACGGCGGCGACCCGCTGCCGGAACGGTTTGATGACGAATTCGATTTCCGCGCCCGGGTGCGCGTCGCGGGCGCCGGCGATGGCCGACAGCGATCGGGTGGCGAACGACATGTTCGCGGCGAGCCGGATCCGGGGGCCGGTGGTGCGGATGGAAGCGCGGATTGCCGATTCCAGACCTAGCATCTGCTTGGCCAGCGGTAGTAACCTGGTGCTCGCGTCGGTGGGGACGACCGATCGGGTCGAACGCTCGAAGAGTTGCACGCCCAGATCGTGCTCGAGCCGGGCGATCTGATGGCTGATCGCCGACTGTGAGATGAAGCACCGGACGGCCGCCCGGCTGAAACTGAGCTCCTCGCACACCGCGACGAAGTACGTGAGCTGGCGTAGTTCCACCGCGATCTCCATTCATGAACAGATCAGATAAGAGTCATCTCAATTATGCGCCCTGAACCCTGAAATATCTGCCTTACGGATGACGGTTCCTAATGAGTGAAGGAGGCTGTCATGCACAAGGTCAGTGATATCGGCGCCGGCGTGGAATACGCGGATGTCGTGATCATCGGTTCGGGGTTCGGCGGACTCGCCGCGGCCAAACAGTTGGCGAAGGCGGGAGTCGATTATGTCCTGATCTCGAGCACGCCGGAACACCTGTTCCAGCCGCTGCTCTATCAGGTCGCCACCGGGGTGTTGGCGTCCGCCGAGATCGCACCCCCGATCGCGAAAATCCTGCACCGGCACAAGGAGGCGGATGTCCGCCTGGGCCAGGTCACCGCGATCGAGCCCGACGCCGCCGTGCTGACCTACCGCAGCGGCGAGGAGACCCGGCAGATCCGCTACGGATCGCTGATCGCGGCCACCGGCGCGAGCCAGTCGTATTTCGGTCGCGACGACTTCGCCGACAAGACCTTTTCGCTCAAGACCATCGACGACGCGAAGCTGCTGCGGGCCCAGATCGAACGGGTCTTCCGCGAAGCGGGCAAGGCCGACGAGGAAACCCGCCGCCGGCTGCTCTCGTTCGTCGTCGTCGGCGCCGGGGCCACCGGAGTCGAGGTGGCCGGGCAACTGAAGGAACTGGCCAAGCGGTACTACCACGAGGAAGTATCGGTGACCCTGGTCGAGGGCGCCGGCGCCGTACTACCGCCGTTCGGCGGCGGTCTATCGGAATACGCGAAGAAAACGCTGACCCGTAGCGGGGTCGAAGTCCTGCTCGGCACCTTCGTCACCGATATCGAGGACGGGCAGGTCACGGTCAAGGACAAAGACGGTAGCCAGCGCCAGATCGAGGCCGAGACCATCGTCTGGTCGGCGGGCGTGCAGGCCGGCGGCTTCGCGAAACTGCTGGCCGAGGCCACCGGTTGTGAAACCGATCGCGCCGGGCGCCTGCTCATCAACCCCGATCTCACCGTGGGCGGCTACGCCGATATCTACGCGATCGGCGATATGACCTCGCTCAACGGCTACCCCGGCCAGTCGCCGGTGGCGATGCAGGAAGGCCGGCACGCCGCCGACATCATCAGCCGTGATACGAACCCCGGCACCCCGTTCGTGTACTGGGACAAGGGCAGCATGGCGGTGATCAGCCGGTTCAGCGCGGTGACGAAACTGAACGACAAGATCACCTTCCGCGGTGTGTTCGCCTGGTTCATCTGGCTCGCCGTGCACCTGTTCTATCTGGTGGGTTTCCGGAATCGGTTCGCTGCGGTCCTGTCGTGGCTGGTGGCGTTCATCGGCACCGGGCGGCCCGGGTTCCAGGAGGTCGACCGGGCGCACCTCGAACGAGTACGCGAACCCGAACGTTTCGTCGCCTGACGGACGCGGCGCGGGCTGCGCACAGTCGCAGCGCGGGTCCAGATCGAAGTGGCACGGTGGGCGGGCCCGGTGAAGCCGGGTCCGCCCACCGTGCGTATCGGGGGCGGCGAATTCCGGGTTGCGTCCGGCCCAACTCCGATGCCGTTTCCGGTGTTCGCGCGAACGCGCGGATACCGCCTGGTGAACGCCCGGTGTGACCTACGTCTCGTTAACCGAACCGGCATGCACGCGACACGTCACGGATGCCCCGGCGCCGTATCGGACTGGCCTGCTTGGCGTCATGGCTATTACGTCCGTGCTGACGGCCCCGGCTCGACCGGCCGCCGGCGAGGATCACCGGTCCCGATACGCGCTGATCGTCTCCTCCGACACCGAACATCGCATCGCGGCGCAGCGGTTGCGGTACAACGTATTCGCCGGCGAGCCGGGGTTCTCGATCCCCGACGACGGTACGGGCCTGGACGCGGACAGGTTCGACGAGCACTGTGACCATATGCTGGTCCGCGACGAGGCCACCGGCGAATTCGTCGGCTGCTACCGGATGTTGCCGCCGGACAGGGTCGCCGGTGCCGGCGGGTACTACACAGCCACCGAATTCGATCTCACGAATCTCGACCCGGCGGGTCTGCGGATCGTGGAGATGGGGCGCGCGTGCGTGGTTCCCGAACACCGCAACGGCTCGGTTCTCACGCTCATGTGGGCCGGCATCCTGCACTACATCCAGCTCACCGGTTACGACTGGGTGATGGGCTGCGCGTCGGTGCCCATGCAGAACAGTCCCGCCGAACCCGCCGGAGTCAATGTCCGCGGCGTGCGTGACCTCCTGCTCGGCAGGCACGCCTGTGCGCCGGAGAAGCGGGTACGCCCCTACCGGCCCGTCGTGGTCGACGGGGCGGCGCTGGACGAGCTGCCCGCTCCCGCCCGCCCGAAACTGCCGCCGCTGCTCAACGGCTATCTCCGGCTCGGTGCCGAGATCTGTGGGGAACCGGCGCACGATCCGGATTTCGCCGTTGCCGATTTCGTGGTGTTGCTGGGGCTCGACACCATCAACACCCGGTATCTCGATCGGTTACGCGGCGCCGCCGCGAATTTCGACGGCGGGCGGTGATCCGGTGGCGATCGTGACGAAGCCGCAGGCTCCGGTGGTGGCGGACCCGCCCGGCCGGCACCCCTGGATGCCGGTGAGTCCCTGCGGGACCGGTTGTGTGCAGCAGCGGCCCGAGATCGGTGTCGCGCGGGCCGGGCTCCGGGCGGTGGGCGCGGTATCGGTGCTGCTCGCCTATCCTTTCGTCCATATCGTCACACCGGCGTCCCGGCGCTCGGGGGTGCAGCGCCGGTTCGCGCAGACGCTGCTGCGTGCCTGCGGTATCCGGTTGCGGGTGGTGGACCGGCGGACGGGGGCCGCGGCGATCGGGTCGCGGTACGCCGAACCGGGCACCGGCGTGCTCGTCGCCTGTGGGCATATCGGGTGGGCGGATATCGTCGTGCTCGCCTCGGTGCAGCCGCTCGCGTTCGTGGCGCGGGCGGACCTGATCGATTGGCCGGTGCTCGGGAAACTCGCGCGGGTGATGCGGGTCGTCCCGATCGAGCGGGAGCGGCTGCGCCGACTGCCGGATGTCGTGGCGCGAGTCGGGCAGCGGCTCGCCGCCGGCGAGCGGATCGGATTCTTCCCGGAGGGCACCACCTGGTGTGGTCGTGCCTACGGAACACTGCGGCCGGCCCTGTTCCAGGCCGCCGTGGATACCGGCGTCCCGGTGCAGCCGGTGCGGCTGCGCTATCTGGACGGACACGGGAACCGGTCCACCGTCCCCGGTTTCGTCGGCGACGACACGCTCATCGATTCGATCGTGCGGGTGTTGCGGGCGCGGAATCTGACCGCCGAGGTCGTCCTCGCGCCGGTCGAACAGCCCGGAACCGATCGCCGGGATCTCGCGCGTCGATGTGAGCGAGCGGTTCGGGCGGAGGAACTCTCCGATGCCGCGCACGCGGTGCTCGCGGCGGCGGGCCGGCAGCTGACGAAAGCGGCGGTGGCCGTCTGATCGCAGTGGAACAGGGCCGGGTCCGCTGCGCGGACTCGGCCCTTTCTGCTGCTATCCAGCGATACATTTACCTATGTACCGCTATTCAACGGCTACTTGTCGCCGTATCAGCGGGCGCTACCCGTCCCGAGGAGCGGTGGAATACCCGGCAGCGCGAAGGGCAGTGGCGGCAGCACCGGCAACTGGACCTGGGGCAGCAGGCTCGGCGGGGGCGGCGGGATGTACGGGTTGGGCATGTTCCAATTCGGCGGTTGCCCGCCGCCGCCGCGCGGACTCTCGTGGTCCCAGTCGGTCGGCTGGTCGTAGTCGCGGCCGCGGTCGTTGTGCGAATCGCGATCGGGATACTGGTTGTCGCCGCTGTTGAGGTGGTCCTCCCAGCCGTCGTAATCCTGCCGGTGGTGGTCCTTGTAGCCGTAGTGGCCGTTGTCGTCCCAGCCGAAATCGCCGTCGTCACCCCAGTCGTCGCCGTCCCACGCCTGGTGGTCGTTGTCGTCCCATCCGTTGCTGTCCCAGCCGGAGCTATCGCCGAAGCTGTCGCTGGAATCGTGGGAATCGCTGACCTGGACCACCTCGGCGGGGCCGGCGAGAGCCGGGCCGGCGGTGACCGCCAGCGGCGCCAGGGTGATGACTGCGAGCGCGGCGATCCGCGCCGCGAAACGGCGGGCGCGCTGTTCGTGGTTTCGGTTCATCGGTGGGTCCTCACTCGGTCACACCTCGGTCGGTCCTGCCGGGGCGCTCGCACTGCTCGAAGTGCGTTATTGATACGTCATTCACCGTACCGCTGATTAACGGTACGTTCAACAAGTTAGTGTCAAGCGGGGTGATCGGTCCAACGATCCGAGCCCGGTGCGCCCCGGCACGGGTGGTCCGATCGTGGACAGCCGATGTGTACCGGGGCGCGCGACGGCGGTAGATGGGACTACGGTGGGGAGGAACACCCGTCGAGCAGCCGTTCGGCTGCCGAATCCGCAGGACCTCTTCCGAACTGCCGCAGTCCCTCACCTCCGGGCCCATGGGAAGCTCCACTCGGCAACTCGGTACGGAGTGGCCCCGCGCTCGGATGGGTATCCCCGGAAGGCCCGGACCGCCGGTCGGCCCGACCGCCGCGGGACGCGCATCTCGACCCTGCCTGCCGCGACTTTCATCGGCAGCGCACACCGAAGATCGGAGCCCGAACATGCACGACGACAACCCTGGACTGTTCAGTCACATCCCCGCCGAACCCGAGCCGTACTCGGTACCGGCCGATGCTCCGCAACCGGTGTTCCTGACCGCAGTGCCCGAGCCGGACAGCGCCGCACCGGAGGCCGGTCAGCGGTAGCGATGGCCGGCCGGGCGCAGGACCCCGGCTGTGCGGCGGACCGGCGCCTGGTCCGGGCGCTGCCGCAAGCCTGGGCAGTTCGCCTCTTCGACGCCGGAGCCGACCGGATCGCGCGGCGTGACGGCGGACGGCCCCAGCTGCGGCGCAATCTCGCCCGAGTACTCGGGGTCACGCCGGCGCCACCAGAACTCGTGCGGGCGAGTCTGCGCTCCTACGCCAGGTATCGGCGCGAGGCCTTCCGGTTGCCCGGCATGGATCCGCGCGAGCTGGCCGACACCATCGAAGCCTCGGCCGTCGGGCTGGACCGTATCGGCGCTGCGCACGCCGCGGGCCGAGGGGTGGGTGATCGCCCTGCCGCGCAGCGGGAACCGGATCTGGCCGGCGTCCGGCTCGTACGGTGGGCAGGCCGACGGTCGTCGCCGAACGGTTGCGGCCCGAATCGCTGTTCCGCCGCTTCGTGCGCTTCCGGGCGGGACTGGGTTTCGAGATCATCCCGCTCACCGGTGCCGAAACACCACCGTTCGAGCAACTCTCCGCCCGCCTGCGCGCAGGCGGGCTGGTCTGCCTGCTCGGTGAGCGAGACCTCTCCGGCCGGGGTGTGACGATCAACTTCTTCGGTGCGCCGGCGCACATGCCGACCGGCCCGGCCCGGCCGGCGATCGCAACCGGCCGCCTGCTGCCGGTGCACCGCTGGTTCACCCCGGCCGGATGGGGTTTCTCGGTGGGTGACCCGATCGATACCTCTCACGGGGTCGCTGCGGCCACCCGGGCTCTGGCCGACAGCTTCGCGGCGGGTATCGCCGCCCATCCCGCGGATCGGCATATGTTGCAGCGGCCGTGGCCGGACGGTTGACCGCCGCCGCGCTGCCCGGCCCGGCTCCGATGGGTGCCGACTTCGCGCACGTCGGCCGCAGATGAGCCGGGGGGAATAACCGGCAACCGGTGACGGCTATCCTTTACTGGTCATGAAGTCGGTTTTCCCGGGTGCTGTCAGCGGTGTGCCCACGACGGTCTACCTCGATCATGCGGCGACCACACCGATGCTGCCCGTCGCGATCGAGGCGATGAATGCTGCGTTCGCGCTGGCCGGAAACGCATCCTCGCTGCACGGGTCGGGCCGCGCCGCCCGCCGCCGGCTGGAGGAAGCACGGGAATCGATCGCCGCGGATCTGGGCGCGCGCCCCTCCGAGGTCATCCTCACCTCGGGTGGCACCGAGAGCGACAATCTCGCGGTCAAGGGTATCTTCTGGGCTCGCCGGGACGCGGACCCACGATGCGACCGGATCCTCGCCGGTGCCACCGAGCACCACGCTGTCCTCGACACTGTGGAATGGCTGGAACGGCACGAGGGTGCCCGGGTGACCTGGTTGCCGGTGGACGCGGACGGAATCGTGACGCCGGAGACGCTGCGCGAAGCCCTGGCCGAACACGCGGACGAGGTCGCGCTGGTCACCGTGATGTGGGCCAACAACGAGATCGGCGCCATCACGCCGATCCGGGAACTCGCGGAGATCGCCCGGGCGGCGGGTGTGCCGATGCACAGCGACGCGGTCCAGGCCGCGGCGCAACTACCGATAGATTTCGCCGCCAGCGGGCTCGCGGCGGCCAGTTTCACGGGGCACAAACTGGGCGGCCCGCACGGAGTGGGCGTGCTGTTGCTGGGACGGCAGGTGGGTTGCGTCCCGCTGCTGCACGGCGGCGGCCACGAACGGGACCTGCGCTCGGGTACCTCCGATGTCGCGGCGGTGGCCGGGCTGGCCGCGGCATTGCGGCAGACCGTTTCGGAACTGCCGGTCCGTACCGAGGAGCTGGCCGGACTGCGCGACGAGTTGATCGCGGGGGTGCGGCAAGCCGTCCCGGACGCGGTCCTCAACGGTCCGTACGGTGAACGACGGCTGCCGGGCAACGCCCACTTCACCTTTCCGGGCTGTGAGGGCGATTCGCTGCTGATGCTGCTCGACGCCGCGGGGATCGAATGTTCGACCGGTTCGGCGTGCACGGCCGGAGTGGCCTCGCCGAGCCATGTACTGATCGCGATGGGCGTGGGGGCCCGGGAAGCGCGGGGATCGCTGCGGTTTTCCCTTGGACACACCTCGCAGCAGTCCGATATCAATGCAGTACTGGATGTGCTGCCGCAGGTGGTGGAACGAGCCAAGGCCGCGGGTCTGGCCGGTGCGAGAGGAGGTGCGTAGCGTATGCGAGTGCTCGCCGCGATGAGTGGTGGAGTCGATTCCGCGGTGGCGGCGGCACGGGCCGTCGACGCCGGGCACGAGGTGGTCGGAGTGCATCTGGCCCTGTCGACCGCGCCCGGTGCATTGCGTACCGGGTCGCGTGGCTGCTGTTCCAAGGAGGACGCGGGCGACGCCCGCCGGGCCGCGGATGTGCTCGGGATCCCGTTCTATGTCTGGGACTTCGCGGACCGTTTCAAAGAGGACGTGATCGACGACTTCGTCGAGTCCTATGCCGCGGGTGAGACACCCAACCCCTGCCTGCGCTGCAACGAGAAGATCAAGTTCTCGGCCCTGGCCGACCGGGCCGTGGCGCTCGGTTTCGACGCGGTCGCCACCGGACACTACGCCCGGCTGACCGACGGTGTGCTGCGCCGGGCGGTGGACGCGGACAAGGACCAGTCCTATGTTCTGGCCGTGCTGACGGCCGAGCAGTTGTCGCGGGCGATGTTCCCCGTGGGCGACACCCCCAAGCCGCAGATCCGGGCGGAAGCCGCCGAACGAGGTCTGGCCGTCGCCGACAAACCGGACAGTCACGATATCTGCTTCATCCCCTCCGGGGACACCCGTGCTTTCCTCGGCGCGAAGATCGGTATCCGGCCCGGTGCCATCGTGGACTCCGCGGGTGCGCAGCTGGGCCGGCACGAGGGTGTGCACGGATTCACCATCGGGCAGCGCAAGGGTCTGGGCCTGCCGGGTCCCGGCCCGGATGGCAAACCCCGCTACGTCACCGATATCGACCCCGATTCGGGCACCGTGCGAGTCGGTTCGGCCGACGATCTGCAGGTGTGGTCGATCGAGGCCGAGCGGGCCATCTGGACCAGCGGCACCGCGCCCGCCGAGCCGATCGACTGCGTGGTGCAGGTCCGGGCCCACGGCGGAACCGCCCCCGCGACCGCCGAGGCGGTCGGCGAGGGGCTCGCGGTGCGCCTGCACGAACCCCTCAGCGGTGTCGCCCGGGGTCAGGCCGTGGTGCTGTATCGCCCCGAAGCCACGGGGGACGCGGTACTCGGCAGCGGCACCATCACCGCGACCGCGCGCACCGAGCCGGCGGGCGCGCCACGATGAACCCGGCCGGTTTTCCGGCCGGCGCGGCGACGGGGGTGGGGTCGTGGCCCGGTACCGACCCCCGGGAGGCCGCGGCGGTGATCGTGGGCGAACTACCCGAACTGCCGCATCTGGTGGAACTACCGGCCCGTGGAGTGGGCGCGGATACGATCGGGCGGGCGTCGGCGCTGCTGGTGGACATGCGCTTCGACACCACACCGCGCGGATACCGGCTGGCCGCCCGGCCCGGCTCGGCCGCACGCCGCGCGAACGACCTGTTGCGTACCGATCTGGACGCACTACAGGAGGCGTGGGAGAACGCCGGGCTGCGCGGCGCGGGGCGGACGGTGAAGGTGCAGGCCGCCGGCCCGCTGACGCTCGCCGCCCAGGTGGAGCTGGCCGGTGGACACCGGGTACTGACCGACCGGGGCGCGGTCCGGGATCTGGCGGAATCGCTGGCCGAGGGGCTGGCCACCCATATCGCGGAGGTCGGCGCGCGGCTGGAGGCCGAGGTCGTACTGCAACTGGACGAACCGTCGCTGAGCGCGGTGCTGAACGGTTCGCTGCGCGGGGCGAGCGTGCTGAACACGATCGCCGCCGTCCCCGAACCCGAAGCGCTGGCGATTCTGGAAACGGTGCTCGAACAGCAGCGCGTGCCCGCGGCAGTGCACTGTTGTGCGAGCCCGCCGCCACTGGGCTTCCTCGGCCGTACCTCGGCGGTCGCGTTGGGGTTCGACCTCGCCACGGTGTCCGGTACCGCGGGCCTCGACGCTCTCGGTGCGGCCCTGGACCAGGGTAAACACCTGATTCTCGGACTCGTTCCCACCACTGCGCCGGCCACACCGGTGACCTGGCGGGCGATCGCCGAACCGGGTGCGCGCCTGGTCGACCGGCTCGGTTTCCCGCGCGCCGAACTGGCCCGCCGAGTGACGGTGAGTCCGGCATGCGGCCTGGCGGGTGCCTCGTCGGGCTGGGCGCGCGAGGCCCTGCGCCTGGCCGGCGAGACGGCGAAGGCCTTCGCTCAGGATCCGGAGTCGCTGGTCGCGGGATGATTCCGCGCGGTCCCGGCCCGGACCGGTGATCGCGAAGCGCGCGGCACCGGGACTCGATAGGGCCGTCGCGATATCGCTGCGGGCTCCGGGCCCTCGGCGGCGCCTCGACCCGGCCACCGGGTGTCGCGGCACAACCGGCAGGGGTCGGTTTCGGACTCCCCGAGACATTCCGGGGGATGGGCCCGCGGACCCCGGAAATACCGGGCGACGTGCGGTTACGGTGCTGCTGGAGTGTCGGTGTGCTGGACTACTGTGCCAGATGTGAGTGAGACCGCGAGCCCCACCGAACGGGACGACACCCCCGGCGAAACCGCCCCGCCGCCGGCGGCCGGTGCGGACCGGGTGCGCTGGCAGGAACTCGCCGATACGGTGCGTGAGCATCAGTTCCGTTATTACGTGCGGGATGCGCCGATCATCTCCGACGGCGAATTCGACGAACTGTTCCAGCGGTTGCTGGCGCTGGAGGAACAGTATCCGGATCTGCGCACCCCGGATTCGCCGACTCAGCTCGTGGGCGGTGGGTTCGCCACCGATTTCACCGCGGTCGATCATCTCGAGCGGATGCTCTCCCTGGACAATGCGTTCTCCGAAGCGGATATGCGCACGTGGGCGGCGCGGGTGGCGGAGGAGACCGGCCCGGATCTGCACTATCTGTGCGAGGTGAAGATCGACGGTGTGGCGTTGAACCTGGTGTACCGCAACGGAAAACTGGAGCGCGGCGCGACCCGGGGCGACGGGCGCACCGGCGAGGATGTCACCCTCAATGCCCGCACCATCGAAGACATCCCGCGAGAGCTGACCTCCGGTAGCGAGTTCCCGGTACCGGAACTGCTGGAGGTGCGCGGTGAGGTGTATTTCCGGCTGGCGGATTTCGAGACGCTGAACGCCGCCATCGTGGCCGAGGGCAAACCGCCCTACGCCAACCCGCGCAATACCGCGGCGGGGTCGTTGCGGCAGAAGGATCCGTCGGTCACCGCACGGCGACGATTACGGATGATCTGCCACGGGCTCGGGCGCACCGAGGGATTCACCCCGCGCTCCCAGCACGAGGCCTATCGGGCACTGGCGGCCTGGGGCCTGCCGGTCTCGGCGCATACGCGGCTGGTGCAGGGGGTGGACGCGGTGCTCGAACGGATCTCCTATTGGGCCGAGCACCGCCACGATATCGAACACGAGATCGACGGTCTGGTGGTGAAGGTCGACGAGCTGGCGCTGCAACGGCGGCTCGGTTCGACCTCGCGGGCGCCCCGGTGGGCGATCGCCTACAAGTATCCGCCCGAGGAAGCCACCACGAAACTGCGCGATATCGCGGTGAATGTCGGCCGGACCGGCCGGGTCACGCCGTTCGCGGTGATGGAGCCGGTCACCGTCGCCGGCTCCACGGTCGCCATGGCGACCCTGCACAATGCGGCCGAGGTCGTGCGCAAAGGTGTGCTGATCGGGGATACGGTCACCATTCGCAAGGCCGGGGATGTGATCCCGGAAGTGCTGGGGCCGGTGGTGGATGCCCGCACCGGTGACGAGCGGGCATTCGTGATGCCGACGCACTGTCCCGAATGCGGGACCGAACTCGCCTACGAGAAAGCCGGTGACGCCGATATCCGTTGCCCCAACCAGCGGTTCTGTCCGGCGCAACTGCGGGAGCGGGTGTTCCACGTGGCCGGGCGCGACGCATTCGATATCGAGGCGCTGGGGTACGAGGCGGCGGTCGCGTTGCTCAACGCCGGGGCGATCGCCGACGAGGGTGATCTGTTCGACCTCGACGCCGACCGGTTGCGCAATGTCGCACTGTTCGTCAACAAGAACGGCAGCCTCTCGGCGAACGGCAACCGGTTGATCGGCAATCTCGCCGCGGCCAGGGACCGGCCGCTGTGGCGGGTGCTGGTCGCGTTGTCCATCCGGCACGTCGGGCCGACCGTCGGCCGGGCGCTGGCGAGCGAGTTCGGCAGTCTGGAACGGATCGAACAGGCATCCCTGGCGGAATTGTCGGCCGCCGAGGGAGTCGGGCCGACCATCGCCACCGCGGTCGCTGAATGGTTCGCCGTCGACTGGCATCGCGCCATCGTGGCGAAATGGCGCGCGGCCGGGGTGCGGATGGAGGACGAACGCGACGAATCGATCCCGCGCACACTGGAGGGCCTGTCCATCGTGGTGACCGGATCGCTGGAAGGTTTCTCCCGTGACGGCGCGAAGGAGGCGATCCTGTTGCGCGGCGGGAAGGCTGCCGGTTCGGTATCGAAGAAGACGGCGTTCGTGGTGATCGGTGACGCGCCCGGTTCCAAAGCCGCCAAGGCCGAAGAACTCGGGGTCCCGATCCTGGACGAAGAGGGTTTCCGGCTCCTGCTCGAATCCGGCCCGGCCGCGGTCCGGCCGCCGGCCGCGGTGGACGACGAACCGGAGAAGTAGCCGGGACACGACCGGAGTCCCGGTCCTGCGGGACCGGGACCCGACACGGCAGGATGGCGGCATGTTGCGCAGTTTTCGGGTGTCCAACCACAAATCGCTGGCCGATCTACAGGAATTGCGGTTGACCCGCGGCGTGGCCGCGCCGGTGGCCGTACCGGTGACCGCGGTGCACGGTGGACCGGCCGCCGGTAAATCGAATCTGGTGGACGCTCTGGGACATATGCGGGACGCGGTGCTGCACTCGGTGACCGGCTGGGACCCGTACGCCGGTCCGGTTCGGGCCCCGCACCTCGCGTTGCCCGGGCAGCCGACCGATTTCGAGGCGGTATTCGTCGCCGAAGGTATTCCCTACACCTACGGTTTCCGCTTGGACGCCGCCGATGTCGCGGCCGAATGGCTCTACAGCCATCCCCGGTCCCGTAAGCGGATCGTCTTCGAACGCGAGGGGGAGACCGTCCGGGTCGGACCGATGTTCGAACCGGCGCGTTTCGGGATCACCGCACTGATACCGCTGGTGCGACCGAACGCCCTGTTGCTGAGCCTCGCGGGCCAGATGTATTCGGAGGCGCTGGTTCCGGCCTACCGATGGTTCGAGACAATGCTCGAAGTGCTGACCGATACCGGCGATACAGATTCGACGGAACTGCGGCTGGGCTCGCATCTGTCGCGGTCCGCCGAGAACGCCGCTCGCCTGCTGACCCTGCTGCAATCCGCGGATCTGGGGATCACCGATCTGCTGATCGCGCAGAACGACCCCGGCTACGCCGACTATCTGCGTGATCTCGACGCCGATATCGCCGTGCTGGGTGAACAGACCGATCGGGCGGCGGGATCGGCGGCCTACGCCGCGCAACTGGAACAGGACAGCGGTTTGAACGCTACTCAGCTGGGCCGCGAACTGACCAATATGCGCAATGCCCGCGACGCGCTCTACGCACGGATGGTGGCCCGGCGCGGTGTCGGCCTGCGGCTGGTACACACTGGTGTGGAGCCGGTTTTCACGCTGGCCGAGGAATCCGCGGCGACCCGGGCGCTGCTGCGGTTGCTACCGGTACTGCTCGACGCGCTCGACGCGGGGAAAGTGCTCGTGGTCGACGATATCGGTGCGCAACTGACGGTGGAGGAGACCGACCGTCTCGTGCAGCTGTTCCAGAATCCGGAAACCAATACGCGCGGTGCGCAACTGGTGTACACGACCGGGAACCGGGCGCTGGTGGACCGGGGTAACGGCCGTTCGGCGCGGACCCGCAGCAGCGTCTGGACGGTCCGGCGCTCGGAGGCCGGTACCAGCACGCTCACGGTGTCCTAGCACCTGCCGGACCCGGTCGCCGCAGATACGGCGACCGGGTTCGGGTCTACTTGCTGGGTTCCGGAAGAGTGCATCCCATCTTCGGATTGAGGCCGACGTAATTGAGTGGACCGGCCACCACGGTCACCGCCAGCGTCGCGAAGTGGGAGCACTGCTCCGGTGGATCATTGAAGTAGCCCCGTTGCCACGCGGCGATGATCCCCGCCACGAACCAGACCAGTACTACGAGGCTTGCTACTCGGCTACCCATTGCACCTGCTCGAATCGAAGATTCCGGCATGACGATCGCTTCCTTCCATGTCCGGTGGAAGTGAAATACCCCGTCCCGCACGACTCATGCGCCGGGTGTCCTGTCTCGCACAACTGATGGTCACCGGCCGCGGTGACCGAACTTTCGCCGCCACAGGCCCGTTCGGGTCGGAGAAGTCACCGGTGCGAACCGGGTGTGGGTGGAGCGGCTACGGGCGGTGCGGGAACGGTATGCCCGGGGCCCCGGACTCCGCGGCGCGGTCTCGTCGCCGAGCGGATCGGATGCGGTGCGGAGCTGTCACGGCGCGTGGCCCGCCGCTGCCGTCGGAGGCGGAGGCGGCGGGACCGAGAGCGTCGGACGCCGTGGTTTCCGACCGCTGGGCCTAGCATGGGGGAGTGTTCGAACTGGCGATGCTGGCGATCATGGTGGCCGCTCTGGCGGGAATGCTCGTCCTCGTGTTCCGGGGGCGGCGGGGTGGACGCATGCCCACCGACGCGGAGATAGGTTCGCTCTATCTGACCGGGGTGAGCCCGCGGCCCGAGGCGATGGGTGAACAGTTCGTCACCGTCACCGGGAATCTGTCCGGGCCGTCCGAGCCCGGCAAGGTGGTCTACGGACGGATGGTCTGGGATGCCGCCTACTGGCCTTCGGTCGGGGATACGCTCACCGTCGCCTATCCACCGGGTAAACCGGACAGGTGGCGGGTCGTCGAGCTGGGCGCCGGCGGACAGTAGCCTACGCCGAGCTCCCGATCGGGGTGGATCAGCCCAGCACGGTGGCGACGATGCCGGCGAGATAGCCCAGCCGGGCGATCTCCGAGGGCCGGAAATCCGGTCCGCCGGGGCGGCCGAGCAACAGCGCCTTACTGGACGGTCCGAGCGGTGCCGCGGCCAGTTTGGTGTCCATATCGCGCCAGATCTCGGGGACCCAGTCGGCATTGCCGTCGAGCGCGGTCGGTTTCTGCAGCGGCATCCACGGCACCGACGCCGCCTGGGTCTGCGGCGCGCTCTGACTCCCCACCACGCGGTAGGCGCCGTGGGGCCCCATGTCCAGGACGGTGCTCCAGCCGACCCGTAGGACCCGCGGCACGCCGTCGACCAGTACCTGGAGCCGGTCGTCGCGGGCATTGGCGACATTGTCGATGAGTTCGAGTTCCCGGTGGGTGTCGAGGACCCCGGAGTAGGGCCGGATGGAATCGACCCGTACATCGCCGAGCGATTCCGCGGCGGTGATGAGGGTGTCGGGAAGTGCGTTCGGGGCGATCTCGACCACCAGATCGTCGACCGCGAAACCCGCCCCACGCTCGACCACGTCCAGCGAGAGGATGTCGGCACCGACGGTTCCCAGTGCGACAGCTAGCGACCCGAGGCTTCCCGGACGATCCGGAAGTTGCACGCGGAGCAGATAAGACACGTGCGTTTCCCTTTCCTTCAGCGGCCGAGGCTTACAACGAATACCCGGTCTGCTCATCCTTACACCCATTGTCGAGGGTTATCGACTCGAATTGTGCGCGCGGCCGGCCCCGCACAGGTGACCTATGGTGTGAAATGTACAACTTTCGAATTATCGGTGCGTGTGCGGGCGGCCTCGGCCGGGTGGCGCGAACCCGTCCACGGGTCGTCGCCGACCGCCCGCACGGCCTGCCGGGCCACCCGGTCCGGCCACACCATTAGGCTGTTCGGTGCTTGTGATCCGTAGTCCACACTATCGCCGAAAGGGGTTCGCGGTGGCCGCCATCTCCCGCGACGAGGTCGCACACCTCGCCCGGCTGTCCAGGCTCGCCCTGTCCGAGGACGAACTCGATCAGTTCGCCGGACAGCTGGATTCGATCCTCAGCCATGTGCAGACCATCTCCGAGGTGGCCGCCGCCGATGTTCCGGCCACCTCCTCGCCGGATCCGGTGACGAATGTGACCCGTCCCGACGAGGTCCGCCCGGGGCTCACCCCGGATCAGGCGCTGTCCGGCGCACCCGCCGCCGAGGACCAGCGGTTCCTGGTTCCGCAGATCCTGGGAGAGGGCGAATGAGCGCGAGTGAACTGACCCGGCTCGGCGCGGCCGATCTCGCGGCCCGGATCCACGGTGGCGAGGTGTCCTCGGTGGAGGTCACCCGGGCGCATCTGGATCGGATCGCCGAGGTCGACGGCGAGTACCACGCCTTCCTACACGTCGCGGGGGAGCAGGCGCTCGCCGCCGCCGCGGAGGTGGATTCCGCCCTCGCCGCCGGGCAGCCCCCGGCCTCGCCGCTGGCCGGCGTGCCGCTGGCCCTCAAGGACGTGTTCACCACGACCGATATGCCCACCACCTGCGCGTCGAAGATCCTCGAGGACTGGGTGGCGCCCTACGACGCCACCCTGACCACCCGCTTGCGCGCCGCCGGGATCCCGATTCTCGGCAAAACCAATATGGACGAGTTCGCGATGGGTTCGTCCACCGAGAACTCCGCCTACGGGCCCACCCGCAATCCGTGGGACACCAGCCGTATCCCCGGTGGTTCCGGCGGTGGTTCGGCCGCGGCCCTGGCGTCGTATCAGGCGCCGTTGGCGATCGGGACCGATACCGGCGGTTCGATCCGGCAGCCGGCGGCGGTCACCGCGACTGTCGGGACCAAACCCACCTACGGGACGGTATCCCGGTACGGGCTCGTCGCCTGTGCCTCCTCGCTCGACCAGGGTGGCCCGTGCGGGCGGACGGTGCTGGACACCGCACTGCTGCACGAGGTGATCGCCGGACACGATCCGCGCGATTCCACCTCCCGCGATGTGGCGGTCCCGGCGGTGGTGGACGCCGCCCGCCTGGGTGCCTCCGGCGATCTGCGCGGAGTCAAGGTCGGCGTGGTGAAGGAACTGCATTCCGACAGCTACCAGCAGGGTGTGCTCGCGTCCTTCGACGCCGCCGTGGGAGTACTGAAGGATCTCGGCGCCGAAGTGGTCGAGGTATCGTGCCCGCATTTCGAATACGCGCTGGCCTCCTACTATCTGATCCTGCCCAGCGAGGTCTCGTCGAACCTGGCCCGGTTCGACGCGATGCGGTACGGCCTGCGGGTCGGTGACGACGGCAACCACAGTGCCGAGCAGGTCATGGCCGCCACCCGGGCCGCCGGATTCGGCCCGGAGGTCAAACGGCGGATCATGATCGGTACCTACGCGCTCTCGGCGGGGTACTACGACGCCTACTACGGCCAGGCGCTCAAGGTTCGCACGCTGATCGCGCGGGATTTCGACAAAGCCTACGAGCAGGTCGATGTACTGGTTTCGCCGACGAGCCCGTTCACCCCGTGGAAGCTGGGCGAGAAGGTCGACGATCCGCTGGCCATGTACCTGTCGGACCTGTGCACGCTGCCCACCAACCTGGCCGGGCATCCGGCCATGTCGGTACCGTCCGGGCTGAGCCGCGACGACGGAATGCCGGTGGGCCTGCAGATCATGGCGCCCGCGCTGGCCGACGACCGGCTGTACCGGGTGGGTGCGGCCTACGAGGCGGCGCGCGGCGATATCGCCTGATCCGAACACCGAAGAATCCGATGGCGGTGATCCGGGAACGGATCGCCGCCATCGGCGTCTCCGGGGCGGATGGCGCCGTCTGCCGCGATCAGGGCGAGTGCAGGCGCTCGGCTTCCCGGCCGACCGCGGTCGTCATCCCGGGAAAACCGCGCCGGAACCCGCGGCCGAACAGCAGTCCGACCAGCGGGGCCAGCCAGCCGTCGAGTTCGAAATGGGATTCGTAGCGGGTGCGGTCGTCGGGCAGCGGGGTCACGGTGTGGGCGCGTTTGCTGCGCAGGGCACCGAGCGGGATCGGTTTCATGGAGTAGGTGAACTCCTGGCCCGGGGTCACAGTCCGGATCCATTCCCGCATCCGGATCGGCCCGGGTGCGAGCTGCCGGACCGTCATATCGATCGGTGCGCCCACGGTGAGTTCCGCCCGGCACCGGCTGATGAACGGATTCCAGTCGCTGTACCGGTCGAAATCGGTGAGTACCGACCACACCACCTCGGCCGGGGCGTCCACCTCGACCACGTCGTCCACAACAAGCACGCCCCCAAATTAGAACGTGTTTCAAATGTGGTCAACCGCGCTCAGCCGGTGTGTGCCGGTTCGTTCGGCGGGGTCACCGGCAACATGTGCAGGCCCGCCGGTAGGGCCGGGTCGGCGAGGGTGACCGCCCGCCGGTTCCGGAATCCGGGCAACCATCGGGCACTGGGCAGCACCAGACCCGGCACCGCCGGGCGCGGCAGCACCGGGACGCGGCCGGGCCGGACGGGCCCTACCGGTACAGGCCGGCCCGGGCCGCTCGTGCGCCGGATCCGCCGGTGCAATCGCCGGATACCGAAGACGAGCGCGGCCGATGCCGCCGCCCCCAACGCCACCGCGCGCAACAACCACGGCCGGGTCGGATGCTCGGTGGCGGCGTGCGCGGCCACCTGGCCGAACGTCTCCACCACCGGGACCCCGTAGCGCTGCCGCCGCGAATTCAGTTCCACCGCGGTCGCCGCGATTCCGGCCAGCGTCTCGCAGCGGGTGCGTACCACCGGTTCGGTATGCGTTTCGCAGGCCTGGTGCATCCGGGTGCTCAGGGTCCGGTCCAGCGCCTGGCGCGCCCACGGCCCGAGCGGGGCGCCGGTGCGGTCGGCGTAGCGGAGCAGGTCGTATCCGAGATCGTGCGCCATACAGGCCGTATCGAATTCCGGCGGCAACTCGACCGGGGACGAACAACTGCCGTCCGGGGCCACGAGCACGCCCTGCCGGACCACCGGGGCGTAGCCGGTGTAGGTCGCGAAATCCCGGGGAATGGCCGCCGCTGCGTCCGTGACGTTGTCACCCGAGGTCAGATCCACCACCGCCAATCCGGCGGGCGCCGCGAC
The DNA here is from genome assembly GCF_053594175.1 of Nocardia sp. NPDC001965. Lineage (NCBI taxonomy): Bacteria > Bacillati > Actinomycetota > Actinomycetes > Mycobacteriales > Nocardiaceae > Nocardia > Nocardia sp. NPDC001965. The sequence continues at coordinate 133,198 of NZ_JBSFDZ010000016.1, forward strand.
CGAACCGTCGATACCGACGGCCTCGGAGGTCGGTGCCGGCACTGCCGTGATCACCAGACCGAACAGCGCGGCGCCGGCGAAAGCCGGCAGCGAAACGCGCCGGAACCGGCGCCGCGGCCGGCGCTGGTGATCGTTACGGGGTGAAGCCATGGTGGGACACCTTAAGCGGTACGCGGCTATGGGTACGCACGGCAGGTATCGGTCCCGGTGACCGGTATCACCGGGACCGCTGCCCGCATCCGACCGGCAAACCCGCCGGAAAGGCGGGCCGCCGACGGCTACGCGGAGTCGCAACCCGGCAGTGCCGTGCCCTGGTCCGTGTCGTAGCGGTGACCGTGCCCCGGGGGCGCGCCGAGGGCGCCGAGCAGGTCCGCGGTGGTCTGCACGAAACTCACCACGGGCAGCCAAGGCGGGGTCGGTGCGTCACGGCGCGCGGCGGTGAGGTCCGGCGGCCGCCACAACAGGTCGAGTGACCAGTGCACAACGGGATCCGAGGAATTGGCCAGCACCGCGGTCCGCGCACCCGGTTCGGGACCCCCGCCGCCCGGCATCCCGGCCCACAGTGCCGAGCAAATCCGCCGGTTCTGATCGGCGGCACCGGCGAATACCGCGCTACCGCCGAATGCGCCCAGGCTCTGGCCGTACAGGTGCAGCCGGGGCGGATCCGGCATGGTGGCGACGTGCGCTTCGACGGCGGTGAACAAGGCGCGCGCCGAAGCCGCGGCCGCGTCCCGCCCGAACAGGAAAGTGGCCCAACTCGGCGCGTACGAGTACTGCAGGGCCACCACCGCGACATCGCCGCCGAATCGCACCCCGAATCCGCGCAGCGCTCGCGCGTCCACCCAACCCGATCCGGTCGGTACCGCGAGCACCAGATCGGCGCGGTCGAAACCCCCGGCCCGATCCAGTTCCCGGACGGCGAGCGCGGCACGCGCGGCCAGGTCCGGCGCCGAGTGGAGCCCGATGTAGACGCGGACCGCGCCGGGCGGCCCGGCGGTGACGAACCGCTGCCCCTCCCGCCCCAGTGTCGACCAGCTCACCATCGATTCGGCACTACCGGAACGGGTCAGCGTGACCGGCCGGACCAGATCCGGGTCGGCGGTGGCATTCGCGGCGGCATAGCTCCGGTCTCCCCAGCTCACGGCGGCGGGTACCGCGAACAGCGCCATCGGCAGTCCCGCGACCACGGTCATCACCAGCGCACGCGACCAGCCGATCCGCCGCAGCAACCAGCCGCCGCCGCGGCCGACCGCGACCAGCAACGCGGCCAGCAGGGCCGCGCCGAACGCCCACCCCACCCAGTACCCGGGTCCGGCCGGAGCCATATCCATCGCGGTCCGCAGCGTGTGCTGCCAGCGGTCGGCATACACCACCGCGCCGAGGACACCGGCGACGGCGATCGCGCCCACCACCCCGCGGGTTCGCGCGGTCGCCGCGGGCAGCGGGCGGGCGGTGTGCCGCATTACGAATCGGGCGAACTGGGCGATAACCAGGGCGATGACCACGGTCAGCGCGGTGAGTACGGATTGCGCGGCGGTGGACCGGGGTAGCAGGCCGGGCGCCAGCGAGACCGCGGTTCCTGCCGCGAGAGCGACAGTGATCCGGACCGGCGGCAGGTGCCGTGGGCGGCTGGACCGGATCGCGCGGGCGAACCGGGCGCGTACCGGTTCGCGGCCGGGCGCGCAGGTGCCACCGGGCGCGGCGGAGGTGGCCGTGTCATCCATGGGAACCGCCGGTGACCGTGGTGAACGAGATGAGCGGACGCCGGGCCGAGGGGAGCAGTGACGCGGCCACCGGACCGCGCAGCAGAACGAGTACGGCCAGCGTGAGCAGCAGCAGTCCGCAGATTCGCGGCAGCCACGCGGTGACGGTGTCGGCCAGCGGGAAGTCCTCGACGACGGGCACGCCGTAGTCCTGGCGCATCGAGTTGAGGTCGACGGCCACCGCGGCCACCTCGGCCATCGCCGCACACCGGGCGCGCGGCACGAGGTCCGGCCGCCGGGCGCAGGCCGTGCGCATCCGCTCGGCGAGCGCGTGGTCGAGATCCTGCCGGGCCCACGGGCCGAGCGGGGCGCCGGCGCGGTCGGCGTAGCGCAGCAGGTCGTACCCGAGGTCGTGAGCCTTGCAGGCACTGTCGAACTCGGCCGGCAGCGGGACCGGAGAAGAGCACGAACCGTGCGGTGCGACCAGCATTCCGTCCAGCAGTTCCGGGGTGTATCCGGCGATGCTGCGGAAATCGGCCGGGATCTCGGCGCCCGGCTCCAGCGCGGTGAGCGCCCGGACCGCGGTCGCGGCGGGGCCGGGCCGAGGTGCCGGACCGGCAGCGGCATCGGCGGCGTCGGCGGCGGGCGCCGCCAGCGCGACCGCCGCGGCGAGCCCGGCGGCGATGATCGCCGCGCGTCGCACGGTCTGCAGTGACGGCCGGGCCCCAGGGCGCACGGCATTGTTCGAGACAGCCATGACCGAGGACGTTAGGAACGGGAGGCAGGTGCAGCCGTCCCGCTCAGGAGGGGTTTCGGCGCCGCTCCCGGTACCTACCGCGGTACGGGGCCACCCCTGGGGTACCGGCCGTAATTCACCCCACGGTATGAGGTGCGCCGGGCCCGGAGTTCCTAGTGTCGGGGGAATGAACGATACGAGTATCGCGAAGCCGGTGAGCCGGAGACCGGGCATCTGGGCCGTGATCGTCCGGCCGGGGCTGCGCTGGTGGCTCGACGGCGCCGCGGTACTCACGGCGGTGACGCTGTTCTCCGTGGCGTGGCCCACCCTGCATCTCACGCATGATGTGCCGTGGCCGATCGAGCCGCTGATCGCGGCGTTCGCCGCGCTGCCGGTACTGCTGATGCGGGCGAACGCGCTGTTGGGCTGGTCGGTGTCGGCAGCTTCGGCGCTGTTCATCGCGATGGCGGTACCGAACCTGCCGGGTGAGCAGATCCCGTTCCAGGTGGTGCATATCGTCGCGCTGTATTTCCTGGTGTTCGCGGTCGCGCTGCGGTCACCGCTGCAACTGGTCGCGGTGGTGTGGGGCGCGACCTCGCTGCTGCTGGGTGGCGCGCTGTCGGCCGAGGGGGTCGACGCCGACCCGTGGGCCTGGCCGGTATCGCTGGGCGGGCTGATCTTCATCGCGCTGCTGGTGCGCTCGCTGGTCCGCTCGCGCTCCGAGCTGAACCGGCAGACCGAGCTCAGCGATCTGGAACGGGCCCGGCGCACCATTCTCGAGGAGAAGGCGCGTATCGCTCGCGATCTGCACGATGTGGTCGCCCACCATATGTCGCTGGTGGTCGTCCAGGCACAGACCGCGCCCTACCGGGTGACGGGTGTGAACGACGCGGCGCGTGCGGAATTCGAATCGATCGGAGCCACCGCGCGCGAAGCACTCAACGAGATCCGCGGCCTGCTCGGGGTGCTGCGCAGTGACGGCCAGCTGGCCGAGCACGCACCCCAGCCGACGGCCGGTGACCTGGAAGCGCTGTTCATCGGCGCGGCCCGGGCCGGAGTAGATCTCACCTGGTCGGTCGACGGAACCCTGGCGGCCGTTCCGGATACCGTCGGTTCCGCGCTCTACCGGATCGTGCAGGAATCACTGGCCAATGCCGGACGGCACGCCCCGGGTGCGCCGGTGCGTGTGACGATCGGCTGCGCCGCTGAGGTGGAACTCGTCGTGGCCAACAGTGCGGGCACCGGCGCGGTGGCCGGCGGGACGGGCGGACACGGTATCCCGGGGATGCAGGCGCGCGCGCTCGCGGTCGGCGGCCGGCTCGAGGCCGCTCCCACCACCGACGGCGGTTTCCGCGTCCACGCACGCCTGCCGCTCATCCCGGCGGTCGCGCTCACGCCGCCGCTCGCCGCGGGTCCGGCCGTCCGCTGATCCGGCCCGGCGCCCACAAGCCGACGACGGAGATCACCACCGGAGACGCTGTTTCCGGTGGTGTACGCCGTGCACCGGCGCTCGGCGCACCCGGATTCCGATCGGGAATTAAGCTGGCCCCGTGGCAATAACCGTGTTGATCGCCGACGATCAGGCCATGGTGCGGCAGGGATTCGGAGCATTGCTCGCCGCCCAACCCGATATCAGCGTCGTCGGCGACGCACCCAACGGAAAAGTGGCGGTCGCCGAATCGGCGCGGTTACGACCCGATGTGGTGCTGATGGATGTACGTATGCCGGAGATGAACGGGCTGGACGCCGCGCGTTCCATTCTCGGCGCCGGGTTCGATCCCCCGGTGCGCGTACTCATGCTCACCACCTTCGATATCGACGACTATGTGTACGAGGCGCTCGGAATCGGCGCCAGCGGGTTCCTGCTCAAGGACGCCCCGGCCGAGGAACTGGTCCGGGCGGTCCGGGTGGTCGCCGCCGGGGAGGCGCTGCTCGCCCCGACCGTCACCCGGCGGCTCATCGCCGAAGTGACCACGCGCCGGGCCGCGCGGCGCGCCCCGGCCCCGGCGCTGGCCTCGCTGACCCCGCGCGAGCGCGAGATACTGGAACTCGTCGCCCGGGGGATGTCGAATACCGAAATCGCCACGGCGTTGTTCATCGCCGAACAGACGGTGAAAACACATGTGTCCAAGGTCTTCACCAAATTGGATCTGCGCGACCGCGCGCAGGCCGTGGTGCTGGCCTACGAATCCGGATTGGTCACCCCCGGCTGAACAGGCTGCCGGGTGTTCCATGATGTGTTCCGATTCCCGTTGTCACGGGGAAAGCGGCGTGCGGTGCCCGGTAGGCTCACGGGTCTGTCGGTCGCCCGAAGGGGGTCGTGTTGCTCAACAACGGTGACGTGTTCGCCGGGTTCACCGTCGAGCGGTTGCTCGGTGAAGGCGGAATGGGCGCCGTATATCTGGCCCGGCATCCCCGACTGGGGAAACAGACCGCGTTGAAACTGCTCAAGCCGGAATTGTTCGCCGACGCCGCGATCCGCACCCGATTCGAACGGGAAGCCGATCTCGCCGCGGCGCTCGACCATCCGGGAATCGTCACGGTCTACGACCGCGGCGTCGAGGGCGACCACCTGTGGATGTGCATGCAGTACATCGACGGCGCCGACGCCGGTACGGTCAATCCGCTGGCGCTGGCACCGGAGAAAGCGGTCCAGATCATCGCCGGTGTGGCCGACGCGCTCGATTACGCGCACGGTATGGGGGTTCTGCACCGTGATGTGAAGCCGTCGAATATTCTGCTCGCCCGTGCCAATCCGGGACAGGGCGAACGTGTTTACCTCACTGATTTCGGACTGGCCCGATTACGCGCGGAAACGGTCCGGCTGACGCAGACAGGTATGTTCACCGCGACCCTCGCGTTCGCCTCGCCCGAACAGATGACGGGCGGCGACATGGACGGCCGTTCGGATCAGTATTCACTGGCCTGTGCGCTGTATTGGCTGCTCACCGGAATGGCGCCGTTCGATTCGCCCAACCCCGCGGACATCATCCACGGAAACCTACAGCTCGCGCCACCCCCGCTCGCGGTGAAGCGGCCCGGTCTGCCGCCGGGATTGGATCCGGTGCTGGCGAAGGCGATGGCCAAGAATCCCGCCCACCGGTACCGCACCTGTGTCGAATTCGCGAAGGCGGCCGAACAGGGGCTCACCGCACCGGCACCCACCCAGGCCTACCCGGCGCCGGTCGAGGCCGGCGGTCCGGTGTATCCGGCTGCGGCGGGCGGTTATCCGGCCGCCCCGGGTTCGCCGCCGCCCGCCGGACCGACCGGCGGTTATGCCGACGGTGGGTACCCGGGTGTGCCGGGCCGGACCGGATCGCCGGTACCGCCGGGGCATCCGGCAGGTGGTCCCGGACCGGTCGTGGAACGAACCGGTGTCGCGGGTGTCGCACCGGCCGGGGCGACGGCCCGGCCGGGGGATGCCGAGCACACCGGCGCGCAGCAGGCCGTGGTGGCCCCCGGGGCCCCGCCTCGCCCGGGCCCGGGGGTGGAACACACCGGAACGTCCGCAGTGGTGCCGGGTGCGGTAGGCGAGCATCCCGCCGGAACCCAGCTGCCCCCGGCATCGCGGGCTCCCGCCCCGGCGCAGTATCACGGCTACCATCCGGCGCAGGCCGCGCAGGTGCGGCGCAGCCGGGCGCCGTGGATAGCGGTGGCGATCCTGATACCACTCATCGTGCTCGCCGTGCTCGTCGCGGCTGTGCTGGTGGTCGTGAACGGCGATGCTTCGGATTCGGACAGCGCACCCGCCGCCACCCAGCCCTCGACGCTCGAGCGAGGTCCGGCCGGTACCACTCGGTCCGGTACCGACGAGCAGCCGGCAGGGGAACCCGGCGACCGCACTCGTCGATTGTTCCCCAGCCTGCTACCGCAGGGGTCGGAACTGGACGGGTTCGGCTACCAGGATGCGATGTGCAGCCTGTTCGTGCCCGGCGAGCAGATTCCGATCCTGGAAGTGGTGCCGGTGTTCGACGAAGTGCTGGAAACCCGCCCGTGGGAATCGATCTGGGACTGCCGGCAGCGGTCGCTGGAGGCCACCCGGCTCGACTACACGATCATCACCTACCCCGAGGTCGAGGACACCATGGAGGTGATCGAAAGTCTGCCCCCGCACGATTCGGTATCCGGCGCCAAGAGCGGCGAACCGTATACCGCGCATCTGTGGGAGGAGCCGGGGGATCGGGGCCGGTCCACCGCGAACATGGTGGTGGGCTTCGGCTCCCGGGTCGATTCGCCGCGCAGCAATTCGCTGCTGTTCGTTCGCTACTGGGGCACCCGGGCCCGCAGCGATATCGAACACTGGTGGTCGGACGCCCCGCTCTGAAGGCGAAGGGTCAGGCGTCCACCGAGCGCCGGGCCGGAAGCCGTTCATCGGACCCGATCCGGCCGTCGCCGAGGGTGACGACCCGGTCGCAATAATCGACCGCGCCCCGGTCGTGGGTCACCATGACCACCGAGTTCCCGGATTCGGCGACTTCGGCCAGCAGTTCGAGGATGGACGCGCCGGTTTTCGAGTCCAGATTCCCGGTGGGCTCGTCGGCCAGGATGAGCGGCGGATCCATGATCAGCGCACGGGCCACCGCGACCCGCTGCATCTGCCCGCCGGACAGTTCGGCCGGCCGATGCTCGGCGCGCGCCGCCAGCCCGACCCGGTCGAGCAGTTCCAGCGCGCGCGGGCGGGCCTTCCGAAGTCCGGTGCCGTCCAGCAGCTTCGGGACGGCCACGTTCTCCCAGGCCGACAGAGTGGGCAGCAGATTGAAGAACTGGAATACGAACCCGACCCGGTGGCGCCGGAACTCCGATTGCCGTTCCTCGTCCAGATCGCCGATCTCGGCACCCCGGAACCGGATGGAGCCGGTATCGGGGCGGTCCAGCGCGCCGAGCATATGCAGCAGAGTGCTCTTGCCCGAGCCGGACGGACCGATGACCGAGGTGAACTCACCGGCCGCCAGCGTCAGATCGATACCGTCGAGTGCCCGGACCGGTTCGTCACCGACCCGGTACTGCTTCACCACATCGGTCAGTTCCAGCATGGCCGGCTGCGTCATCGCCACCCCCGTCTTCCACGGCTGTCGGTTCGGTCCGCGCGGGCCGGTTCAGGACACCGGCACCGGCGACGCCGTGCGCGCGTCGAGCACCGCGTACAACACGGGCTGTTCGGCCGCCAGTTCGCGCCGGGCATCCGCGGTGGTCCAGCAGCGGCCCGGGTCGAGCTCCAGTTTGGCGTCCAGATGAATGTTCCACCGATAGCGCAGTGCCGCAAGTACTCCCTGCGGTCCGCCGAACAGCCGGTCGAGGTGGGGGATGTCGTCGAAGAGGTCCGGTCGCGCCGGATCGCCGGCGGCACGGTCGAGGACGGTGTGCAGGACCTCGGTGCGTAGATGCTGATCTTCCCAAGACATGATCAGAGCCCTTTCCGGTCGGGGCCTGGTGTGCGCCGCCCTGGTGGTGCGGCGGCCTCGGGATCAACGCTACGAATCCGGGACCGGGAAAGCGTCGTGCCGTGGCGGTGAATCGACGTCCTACCGTGGTCGGAGCCGGGAACCGGCCCAGGCAGGATGCCGGCGGACTCCGGGGTGCTTACCCTGGACAGGTGACTGAGAGCCACCTCACACTCGGTGCCGGAGCGGCGGGCCCCACGCCGCCGGTGACCGGTGGTGCGGGGGAGTCCGGTGCCCGATCCGAGCCGGGAGCCGCCGAGCCGGAGGCGCGGGCCGAGACGCAATCGCCGGGCCGGTCCGGGTCCGGTGCGGCCGCACCCGCAGCGGGGCGGTGGGTGCGGCAGTGGAATCGAGTGGCCACCCGGGTGGGCAGGCTGCTCCCGGGAGCCCCCCATCCGCTGCGTGAACTGCCGTTCGACTACCCACCCAAGGTGGTGCTGTTCACCGATCTGGCGTTTCTCGTCATCGGGGTGGTCGCCTGCCTGCAGCGGCACGAGTACTTCCCGACCGCGCTACCGCTGATCGCCCTGGTGCTGCTCTTCGCCTCCGTACCGACCTACATCCTGTTCGGGATCGTGCCGCGACCGCTGCCGCTGATCGCCGCCACGATGATCGCGGCGGCACTGTTCTTCGTACAGCCGGTGGACGCCGATCTCGCGCCCTTCGTCCTGATGGTCGTGATCGCCGAGATCGCGGCGATCGCGCCGAAACGGGTGAGTATTCCGCTGGCCGTGCTCGCGGTGGCCGAACTGCTCGCGTTCGCGTTTCTCGGCCGGACCGTCTGGGGCGATCACTCCCTGCGCACCGGTTTCCCGATGTACGCGCTCGGCATCCTGCTCGGCTGGCTGGTCGGGGTGATGCTGCAGTACCAGCGACTGTTCCTCTATCAGGAACGGGAGAACCAGAGTGCGCGGGCCGCGCAGGCCGCGGCCGCCGAACGCAACCGGATCGCGCGCGAGGTCCACGATGTGATCGCCCATTCGCTCACCGTGACCCTGCTGCACGTGACCGCGGCCCGGCACGCGCTGACCTCCGACCGCGATGTGGACGAGGCGGCCGACGCGCTCGTCGATGCCGAACGGCTCGGCCGTCAGGCCATGGCCGATATCCGGCGTACCGTCGGACTGCTCGATACGGGACCGGCCGCGGCCGGGGTGGAACCCGGCGCCGCCGATATTCCGGCCCTGGTGGACGACTTCGTCAATGCCGGGCTCACGGTGAACCGGCGGTTCGGCGGTGATCTGAGTGTCGCCTCGGCGGCGGTCGGGCTGGCGCTGTACCGGATCTGCCAGGAATCCCTGGCCAATATCGCCAAGCACGCTCCGGGCGCGGAGGTGGATCTGAGTGTGTCGGTGGACGACGGATCGGCACTCGTGCGCGTACACAACACTGTCCCGCGTGGTCTGCCCGCGCAACTCGGCCGCGGCACCGGGGTCGCGGGGATGCGGCATCGCGCCGACGGGCTGGGCGGCCGGATCCGGATCGGCCCGGAAGCGGGCGGCTGGATCGTAAGAGCCGAGTTCCCGCTCACCGATCGACCGGCCGGCGCCCCGACCGGCGCGCGGGAACGGTTGCGCTGTCCGATCTCGGAGATCATCGCCGACCACGACCTGCGCACGCACCCCGATCCCGGCGACGAACCGCGTCCCGCGACATGAGCGGCGGTGGACAGGTCGCGTCGAATTCGCTGCGGTGTTCGCGGACCGTACGAACCTGCTCCGGAGAAGGAGATTTATGACCAGGGCCGGCGATAGCGATCCGGTGGCGATCGAGGTGCTGATCGCCGACGATCAAGAGCTCGTCCGCGGGGGCCTTCGGCGCATCCTGCGCCGCCGCGACGGTTTCCGGATCAGCGAATGCGCCGACGGCGACGAGGTGCTCGCGGCGGTCGCCGCGCAGAGCCCCGATATCGTGCTGATGGATCTGCGGATGAAACGGGTGGGCGGTATCGAGGCCACCCGGATGGTGCGCGCCCGCGCCCCCGAACCGCCCGTTCTCGTACTCACCACCTTCGACGACGACCAGCTCCTGTCCGGTGCGTTGCGGGCGGGTGCGGCCGGGTTCCTGCTCAAGGATTCGCCCGCCGAAGATCTGATCCGCGCCGTCCGCACCGTCGCCGCCGGGGGCGCCTGGCTCGATCCCGCCGTCACCGGGCGCGTGCTGTCCACCTACCGGAGTACGGCTGCCGCCCCGGCCGCGGCCACCGCGGCCGTCGAACTGACCTCCCGGGAACGTGAGGTCCTGGCCCTTATCGGGCGCGGCCGGGCCAACAGTGAGATAGCCCACGCGCTCGGAATCTCCGAGGTGACCGTGAAATCCCATGTGGGTCATATCTTCGGGAAGCTGGGGGTGCGCGACCGCGCGGCGGCCATCGTCTACGCGTTTGACCACGGTGTGGTCTCCCCTGGACAATCCAGGATTTGACGGGCAGCCCGAGTGCGATCCGCGCCCAGGTGAGACGGTGCCCGCCACGTGGAGAGGATGGACGGGTGCAGGCGCCTGGCTCCGAAGTCGGTAGGTGGTTCGGTCCCTACGAGCTGCGTTCGCTGCTGGGTAAAGGTGGGATGGGCGAGGTCTACGAGGCCTACGACACCGTCAAGGACCGGGTGGTCGCGCTCAAACTGCTCTCCGACGCGCTCGCCGGTGACCCCGAGTACCAGATCCGCTTCCGCCGGGAATCCCAGGCGGCCGCCCGGCTCGCCGAACCGCATATCATCCCCATCCACGACTGGGGTGTGATCGACGGCCGGCTGTTCATCGATATGCGCCTGGTGCAGGGCACCGATCTGCGATCGATCCTGCAGGCGGACGGTCCGCTGAGCCCGCAGCGCGCGGTCACGGTGGTCGAGCAGATCGCCGCCGCCCTGGACGCCGCGCACGAGGGCGGACTGGTCCACCGCGATGTGAAACCGGCGAACATCCTGGTCACCCCGGCCGACTTCGCCTATCTCGCCGATTTCGGTATCGCCCGGCACGAGAGCGATACCGGAGTCACGCAGGCGGGGGTCGCGGTGGGCTCCTACACCTATATGGCACCGGAGCGGTTCGAGTCGGGTCCGGTGACCTTGCGTGCCGATATCTATTCGCTGGCGTGTGTGCTGCACGAATGCCTCACCGGGGCGACCCCGTTCCCGGCGAGCAGTGTCGGCGTGCTTATCCGGTCACATCTCACCGCGCCACCACCGCGAGCAAGCGTGCAGCGAACCGGATTACCGGCCGGGCTCGACGATGTGATCGCATGGGGTATGGCCAAGGATCCGCACGAGCGTTTCGCTACTGCAGGTGAACTAGCTGTAGCGGCGCGTACCGCACTGAACTCCCCCGCACGTCCCTCGTATCCCGTCGGCGCCGAACCGTACTCCGGCGAATCTGCCGCTACCTCGGCTGTTCCGGGTCCGTCCGCGCCTCCGACCGGTGGGATCCCCACGCTGGTCGTCCGGATGCCGCAGGACGAGAACAATGTCGCGGACCCCACCACCATCCTGCCCGCGATCATCCCCGGCGACCCCACCTCGGTCCGCCCCACCGAATTCGAGTTCACCCCACTCACGGCCGACGATCTGCCGGCCGTGCCGGATCCCGAGGCACCGGCCGGCGGTATCCGGCCGTTTCCGGACGCGCACCTCTACCAGAACGAGCAGCTGCACCCCGCGGTCGATCCGGCACAGTACGAGGATCCGGCACCGGCGACCGGTGGGATGCCGGTCGCGGATTTCTACCCGCACGATCAGGCGACCCGGATCTACGGTGACGCTTCCGGGTATCCGCTGCCGGAGGCCGAGGAGACGACCCGGGTGTTCCAGCCGGTCGATCAGGAGCCCCCGGCCTTCGCCTATTCCGCGGACGAGGCGACCCGTGCCTACCGGCCGGCCGAGCAGTACCCGCCGCAGGAACCCGCCGCCCCCTACGATTTCCCCGGTGAACCGGCGCAGCCCGGCCCGGCCGAGGACTACGGCTACCGGGCCGAGGAACCCGGTCCGGCGCCGGACCCCTACGCGGCGGCCTACGAGGCAGGTTATCGCGACAGTTACGCCGCGACGGCCCGGGAACGCGAGGCCGCCCCCGGCGGCGAACGATCGAAGGTCGTACCGATATCGATCGGTATCGGGGCATTCGCCCTGGTCGTCGTCATCGCCGTGGTCGCGATGCAGTTCCTCGGCGGCTCCGGCGGCGGGGAGTCGGCCGGCGCGGCCGGCGCCACCGCCACTTCCGTGGCCGAACAGCCCGCGGCGGCCGGCAGCGGTACCGAGCCCACCACCACCACGCCGTCGTCGCGGACAACCACCTCCGCCGCGCCGACCACCACCGCGCGGCCGGATCTGCCCGCGGGCGCACAACCCTGCACGGGGTCGGCCGCGAGCCGCACCGAATACGGTTCGGCGGCAACCGGTACCGCGGTGACCAGTTGCGAATTCGCCGAAGCGGTGCGCCAGGCCTATCTGGACCCCTCCGTGGCCTCGGCCGAAGGTGATCCGGTGTCGGTCCAGGCCACCAGCCCGGTGACCGGCCAGGCCTACACCCTCGAATGTGTCGCCGACGACGGTCTGGTCACCTGCCGGGGTGGGAACAACGCGATCGTCTACCTGTACTGACCTGCCGACCGGCCCGGTGATCCGCCGTCGGGCGGATATTTCGCGGGCTCATCCGGGCCGGGCCGGAGCCGCCGATGGAGTACGGTTTTCCGACCGGGTACGAATCATCGGGACTGTGGGAGATCACCAAAGCCATGCGGAGAGAAGACAAGAAACAGCGACTCTCACCGGTTCGTCGTATGCTCGCGGTCACCGTCTGCCTGCTCATGGCAGCCCTCGTCCCGGCCTGCGGCTCCGAACCCGAGAAGCGTCCGCTGACCGCTCCGATCACCCAGGCGGCGGCCGAGGCTCCGGGCGGCAAGGTCTCGATCACCATTCCCGGCACCCTGGCCGCCGATTTCCAGGTGCTGGAGCAGTCGGCGAAGGGCGAGCTGGGCCTGGCGATCATGCCGGTCGGCGGGCAACAGCTGGTCGGTCTGGGCGAATGGACCACCGGCCCCGCCTGGTCGACCATGAAGGTTCCGCTGGTGCTGGCCGCCGAACGGAAGAATCCCGGCGGCCAGACCTATGCCACCTCGGCCGCCATCACCGCTTCGGACAATTCGGCCGCCGACAGCCTCTGGTCTTCGCTGGGTACCCCGCGGGAGGCCGCGCAGTCGGTGCAGGCCGTCCTGCGCGAGGGCGGTGACAGCGTCACCGTCGTCGAGGAGAAACCGAAGCGTTCGGAGTACTCGTCGTTCGGTCAGTCCGACTGGTCGCTCGCCGATCAGGTGCGTTTCGCCGCCAAACTGCCGTGCATTCCGGGTTCGGACAAGGTCGTGAAGCTGATGGGCTCGGTGAGCGCGAACCAGCAGTGGGGTCTGGGGTCGGTCTTCGAGGCGGCCGAGTTCAAGGGCGGATGGGGTCCGGACGCGGCCGGCGCCTATCTGGTGCGCCAGTTCGGCCTCGTGCCCGCCAGCGGCGGCTCGGTCGCGATAGCGCTTGCCGCACAACCGGATTCGGGAACGTTCTCCGACGGGATGAATCTGCTCGACGAGATGGCGGGCCTGATCTCGCAGCATCTGGGCGAGTTCACCGGCGGTTCCTGCCCGGCCCGCTAGAGAGTGTCCTCAAAGTCTGGGCGGTTGAGGTGCCGGTTTGATTTGATGTGTGGTCGTGGTGGCACGTAGGCATGAATTGACCGAGGAC